>CAKZXL010000201.1 GCA_937883885.1 uncultured Aquincola sp. | reverse complement strand
CCATGGAAATCTTCGACTACGACAACGTGCTGCTGCTGCCGCGCAAGTGCCGCGTGGACAGCCGCAGCGAGTGCGACACGTCCATCGAGTTCGGCGGCCGCCGCTTCAACCTGCCGGTGGTGCCGGCCAACATGAAGACGGTGGTCGATGAGCCGATCAGCCAGTGGCTGGCGGCCAACGGCTACTTCTACGTGATGCACCGCTTCGACGTGGACAACGTGGCCTATGCCCGCCGCATGCGCGACAAGGGGCTGTTCGTCTCGATCAGTTCGGGCGTCAAGCCGGCCGACTTCGAGGTGATCGACCGCCTGGCCGCCGAAGGCGTGGGCGCCGACTACATCACCATCGACATCGCCCACGGCCATGCCGAGAGCGTGCGCCGCACCATCGAGCACATCAAGCACAAGCTGCCCAAGACCTTCGTGATCGCCGGCAACGTGGGCACGCCCGAGGCGGTGATCGACCTGGAGAACTGGGGCGCCGACGCCACCAAGGTGGGCATCGGCCCCGGCAAGGTGTGCATCACCCGGCTGAAGACGGGTTTCGGCACCGGCGGCTGGCAGCTGTCGGCGCTGAAGTGGTGCTCGCGCGTGGCCACCAAGCCCATCATCGCGGACGGCGGCATCCGCGACCATGGCGACATCGCCAAGAGCGTGCGCTTCGGCGCCAGCATGGTGATGATCGGCTCGCTGTTCGCCGGCCATGAAGAGTCACCCGGCCAGACGGTGGAAGTCGACGGCAAGCTGTACAAGGAGTACTACGGCTCGGCGTCCGACTTCAACAAGGGCGAGTACAAGCACGTGGAAGGCAAGCGCATCCTGGAGCCGGTCAAGGGCCGCCTGGCCGACACCCTGCGCGAGATGCGCGAAGACCTGCAAAGCTCCATCTCGTACGCCGGCGGCACGGGCCTGGCCGACGTGCGGCGGGTCAACTACGTCATCCTGGGCGGCGACAACGCCGGCGAGCATCTGCTGATGTAGCCCCGCCTACAATCGGTCATCCCCTGCAACGCCCTCGCGCCAGCCCGCCACCGCGGGCCGGCGCACCGGACTTTCCTGCCATGACCGAACTCGCCAAGTCCTTCGAACCCGCCGCGATCGAGGCCCACTGGGGGCCGCTGTGGGAGAAGAGCGGCGTCTATGAGCCCACGCTGGATGCGGCCAAGCCCAGCTTCAGCATCCAGCTGCCGCCGCCCAACGTGACGGGCACGCTGCACATGGGCCATGCGTTCAACCAGACCATCATGGACTCGTTGACGCGCTACCACCGCATGCGCGGCTTCAACACGCTGTGGGTGCCGGGCACCGACCACGCCGGCATCGCCACGCAGATCGTGGTGGAGCGCCAGCTGCAGGACCAGGGCCAGAGCCGCCACGACCTGGGCCGCAAGAACTTCGTCGCGCGTGTGTGGGAGTGGAAGCAGCAAAGCGGCTCCACCATCACGCAGCAGATGCGCCGCATGGGCGACAGCGTGAGCTGGAACCATGAGTACTTCACCATGGACGACAAGCTGTCCAAGGTGGTGACTGAAACCTTCGTGCGCCTGTACGAAGAAGGCCTGATCTACCGCGGCAAGCGGCTGGTGAGCTGGGACCCGATCCTCAAGAGCGCCGTCTCCGACCTGGAGGTGGAAAGCGAAGAGGAAGAAGGCCACCTGTGGCACATCCGCTACCCGATCGAGGGCAGCACCGAGTCGCTGGTGGTGGCCACCACCCGGCCCGAAACCTTGTTGGGCGACACCGCGGTGATGGTGCACCCGGAAGACGAGCGCTACACCCACCTGATCGGCCAGCAGGTGCGCTTGCCCGTCACCGGCCGCCTGGTGCCGGTGATCGCCGACGACTACGTGGACAAGGCCTTCGGCACCGGCGTGGTCAAGGTCACCCCGGCCCACGACACCAACGACTACCAGGTGGGCCTGCGGCATGGCTTGCCCATGCTCACCATCTTCGACCTGGAAGCCAAGGTCAGCGGCGCCGAAGTGCCCGAGATCCCGGCCGCCTACGTGGGCCTGGACCGCTTCGTCGCGCGCAAGCAGATCGTCGCCCAGCTGGAGGCCGAAGGCCTGCTGGTGGAGGTGAAGAAGCACAAGCTGATGGTGCCGCGCTGCGCCCGCACCGGCCAGGTGATCGAGCCCATGCTCACCGACCAGTGGTTCGTGGCCATGAGCAAGGCCGGCCACAACGGCAAGAGCATCGCCGAAGAAGCCATCGAGGCCGTCTCTTCGGGCGAGGTGAAGTTCGTGCCCGAGAACTGGGTGAACACCTACAACCAGTGGATGAAGAACATCCAGGACTGGTGCATCAGCCGCCAGCTGTGGTGGGGCCACCAGATTCCGGCCTGGTACGGCGACGGCGGCGAACTCTTCGTCGCCCGCAGTGAAGAGCAAGCGCGTGAGCGGGCCACGGCCGCCGGCTACACCGGCGCGCTGCGCCGCGACGAAGACGTGCTGGACACCTGGTACTCGTCGGCGCTGGTGCCCTTCAGCACCCTGGGCTGGCCCGAGAAGACCATCGAGCAAGACCTCTTCCTGCCCAGCAGCGTGCTGGTCACCGGCTACGACATCATCTTCTTCTGGGTGGCCCGGATGATCATGATGACCAAGCACTTCACCGGTCAGGTGCCCTTCCGCCACGTGTACATCCACGGCCTGGTGCTGGATGCGCAGGGCAAGAAGATGAGCAAGAGCGAAGGCAACGTGCTCGACCCGGTGGACCTGATCGACGGCATCGAGCTGGCGCCACTGCTGGACAAGCGCGTGGTGGGCCTGCGCAAGCCCGAGACGGCGCCCAAGGTGCGCAAGGCCACCGAGAAGGAGTTTCCGGCGGGCATTCCGGCCTACGGCGCCGATGCGCTGCGCTTCACCTTCGCGGCCATGGCCACGCTGGGCCGCAGCGTCAACTTCGACAGCAAGCGCTGCGAGGGCTACCGCAACTTCTGCAACAAGCTCTGGAACGCCACCCGCTTCGTGCTGATGAACTGCGAAGGCCAGGACTGCGGCCTGGCCGAGCACACCAAGGCCGAATGTGCGCCCGGCGGCGCCTTCCACGGCTACATGCAGTTCAGCCAGGCCGACCGCTGGATCAGCAGCGAGCTGCAGAAGGTGGAAGCCGCGGTGGCCCAGGGCTTTGCCGAGTACCGCCTCGACAACGTGGCCAACACGATCTACAGCTTCGTGTGGGACGAGTACTGCGACTGGTACCTGGAAGTGGCCAAGGTGCAGATCCAGACCGGCACCGAGGCCCAGCAGCGCGCCACCCGCCGCACGCTGATCCGCACGCTGGAAGCGGTGCTGCGGCTGCTGCACCCGATCACGCCCTTCATCACCGCCGAGCTGTGGAACACGGTGGCGCCGGTGGCCGGCCGGCAGGGCCCGTCCATCGTCACCGCCGCCTATCCGCAGGCCCAGCCCGAGAAGATCGACGAAGCCGCCATCGCCTGGATGGCGCGGCTCAAGGCCACGGTGGGCGCCTGCCGCAACCTGCGCGCCGAGATGAACCTCTCGCCCGCCGAGCGGGCGCCGCTGATCACGCTGGGCGACGCCGAATTCGTGCAGCAGGTGGCCCCGCTGCTGAAGGCGCTGGCCAAGCTGTCCGACGTGCAGGTGCTGGCCGATGAAGCCGCCTTCGACCAAGCCACCGCCACTGCGCCGGTGTCGGTGCTGGGCGACATCCGCCTGGCGCTGCACGTGGAAGTGGACGTGGCCGCCGAGAAGGCGCGCCTGGCCAAAGAAATCGCGCGGCTGGAAGGCGAGATCACCAAGGCCACGGTCAAGCTGGGCAACGAGAGCTTCGTCGCCCGCGCCCCGGCGGCGGTGGTGGAGCAGGAGAAGCAGCGCCTGGCCGATTTCAGCCAGACGGTGCAGCGGCTGCAGGCGCAGGCTGCGCGGCTGGAAGCAACTGCTTGACGTGGTGCCAGCCCCCAAGCTCGCTGCGCTCGCGTCCCCCCGAGGGGGAGCTCAGTCCCTTGGGGCGGCCCGGCGGGATTGAGGTCGCCCCCAAGCTCGCTGCGCTCGCGCCCCCCCGAGGGGGAGCTCAGTCCCTTGGGGCGGCCCGGCGGGATTGAGGTCGCCCCCAAGCGCGCTGCGGTGGCTCAGGCTGCCCGCGGCGCCAGCGCCATCCAGGGCGCGGCCGTGGTGCTTTGG
Source organism: uncultured Aquincola sp. (assembly GCA_937883885.1). The sequence goes on along the minus strand of CAKZXL010000201.1, from coordinate 2,060 downwards.
CCCTGGCGGGCCCAGGGAGCCAGAAGCGCGTCGATGCGGCGGGCCACGGCCCAGGCGCTGCGCTCGCGCGACTCGCGCGTGGCTTGCGCCAGCCGCGGCGACACGTGCAAGCCCGGCAGGCCATGCAGGGGCCGGCCCGGCTCCAGCAGTTCGGGCTCGGCGTCGTCGAACCACACGCCGGCCACGCGGCCATCGCCCATGGCTTCGGCCAGGGCCGGTTCGTCGAACACCGAGGCATGCGTCAGGCTCACCAGCGCCTGGCCCGGCTTGCAGCTGGCCAGCACCCGCTCGCCCAGCAGGCCGCGATAGCGGCTGAACATGGGCAGCAGCACGCACACCGCGTCGCAGGCCGCCATGAAGTCGCGCAGCGGCAGCGGCTCGACCTGCCAGCGCACCCACAAGGCATCGCTGGCGTGCAACGAGGGGTCGTAGCCCACCACGCGCGCACCAAAGGCCTGCAGCAGCGAGGCCAGCGCGCGCGAGCCCGGCTGCATGCCGAACAGGCCCACCGTGGCACCGCCGATCTCGCGGGCTTCGCCGCCGGCAGCCAGCGCGCCTTCGCCGTGGCGCCACTGCGCCAGCAGCGCGCCGATGGCGAACTCGGCATGGGCGGCGGCATGGGCGGCGCCGTTGCGCACCACTTCCACGCCGGCGCGTTCGCAGGCATCGAAGTCGATGGGCGCAGCGCTGCCAGTGCCGATGCGCGCCACCGCCCGCAGGTGGGGCGCGGCACTGAGCAGCTGGCCGTCGATGCGCATGGAGGCCGGCGCCACCAGCGCCGAGGTGGTGATCAGTGCATGGCGCAGGCCTTCGGGGTCGTGCGCCAGTTCAGGCGCATGGTGCACGCGGTGCCGGTCGGACAGCCACTGCATCACCTGGGCATCGAACGTGTCGAGAATCAAAACGTCCATGTCACAGGCTGTAGGCAAACTTGCCCAATGGCATATTTTCTGCGTGCCACAATCAAACTCACTCCCTCACCTTCAACGTTTTATGCCGGTCACAAAAGCCATCTTTCCCGTAGCAGGCCTGGGTACCCGCTTTCTCCCGGCCACGAAGGCGCAGCCGAAGGAGATGCTGCCCGTGGTGGACAAGCCGCTGATCCAATACGCCGTGGAAGAGGCTTACGCCGCAGGCGTTCGGGAAATGATCTTCGTCACCGGTCGGCACAAGCGGCCGATCGAAGACCACTTTGACATGACGTTCGAGCTCGAAGTAGCCCTTGAACAAGCGGGCAAGAAAGAGCTGCTGGATGTGGTTCACAGCGTCAAGCCCAAGGACATGGAGTGCATCTACGTGCGCCAGGCGCAGGCCCTGGGCCTGGGCCATGCCGTGCTGTGCGCGCAGCGCTTGGTGGGCAACTCGCCCTTCGCGGTGCTGCTGGCCGACGACCTGATGGTGGGCAAGCCTTCGGTGCTGGCGCAGATGGTCGAGCAGTTCAAGGAATGGCGCGCCTCCATCATCGCGGTGCAGGAAGTGCCGCCCGAGCACACCCGCCGCTACGGCATCGTCGACGGCACGCCGGTCAGTGACCGCCTGCTCGACCTGACCCGCATCGTCGAGAAGCCGGCGCCCGAAAACGCGCCGAGCAACCTGGGCGTGGCCGGCCGCTACATCCTCACGCCGGGCGTGTTCCACGAGATTGCCAACCAGCCGCGTGGCGTGGGTGGCGAGATCCAGCTGACCGACGGCATCGCCGGTTTGCTGCGTCGCGAGAAGGTGTTTGCCTACCGCTACGAAGGCCAGCGCTACGACTGCGGCAGCAAGGAAGGCTTCCTGGAAGCCAACGTGGCCCTGGCGCTGGCGCACCCGACGCTGGGCCCCGGCTTCCGCGAATACCTCAAGGGCATCGACCTCTGATCTTCAGGCGCCGGGCGTAACAGCTACCGGCGCTTCAAGTAATGCGTGAACTCGCCACCGGCGGCGGTCTGCTCCAGCAGCTCGTTGCCGGTCTGCTTGGCAAAGGCCTGGAAGTCGCGCGTCGACGACGGGTCGGTGGCCACCACCTTCAGCACCTCGCCCGAGGCCATGTCGGCCAGGGCCTTCTTGGCCTTGAGGAT
>CAKZXL010000200.1 GCA_937883885.1 uncultured Aquincola sp. | reverse complement strand
TTTCCAGACCAACATCCTGGCGCTGAACGCGGCGGTGGAAGCCGCCCGCGCCGGCGAGCAGGGCCGCGGCTTTGCCGTGGTGGCCGGCGAGGTGCGCACGCTGGCCCAGCGCAGCGCCGAGGCGGCCAAGGAGATCAAGAGCCTGATCGGCGCCAGCGTCGAGCGGGTGGAAAGCGGCTCGCAGCTGGTGACGCAGGCGGGCGCCGCCATGAAGGAAATCGTTGATCGGGTCAAGCATGTCACCGACACCATCGGCGAGATCACCCATGCCACGGCCGAGCAAAGCTCAGGCATCGGCCAGGTGAACACCGCCGTGGCCCAGCTGGACCAGATGACGCAGCAGAACGCGGCGCTGGTGGAACAGTCCACCGCCGCCGCCGAGAGCCTGAAGGACCAGGCGCAGCGGCTGGCCGGGGTGGTGCAGGTCTTTCGCCTGTAAACCCGGGTAAAGCGCCCCCCACGCATGAAGGGTCCCCCTCCAAGGGGGGTCGGGGGGCTGCGCAAAACGCCCTTGCGCGCCTAGCATGGCGGTGCCAGCCCCCTGGTGCTTCACCACCCCCGCCGCCATGCAACCTCAACCTCTTCCGCCCGAAGCCGCCCGCGTGCTGGCCGAAGCCGCCCAGGCCGCCGAGCAGCTCAACCAGTTGAGCACCCAGCTGCAGCTGCTGGCCATGGCGCTGGACGAGCTGACCACCGTCACCGACCCCGTCGTGCAGGCCCAGCTGGCCGCCACGGCCGATGCGGTGATTGCCAAGGCCAGGCGGGTCGGCTGATCCGCCGTGTGCCCGCCGGTTCAGCGGGCCAGCAGCATCCCCTCTTCCCACACGCCGCGCATCTTGTCCACGAGGCCCGTGGGCATGCGTTCGTCGACCTGCACCACCTGCAAGGTCTCGCTCATGCCCTGGGCGATGGCTCGCAGCACCGCCATTGGCTGGCTGACGCCACAGACACGACGCCCGAAATCGACCAGCTCAGCCTGCGTGGGGTAAGTGCGCGTGGCATGCCGACCGGCCCACAGCTTCAACGCCATCGTGTGATCCTGCAGCTCAGGTCCGCCGGGGTATCGCGTGTAGGTGTAGACCGTGGTCGTCACCACATCGAACATCGGCGCCAGCCAGATGTCGCGGCTGCTGCGGTACAGCACGCCAAAGTTCTTCAAGTGCGCATCGCCGTTACGCACCATGGCTGAAAATGCCACCTGCGCAAAGAACCTCTCCAGGTTGTCGCTGTGCAATTGCAGCTGGCGCAGCAGTTCGGCCACGCGCTGGTAACTGCCCTGGTACTTGCGGTCCGACAGCACATCACGCACACGCAGGCCGGCGAGCGCCGCGATGTCCTCGAAGCCCAGCCGCTCCAGCCGGCCATCATCGTGGGTCACCATGTCGAAGCGGTCCAGTACCAGCATCTGGCCGTCGTCCGACAGGGCGAAGCCCGGCACGTCGATGCCCGCGCGCCGGGCCGCCGTCAGGCACATGAACTCATTGGCCGCCAAGCCGGGATAGGCCGGGCTGGCCGCCTTCACGATCAGCGAAGGGATGGGCACCGTGGCGCGGTCCGGCACCATGATCTTGGGCTGCAGGCCGGCGATACCGGCACCGGTGCTCAGGTAGGCCGCCACCAGGTCGTCGAACACCTGCGGCGTGTAGCGGGTCTTCAGCAATGCAGCCTTGCCCATGGGCGGGGGCGGCGCAGCGTCGGCCGCGCCGGGCAGGCGATACCCGAGGCGTCCGATGCCGTTGCGGCCCACCAGGGCCAGCAGGTGCATCGGGGTCATCGGCTGCTTGGGGAACAGCTGGCGGATGCGCATGAACAGATCGCCCTCTGGCAGGTTCTGGTCCATGGGCGCAAACAGGTCGCCGTCCTGCCAGGTCAGGCGCTCGTCAGGCGGCATCAGCAAGGCCACCGCGGGCTGGTCGCCCGTGGGGTCGAGGTAGCGGAACTCGTAGCCGGACGTCTTCAGCAACTGGCCAGCCGCCGACCCATCGCCGATGGACACCTCCAGCGCACGCAACCGGGCCGGCAGCGGCTCAAGGGGTGTCGACGTCATCGGAGTCCTCGTCCATCTGGAAGCGCCGGGCCACCTCAGCGGCCGTCGGCAATCCCACCGGCTCCAGCCGCAGCGCCAGGCCCAGCGCAGCCATCACCGCCAGCAGCGACGAGACGGTGCTGTCTTCGCCCGCCTCCAGGCGATAGACCACCTCGCGCACTTTGCCAGCGCGCTGTGCCAGCTGGGATTTGCTCAGGCGCAGCGCTTGGCGGCGGGCCGCAAGCTGGCGGCCCAACTCATCGGGCAGACGTACGGTGCCAGTCATGGCTGACAGTTTGGCTCAGCAGCGCCAAAATTGCCAGCCATAACTTGCAATTTGGGGGTTACCAACCGTGGAACCGCCCCCAGGCCGCCAGACCGCCCTCCGGCGCCAAGGCCTGGTATTGCGGAAACTGCGCCCCGGTGGCGCAGGCGTGGTTGGGCAGGACGCGCAGGCGGGTGCCGATGGGCAGGCGGGCCACCACGTCTGACGCAGTGCCTTCGGCCAGCGACACGATGCCGTGCTCCTGGTTGGCCGATGACAGCAGCCAGCCGGGCATCGGCCTGCCGTCCAGCGTGCACACCTGGCCGTAGCCGAAGTCCTGCGCCTGCTTGCCGGTGCCGCGGTCGCGGCTCATCGCCATCCAGCCGGCATCCACGATGGCCCAGCCCTTGTCGGCCTGGTGGCCGATCACGGTGGTGAGCACGCTCAGCGCGATGTCGCCTTCGCTGCACACGCCCACGTTGCGCATCACCAGGTCGAACAACACATACACGCCGGCCCGCAGCTCGGTCACGCCCTGCAGCGACTGGGCGGCCAGCGCCGTGGGCGTGGAGCCCACCGAGACCACCGGGCACGGCAGCCCCGCCGCACGCAGGCGTTCGGCCGCGCGCACGCAGCCG
>CAKZXL010000199.1 GCA_937883885.1 uncultured Aquincola sp. | reverse complement strand
GCAGCTTGCGCGCGGCCACCAGCATCGCGTAGGTCTTGCCCACGCCGGCGGAAGAGCCGAAGTAGATGCGCAGGTGGCCACGCGCGGCGGAGGCTTCTTCGTGCCGGATCTGCGCCAGCAGCGCATCAGGGTCGGGGCGTTGTTCGTCGGTCATGGAATGCGGATCTTCACAGCCAGCCGGATCGGCGGAATCGCCACCAGACCGTGGCGCCGGCACCCACGATGAGGCTGAGCGCTGCAGGGTAGCCCCAGCGCCACTTGAGCTCCGGCATGAACTCGAAGTTCATGCCCCAGATGCCGGCCAATGCCGTGGCCACCGCGAAGATGGCGGCCCAGGCGGCCAGGCGCTTGGTGACCTCGCCTTCTTCGATGGTGACCATCGACAGGTTCACCATGATGGCCGTGGCGATCGTGTCGCGGATGGTGTTGACCGACGCCGCGATGCGGGCCAGGTGATCTCCGAGGTCGCGAAAGTAGGCTTGCGTGTTCACGCACACCGCCGGCACCCGTCCGCCATGCAGCTTGCCGGAGAACTGCAGCAGCGAGCCCACGGCATGCTCCAGCTGCAGCAGACGGCCCTTCAGGTCGTACAGCCGCTCGATGTTCCGGCGTGCCGCACCGGGCTCGAAGATGCGCCGCTCGATGCTCTCGAGCTCGCCCTGCAGCAGCTCCAGCACCGGGAAGTAGCGATCGATCACCGCATCCATCAGGGCATACAGCACGTAGCCCGGGCCCTGCTGCAGCAGCGCCGGATCGCGCTCGCAGCGCTCGCGCACCCCCAGGAAGTGCTGCCTGCTTCCGCGGCGCACCGACAGCACATAGTTCGGACCGGCGAAGACCGACACCTCGCCCAGGTTGAGCTCGCCACCGGTGAACTCGATCAGTTGCATGACCACCAGCAGCGCATTGCCGTATTCGTCGATCTTGGGGCGCAGGTGGCCGCGGCCGGCATCCTCGATGGCCAGCGGCGGCAGGTCGAACTCGCGCCGCATCACCTCGAGTTCCGCGTCCGAAGGATCGCGCAACGCGACCCACACCAGGCAGCCCGGCTGGTCGAGGTAGTCGCTGATGCGCTCCAGGGGCACATCCTCCAGCCGGCTGCCCTGGCGGTAGACGACGCAGTTCACCAGCATCGCCAAGGGCTCCCTATGGCCTGTGGAACAGCCGGGCCGGCACGACATGCTTCATCCATGCAGGGCGCCACCGCAGCGTACGTTTGCGGGCCGGCCCTCAAGGGCGGTTGGCGTCCAGGCTCAGGTTGACCTGCAGCACGTTGACCCGCGGCTCGCCGAGAAAGCCGAACAGCGGCGCCTGGGTGTGCTCGGCGATCACCTGCTGCACCCGCGACAGCGGCAGGTTGCGCACCCGGGCGATGCGCGCAGCCTGGAAGGCGGCACCCGCCGGGCTGACATGCGGGTCGAGCCCGCTGCCCGAAGCGGTGACCAGGTCCACCGGCACCGGCGCGGTGTTGCCGGGGTCGGCGGCGCGCAGCGCGTCGATGCGGGCCTTCACGGCCTCGGCCAGCGCCGGGTTCAACGGTCCCTGGTTCGAGCCGCCGGAGGCCAGGCCATTGTTGGCCATCGGCCCGGTGGCCGAGGGCCGGCCCCACAGGTACTTGGGGTCGGTGAAGTTCTGGCCGATCAGGCTGGAGCCCACCAGCTTGCCGTCCTGCTCGATCAGGCTGCCGGCGGCCTGCCGGGGCATCAGCGCCTGGGCCACACCGGTGACGGCCAGCGGATAAGCCATGCCGGTGAGCACGGTGAGCGCCGCGAACACGACGAGAACGGGGCGTAGATACGCAGTCATGGAAACGTCCTTCAAACGAGGTTGACCGCCGTCAGCAGCAGGTCGATGAGCTTGATGCCGATGAAGGGCACCACCAGGCCGCCCAGGCCGTACACCAGCACGTTGCGGCGCAGCAGCGCGGCGGCGCCGACGGCGCGGTAGGCCACGCCCTTGAGCGCCAGCGGGATCAGGAACACGATGACGATGGCGTTGAAGATCACCGCCGACAGGATGGCCGACGACGGGCTGGACAAGCCCATCACGTTCAGCGCACCCAGCTGCGGATAGGTGGTGACGAACATCGCCGGGATGATGGCGAAGTACTTGGCCACGTCGTTGGCGATGGAGAAGGTGGTCAGCGAGCCGCGCGTCATCAGCAGCTGCTTGCCGGTCTCGACGATCTCCAGCAGCTTGGTGGGGTTGCTGTCCAGGTCCACCATGTTGCCGGCCTCCTTGGCGGCCTGGGTGCCGGTGTTCATCGCCACCGCCACGTCGGCCTGCGCCAGCGCGGGGGCGTCGTTGGTACCGTCGCCGGTCATGGCCACCAGGCGGCCTTCGGCCTGGTAGTCGCGGATCATCTTCAGCTTGGCCTCGGGCGTGGCCTCGGCCAGGAAGTCGTCCACGCCGGCCTCGGCCGCGATGGCCGCGGCGGTCAGGCGGTTGTCGCCGGTGATCATCACCGTCTTGATGCCCATGCGGCGCAGCTCGGCAAAGCGCTCCTTGATGCCGCCCTTGACGATGTCCTTGAGCTCCACCACGCCCAGCACACGGGTGCCGTCGGCCACCACCAGCGGCGTGCTGCCCTTCTTGGCGACGTCGTTGGCGGCCTGCTGCACGTCGGCCGGGAAGTGGCCGCCCAGCGCTTCCACATGCTTGCGGATGGCCTCGCCGGCGCCCTTGCGCAGCTGGCGCACGCTGCCGTCGGGCTGCTGCACGTCGACACCGCTCATGCGCGTTTGCGCGGTGAAGGGCACGAAGGTGGTCTGCTGGCCGGCCAGCTCACGTTCGCGCAGGTTGAACTTCTGCTTGGCCAGCACGGTGATGCTGCGGCCCTCGGGCGTTTCGTCGGCCATGGAGGCGAACTGCGCCGCATCGGCCAGCGCCTGCTCGGTCACGCCGCTGGCCGGCACGAAGGCCGAGGCCTGGCGGTTGCCCAGGGTGATGGTGCCGGTCTTGTCCAGCAGCAGCACGTCCACGTCGCCGGCGGCTTCCACCGCGCGGCCCGAGGTGGCGATGACGTTGGCCGCCATCATGCGGCTCATGCCCGCCACGCCGATGGCCGACAGCAGCGCGCCGATGGTGGTGGGAATCAGGCACACCAGCAGCGCGATCAGCGCCGTCACCGACACCGGCTGGCCGGCCCCCGCCGCGCCCACGCTGAACAGCGAGTACGGCAGCAGCGTGACGGTGACCACCAGGAACACGATGGTCAGCGCCACCAGCAGGATGGTCAGCGCGATCTCGTTGGGCGTCTTCTGGCGCTTGGCGCCCTCCACCATCGAGATCATGCGGTCGAGGAACGACTCACCCGGGTTGACGTCGATGCGCACCACCAGCCAGTCCGACAGCACGCGCGTGCCGCCGGTGACCGAGGCGAAGTCGCCGCCCGACTCGCGGATGACCGGGGCCGATTCGCCGGTGATGGCGCTTTCGTCCACCGAGGCCACGCCTTCGATCACCTCGCCGTCCAGCGGGATGGTGTCGCCGGCTTCCACCAGCACCACCGCGCCCTTGCGCAGTTCTTCGGCCTCCTGCGGATGCCAGGAAGAACCGTGGCGCGGCTGGTTCAGCACCTTGGCGATGGTCTTGCGCTTCATGCCGCGCAGCGACGAGGCCTGGGCCTTGCTGCGGCCTTCAGCCATCGCCTCGGCGAAGTTGGCGAACAGCACGGTGAACCACAGCCACAGCGCGATGGCCAGGATGAAGCCCTGCGGTGCCTCGCCCTGCCCGGCCACGGCCTGCGCCCACAGCGCGGTGGTGAGGATGCTGCCGACATAGACGACGAACATCACGGGGTTGCGCCACTGCACCCGCGGGTCCAGCTTGCCGAAGGCCGAGACGACAGCCGGCTTGACGAGGGCAGGATCGAAGAGGGAGAACGTTTTGGAAGTAGTCATGTTCTTGTCCACGCGGGACCTCACTTCGGGTACCAGAGCATCAGGTGCTCGACGACCGGGCCGAGGGCCAGCGCCGGCACGTAGTTCAGCAGCCCGACGAGCAGCACGGTGCCGATCAGCAGCAGCACGAACAGGGGCCCGTGGGTGGGCAGCGTGCCGGCCGTGACGGCCATCCGCTTTTTGCCGGCCAGCGAGCCGGCGATGGCCAGCACCGGCACGATCACGCCGAAGCGGCCGAACCACATCGCGATGCCCAGCAGCGTGTTGTAGAAGGGCGTGTTGGCCGACAGTCCTGCAAAGGCGCTGCCGTTGTTGTTGCCGGCCGAGGTGAAGGCGTAGAGGATTTCAGAAAAGCCGTGCGGCCCCGGGTTGGCGATGCCGGCCTTGCCGGCTTCGGCCAGCACGGCCACTGCGGCGCCGACCAGCACCAGGACCGGCGTGACGAGGATGGCGATCGACGTCATCTTCATCTCGTAGGTCTCGATCTTCTTGCCCAGGTATTCGGGCGTGCGGCCGATCATCAGGCCGGCGATGAACACCGTGAGGATGGCGAAGATCAGCATGCCGTACAGGCCCGTGCCCACGCCGCCGAACACCACCTCGCCCAGCTGCATCAGCACCAGCGGCACGGCGCCGCCCAGGGGCGTGAACGAGTCGTGCATGCCATTGACGGCACCGCAGGAAGCGGCCGTCGTGATGGCCGCGAACAGGCCGGTGGCCGCGATGCCGAATCGCGCTTCCTTGCCTTCCATGTTGCCGCCGGGCTGCTGCGCGCTGGCCGACTGGTCCACGCCCAGTTGCGCCAGCACCGGCGTTCCCTGCTGTTCCTGCACCGTCACCACCACCACGGCCACCACGAAGATCGCCGTCATCGCAGCCAGCAGCGCCCAGCCCTGGCGCACGTCACCCACCATGCGGCCGAACATGAACACCAGCGCGGTGGGGATCACGAAGATCGCCAGCATCTGCAGCAAGTTGGACAGCGGCGTGGGGTTCTCGTACGGGTGGGCCGAGTTGGCGTTGAAGAAGCCGCCACCGTTGGTGCCCAGCATCTTGATGGCCTCCTGCGAAGCCACCGGGCCCATCGGCAGGGTTTGCGTGCTGCTGGTCTTGTCCTCCATCACCGGGGCGCCCTGCGCGTCGAGCACGGGCTGGCCGGCAGCGTCCACCTTCGGCTGCTGGTAGCGGGTGGCCTCCAGCGTGGTGGCTTCCTGGTAGGGCGAGAAGTTCTGGATCACGCCCTGGCTGACGAGCGCCACCGCCAGCACGAGCGACAACGGCACCAGCACATAGGCGGTGACCCGCGTCACGTCGACCCAGAAGTTGCCGATCCCGGTGGCCGAGCGGGCTGCGAAGGCCCGGATCAAGGCCATGACCACCACGATGCCGGTGGCCGCGGAGAAGAAATTCTGCCCCGCCAGCGCCACCATCTGCGTCAGGTAGCTCATCGTCGCTTCGCCGCTGTAGCCCTGCCAGTTGGTGTTGCTGACAAAGCTGATGGCGGTGTTGAAGGAAGAGTCGGGACTGACCGCCGCCATGCCGGCCGGGTTGAGCGGCAGCACGGCCTGCAGCCGCTGCAGCGCATAGACGACGACGAATCCGAGCCCGTTGAAGCACAACAGGGCCAGCGCGTAGGACTTCCAGCCCATGCTGGCCTGGGCGTCGACGCCCGCCAGCCGATACAGGCCCCGTTCGGCAGCCGCCAGCGGCGCCATCCAATGCGGCAGGCGACCTTCGGCCACCGCCGCGAGCCAGCGGCCCAGCGGCCAGGCCAGCAGCACCAGCACGACCAGGAACACACCCAGCAGGGTCCAGGCTTGAGCACTCATCAAAATTCCTCGGCCCTCAGCAGGGCATACAGCAGGTAAACAAGCAGTGCGAGCGCCGACAGGCCGGCGAGCCAGTACAGCCAGCTCATGGGCGTGCTCCCAGCGCGCCGCAACCGGCCACCAGGCCGAGCAAGGCAATGAACATCGCGACCGCCCCCAAGAGGAAGACAAAGTCCATGGGTTCTCCAACTTCTTTTTTCCAGCCGTCAGCGTATGGAAGCCGGCATCAAGACGGCATAGAGATGCAGGCGCGCCGCATCAAGAAATCATCAAGACGCCGGATGCCCTATAAACGCGGCCTTGAGATCGAGGGCGGCGACAAGATGAACGCGAATGAATCCCGTCAGGGCCTGGGCATGCTGACGCTGGGGGCGCTGGGCGTCGTGTACGGCGACATCGGCACCAGCCCGCTGTACACGATGAAGGAGGTGTTCAACCCATCGCACGGCGTGCCGCTGGATGCGGCCAACATCATCGGTGCCGTCTCGGTGATCTTCTGGGCGCTGATGGTGGTGGTCACGCTGAAGTACGTGATCCTGATCCTGCGGGCCGACAACCGCGGCGAAGGTGGCGTGATGGCGCTGACGGCCCTGGCCGCCAACGGCACGCCGGCCCGGCGCACGGCGCTGCTGGTCATCGGCGTGCTCGGCGCCGCGCTGTTCTACGGCGACAGCGTCATCACGCCGGCCATCTCGGTGCTGGGTGCGGTCGAAGGCCTGGGGTCGATCACACCCGCCTTCGAGCCCTACATCGTGCCCATCTCGGTGGCCATCATCGTCGTGCTGTTCATGGCCCAGCGCTTTGGCACCGGCACGGTGGGCAAGCTGTTCGGCCCGGTCATCACCCTGTGGTTCACGGTGCTCGGCATCATGGGCGCGCTGCAGGTGGTCTCGCAGCCGGGCATCCTGGCGGCACTCAATCCGCTGCAGGCCATCGACTTTCTGCAGGCCCGTGGCTGGCACCTGTTCCTGATCATGGGGTCCATCGTGCTGGCCCTCACCGGCGCCGAAGCCCTGTATGCCGACATGGGTCACTTCGGGGCGCGGCCGATCCGTCTGGCCTGGACCGGCCTGGTGCTGCCTTCGCTCGCGCTCAACTACATGGGTCAGGGTGCCTTGCTGATCGCCGACCCCACCGCGCTGGAAAGCCCGTTCTACCGCCTCTTTCCGACCTATCTGCTGATTCCGGCGGTGCTGCTGGCCACGGCAGCCTCGGTGATCGCCTCGCAGGCGACCATCTCCGGCGCCTACTCGATGACGCGGCAGGCCATCCAGCTCGGCCTGCTGCCGCGCATGCGCATCCTCAACACGTCCCAGGAGTACGGGCAGATCTACGTGCCGCTGGTCAACTGGGTGGTGATGGTGGCGGTGCTGCTGGCCACCGTGGGCTTCGGCAGTTCATCCGCGCTGGCGTCCGCCTACGGCATCGCGGTCACGGTCACGATGTTCATCACCACGGCCTTGACGTTCTTCGTCGTGCACCATGTGTGGAAGTATTCGCTCGCAGTCGCGCTGGCCGCGACCGCCGTCTTCCTGGTGGTCGATGCGGTGCTGGTGATCTCGTGCTCCCTCAAGATCCTGCAGGGCGGCTGGTTCCCGCTGGTCATGGGCGGCGCCATCTTTGCGGTGATGACCACCTGGCGACGCGGACGCGAACTGCTGATCGACCACATCCGGCGCGACGACCCCGAGCTGCTGCCCTTCATCACCTCCCTGTCGCAGGACGACACCGCGCACCGTGCAGCGCGCACCGCGGTGTACGCGGTCGCCAACCCTGAAACCGTGCCGCAGGCGCTGATGCACAACATCAAGCACTACCAGGTGCTGCACGAGACGAACCTGATCCTCAACGTGCAGTTTGAGGAAGTTCCGAAGGTGGACGAAGCGCACCGGGTTCAGGTCACGCCCCTGGTCAAGGGCTTCTGGCGGGTGCAGGTGACCTTCGGCTTCATGGACGAGCCGGACATTCCCAAGGCGCTGGAACTCTGCGCCCAGCAGGGCCTGCCGATCGACCAGGCCGCCACCTCGTACTTCCTGAGCCGCGAGATCGTGATACCCACCCGCGGCACCGGCATGGCCCACTGGCGCGAAGCCCTGTTCGCGATGATGTCGCGCAACGCCGGCAGCGTGGCAGGGTTCTTCAAGCTGCCGGACAACGGCGTGGTGGAGCTGGGCACGCGGGTGCAGATCTGAGCGTGGGGCCCCGCGGCCCTCAATCCAGCTGCAGCCCCAGATCCTTGGCCGCCTTCGACAGCAGCGTGACTTCGCGCTGCAGCACTTCGTTGAAGGCGGCGGGCGTGTTGCCGGTCATCGGCGAGACGCCGCCGATCTCGTTCAGGCGCTTGCGGAACTCGGGCTCGGTGACGATCTGCGCCACCTTCTGGTTGATCAGCTGCACCGCCGCGGTCGGCGTCCGGGCCGGGGCCACCAGGCCGAACCAGACGTCGAAATCGACACCCCCCGGCGAGCCCTGTTCGATCAGCGTGGGCACGTCGGGCCAGAGCTCGGAGCGGGTGGCGCGCAGCTGGCCCAGCGCCTTGAGCTTGCCGGCCTGGATGAAGCTGCGTGCATCGGCGGTGCCCAGCAGGCCCCACTTGACTTCGCCCGTCATCAGCGCCTGCGCCAGCGGCGCGCCGCCCTTGTAGGGCACATGCGTGTAGTTTCCGCTGGCCTGCGCATTGAGCATCTCGGAAGCCAGGTGCGACAGGCCGCCCGCGCCCGCCGAGCCATAAGGCAGGCCGCCCTTGCCGGCCGCCTTGCCCGCGGCCACCAGGTCGCCCACGGTCTTGAACGGTGAATCCGGCGGCACCACCAGCACCAGCGGCGCCAGCGACACGCGTGCCACCGGCACGAAGTCGGCCGCGGTGAAGCCGGCCTTGCTGAAGGTCACCGGGTTGATGGACAGCATGCCCGTCAGGCTCATGGCCAGCGTGTGACCATCGGCCGGGCTTTGCAGCAGCGTGACCATGCCCAGGTTGCCGCTGGCACCGGGCCGGTTTTCCACCACCACGGTCTGCTTGAGTTCTTCCTGCAGCCGCGGCGCCAGCAGCCGGGCCGCCACGTCGGTGGCGCCGCCCGGCGGGTACGGCACGATGATGCGGATGGGCTTGCTGGGAAAGGCCGGCTGGGCCAGCAGCGCGCCCGGGGCGGCGGCCAGCAGCGCAGCGCCGGCCAGCCCGGCCGCCAGCGCACGGCGACGGTGGTGTTGCATGAAAGTCTCCTGGTTCGGGTCGTGAAGGCAGGCTCAGCGCGCGGCCGTGGCTTCGTAGGCGGCCTGGCGTTGTTCCAGCCGCTCCCAGCCGATGGTCTGCTTGAAGGCCGCCATGGTGGCGCGGCCGCAGGGCAGCTCGCCCATCGGTTCACCGCGGCGGGCCGCCAGCGCGGCCAGGTTGGCCTGCATCGCATGCACGATGGTCAGCAGCGAGACGATGGGATAGGTGGCAAAGGCCGCCACCGCTTCGATCTGCGCACGGTCGAGCCGGGCCATCCAGGTGCCTTCCATCAGCTGCAGCGACAGCGGCCGGCCGCAGGCCTCGCGCAGGCGCACCAGCTCTTCGTAACGGCTGAAGGTGCGTGAGATCGGCTGGATCAGGTCGGCGCCCGCCTCGGCCAGCCGCGCCGCGCGGTCGATGGCTTCCTGCGGGTCGGCCACGTCGGTGCGCGCGACGATCAGCAGATCGGGGTCCTGCCGCGCGTCCACCGCGGCATGGATGCGGGCCAGCGCCTCGTGCAGCGGCACCACCAGCGACTGCGCGGCCGCCGCGGGGCAGCGCTTGGGGCTGACCTGGTCTTCGATGGACAGCGCAGCCACGCCGGCCTTCTCGAAGGCGCGCACAGTACGGCCCATGTTCAGCACGTTGCCGTAGCCGGTGTCGGCATCGGCAAAGATGGGCTTGCGCACCACGGCGGCCATGTGGTCCACCACCTGCACGTTTTCGCTCAGCGTGTACAGCTCCATGTCGGGCTGGCCCAGCAGCGAGGCCGAGATGCCGAAGCCGGTGGAGAACACGCCGTCGAAGTCCGACTGGTCCACCAGCAGGGCCGATAGCGCATCCTGCGCACCGGCGAACCAGACCGTGGGGCCGCCTTGCACACGGCGGCGCAGCTGCTGGCGGTTGAGCGTGGGTGAGGTGTCAGTCATGCGGTGCTCCGGTGGGTGCGGTTGCGCGGGCCAGCCGCGCCTTGAGGTAAGGAATGAGGCCGCCCGCCTCCAGCGTGCCGCGCTCGGCAGCGCCCAGCGGCTCGATGGGCAGCGAGCGGTCCAGCGCCGGCAGCTGCACCTGCTGCGCGGCCCAGTCCACTTCCAGCAGGTCGCCGCGCCGCGCCGCGGCCAGGATGCCGGGGCAGGTGACCAGCGGAAAACCCATGCTGATCTCGCCGCGGAAAAAGCCGGGCGAAAACGACTCGGCCACCACGCCGGCAATGCCCAGGTGGCGCATCGCCCGCATTGCCGGGTAGTGCGGGTGGCCATAGCCGAAGTTGCGGCCGCCCACCAGCAGGTCGCCACGCTGCACCGTGGCCGCGAAGCCCGGCGCCTGGTCGGCCAGCACCAGGCCGGCCAGTTCCTGCAGGTCGGTGATCTTGATGTTGCGCACGCCGACGATGAGGTCGATGTCGTAGTCGTCTTCCTCGAACACCCAGGCCACGCGGCCGCGCAGGTTCTTCAACGCGCTCATGCCGACGCCTCCAGGTAAGGCCGCGGGTCGGCGATGCAGCCTTCCAGCGCGCTGGCGGCCACCACGGCGGCGTTGCACAGGTAGATCTCGCTGTCCACGCTGCCCATGCGGCCCGGCGTGTTCAGCGTGCCGGTGGACACCGCGCGCTGGCCGTCGGCCATGGTGGCGATGCGGCCGTAGCAGTAGTCGCAGGTGGGCGAGCTGACGAAGGCGCCCGCTTCCACCAGCGCCTCGATCAGCCCTTCACGTGCGGCCTGCGCCATGATGGCCTGCGAGGTGGGCACCACATGCAGCTGGAAGCCCGGCTGGATCTGCCGGCCGCGCAGCACCTGGGCTGCGATGCGCAGGTCTTCCAGCCGGCCGCTGGCGCAAGAGCCCAGGTAGCCCGCATGCACGGCCAGGCCCACGTGCTCCGACAGGTCGCGGGTGTTGGCCGGGCTGGGCGGCACCACCACGATGGGCTGCAGCGCCGACACGTCCACCGTGACCACCCGTTCGTACACCGCGTCTTCGTCGGGCTGCACCGCGGGCACCTGCAGGCAGGGCCGGCCCTGCAGCCACTCGCGGGTGCGGGCATCGGGCGCCACCAGCATGGTGGTGGCGCCGAGAAACATGGCCTGGCCGCACAGCGTCTGCCGGCCTTCCACGCTCATCGCATCGATCACCGGGCCGGCCAGTTCAACCGCCTTGAACGCGCACGACGAGGGCCCCATCACCCGCACCAGATGGTGGAACACGTCGCGCGCCATCACGCCCGGCTGCAGCGTGCCGGTGATCACCACCTTGACCGTGGGCAGCACCCGCAGCGCGATGGTCTCGGACACATAGGCTTCCAGCACGCCCTTGCGCGCCCCGAAGGCGTAGGCCCCGAAGGCGCCCAGCTGGCTCACATGGCCGTCAAAGTGCACGATGAAGGCGCCCGGCGTGGCATAGCCCAGCTCGGCCGACACCTGGTGGCCGATGCCCTTGCGTTCATGCACCGGCACGCCTTGCGCGGCGCCCCAGGCGCGGGTGCCGCGGTGCAGCTCTTCTTCCTTGGGCGAAGCCGCCGGCACCATGTGGTCGATGAACAGCACATAGCGCTCGGGCGTGGCCACCTGCTCGACGCCGAACTCCTCGCGCGCCTCCTTGAAGAACACGTCGGTGTAGCCGGGAAAGTCGTAGCTGATGACCACGTCGGGCCGGGCCTCGATCTCGTCGCCGGGGTGCACGAAGTCGCGCCCGCTGCAACGGGCGAGGATCTTCTCGGTCATGGTCTGCGGCACGCGCGTTGGATGGTTTGTCACCTTGTGGAAACTCCTGGGGCTGCTGCTGTGCCACCATTCAAGGCCACAAGCCTGCGCAAGGCGCCCGGGGCAACCCCAGGTTCTGCCGCATCGTGGAAACGTTTTAAGAGGGCCACCCGCATGACCACCACCCCGGCCGAGCGCACCCGCGCGGGCACCCAGAGCATCGAACGCGTGGTGGAGCTGCTGCGCACCGTCGCCTCGCGCGGGCGCAACGGCATGCGTTTGGGCGACGTGGCCAGCGCCACCGGCCTGCCCACCTCCACCTGCTTTCGCATGCTGCAGCGGCTGGAGCTGGAAGGCCTGCTGGAACGCCATGCGGTCACCCGCAAGTACCACCTGGGCCCGCTGCTGCATGAGCTGGGCATGCTGGCCTACCCCCGCGTGCAACTGGCCGCGCACTGCGAGCCGGCGCTGGCCGAACTGGCCCACGACACGCAGGACACGGTGTACCTGAGCGAGCGCCGCGGCCTGGAAGCGGTGTGCACCGCCCGTGCGCTGGGCGACTACCCCATCAAGGCGCTGACGCTGGACGTGGGCATCCGCCGGCCCCTGGGCGTGGGCGCAGGCGGCCTGGCCATCCTGTGCCAGCTGCCGGCGGAAGAGGCGCAAGACATCATCGAGGCCAATGCCTGGCGCTATGCCAAGCAGTCGTCGCTGGACGCCGCGCAAGTGATGGCCGCGGTGGCCCAAGGCCGGGCACAGGGCTACGCCTTCCTCGACAGCCCGGTGTTCACCGGCACCGCTGCCGTGGGCGTGGCCCTGCCGGGCGCCCCACCCATGGCCGCCCTCAGCGTGGCAGCGATCTCGGCCCGGCTCGACGAGCGCCGACGCGCCGAGGTGGGCGCGGCCCTGCAGCGGCAGGCCCGCAAGCTGGGGCGGCTGCTGCAGGCGCTGCAGGAGGGCAGCCGTTGAGGGCCACGACGGCCTGATTTTTTGACAGTTGACTGTCTCAAATAAGTGGCGCATATTGGCGCCATGCCAGAGACCGACCGCGCCACCGAAGCAGACGCTGAACGCTTTTCCATCGACGAGCTGTCGGTGTTGGCGGGCCTGACGCCGCGCACCGTGCGCTACTACATCACCGAAGGCCTGATCGACCGCCCCGTGGGTGAAAAGCGTGGCGCGCACTATGTGCGGCGCCACCTGGAGCAGCTACTGCTGATCCGCCGCTGGACCGACGCCGGGCTGAGCCTTGCGCGCGTGCGCGAGCTGACCGCCGGCGCGCCCGAAGACCCGGCGCCGCGCCGCGCGCCGCCGGGCAGCGTCGAAGTCTGGAGCCGCGTCACCGTGGCAGACGGCCTGGAGATCCACGTCGAGCCGGGTCGCGCCGGGCTCGATCCAGCGCAGATGCGCCAGCTGGTGCAGGGCATCGCAGCCCTGTACCGCCGGCTGCGCGCCAGCCCCCGCGCCCCTTGAGCAAGCGCTGCAAACGCCTGCTTCCACCCACCCCTACGGAGACCGACGATGCCCGAACACCGCGCCTTTTCCCTGGTCCGTACCGGCGGCCACGCACCGCCGCCCGTGCTGGTGGGCGTGCAGGCCGAAGGCCGGCTGGACGCCACGCTGCTGAGCCTCACGCTGCGCCAGACCTACCGCAACGCTGGCAGCCAGGCGCTGGAGGTGGTCTACACCTTTCCGCTGCCGCTGCGGTCGGTGCTGCTGGGCTTCGCCTGCGAGCTCAACGGCCAGCGCCAGGATGGCGTGGTGGTGGCGCGGCAGCAGGCCGAGCGTCAGTACGAAGCCGCCTTGCAGGAGGGCGATGCCCCGGTGATGCTGGAAGCGCACGGCGACGGCCTGCACACGGCCAACATCGGCAACCTGATGCCGGGCGATGAGCTGGTGATCGAGTGCCGCCTGGCCGAACTGCTGAGCTTTGAGCAAGGCCGGCTTCGGGTCTCCATCCCCACCACCATCGCGCCACGCCACGGCCCGCCTGCGGCTGCCGGCCTGCAGCCCCAGCAGGCGCCCGAGGTGGATCTGGCCGCCGATTACCCGCTGAACCTGCGCCTGACCCTGGGCCCCACCCTGGCCGGCGCCCATGCGCACAGCCCCACCCATGCCATGGCCACGCACCCGGCCGACGGCGCCGCGCTGGCGCTGGAGCTGCAGCCCGGCGCGCGGCTGGACCGCGACCTGGTGGTGATCGTCACGCCGCGTGAGCCGCAGCCTTCGCTGCTGGTGCGCGCCGAGGACCCCTTCGATACCGCCGCCCCGGTGGTGATGATGGCCGCACTGCGGCCGCCGCTGGCACCCGCGCGGCGGGCGATCCGGCTCAAGCTGCTGGTCGATTGCTCGGGCTCGATGCAGGGCGACAGCATCGAGTCCGCCCGCGCCGCGCTGCGCGGCGTGGTGGCGGCGCTGGAAGACGACGACGAGCTGAGCCTGAGCCGCTTCGGCACCTCGGTCGAGCACCTGTTGCCGCCTTCCCGGGCACGCGCCCAGACGCTGCGCCACCTGCAGCCGCTGGTCGACGGTGTGCAGGCCGACCTGGGCGGCACCGAGATGGCCCTGGCATTGGCCGAAGTGTTCAAGCTGCCAGGCAGCCAGGCGGACGAAGGCGGCGACGTGCTGATGATCACCGACGGCAACATCTGGCATGCCGAAGCCACGGTGGCCGAGGCCCGCCGCAGCGGCCACCGCGTGTTTGCCATCGGCGTGGGCGCGGCGCCGGCCGAAGGCGTGCTGCGGGCACTGGCGCAAGCCACCGGCGGTGCCTGCGACTTTGCCACGCCGGGCGAGGCGGTGGCCACCGCGGCCCGCCACATGTTGCAGCGCATGCGCCAGCCGGTGCACACGCAGGTGCGCATCGACTGGGGCCGCACGCCCGTCTGGTCATGCGGGCCCGCGGCCAGCGTGTTCGGTGGCGACACCGTGCTGGCGTTCGCCGGCTTCGATCGCCCGGTCGAGCCGGGTGCCGTGCGCCTGCTGGCCGAAGAGGCGCCAGGCCGCAGCGTGGAACTGGCGCGTGCCGAGGCGGATGCGCCCTGCCCCGGCGACGACCTGGCCCGCATGGCGGCCCACCGCAGGATGGCCGATGACAGCCGTGTGGACGCACCGGCGCTGGCCACGCGCTACCAGCTGCTGGGCGCCCACACGCATTGCGTGCTGGTGCATCGGCGCGCCGAACAAGACCGCAGCACCGAAGCGGCCCGGCTGCACCGCGTGGGCTCGATGCTGGCCGCGGGCTGGGGCGGTTTCGGGCAGGTGCTGCAGGAGGCGCCGCGGTATGCCCTCTCATCCCGCGGCGGTTTCGCCGAGTCGTTCTGCGCCACCGAAGCGCAGTTCTTCGCGCCCTGCGCCATCGACTTGTTTGGGCAGCCGGAGTCCCTGGGCGACACCGCGCGCGCGGTGGTCGAGCAGATGGTGCGGCGTGGCCTGGACGGCCTTCACCCCAGCGGCTTCAGGCAAGCCGACCCCAAGGCCCTGCAGGCCGTGCACGAAGTGGCGGCCCTGCTGCCCGACGGTCGCATGGCCTGGCTGCTGCTGGCCCTTTGGGTGGCCGAGCGGCCGCAGGCGCCGCAAGATCCCGCGATGCAGGAGCGCCTGCGTCAATGGCTCGCGGCGATGGCGCCGGCGCTGGTGTCGGCAGCCCTGGCGGTCTTCGAACAGCGCCTGGGCGGCCATGCCAGCCCCGACCGGGGCCGCCCCTAGACTCGCTCCATGCCCAAGACCCGCGCCAGCGACACCCCCACGCCCCCGCCCCGCACCGACGCCGGCTGGGGCCGGCCGCTGGGCGGCTGGCGCTTGCGGCTCTACACCGTCATCTTCGAGGCCGACACACGCGCCGGCCGGCTGTTCGACCTGGCGCTGGTGTGGCTGATCCTGGCCAGCGTGGCGGTGGTGATGCTGGACAGCTTCGAGCACATCCATGCGCAGTGGGGGCCGGTGCTGGGCGTGCTGGAGTGGCTGTTCACCGTGGTCTTCACGCTGGAGTACCTGGCGCGGCTGGCCTGCGTGCACCGGCCGCTGCGTTATGCGCGCAGCTTTTTCGGCGTCATCGACCTGCTGGCGGTGCTGCCCACCTGGCTGGCGCTGTTCCTGCCCGGCCTGCATGCGCTGATCGACGTGCGGCTGCTGCGGCTGCTGCGCCTGTTCCGCATCTTGAAGCTGGCCGAGTACGTGGACGAATACGCCGCGCTGCTCAGCGCCCTGGCGGCCAGTCGGCGCAAGATCATGGTGTTCCTCAGCTTCGTGATGCTGGTGGTGGTGGTGATGGGCACCATCCTCTATGTGGTGGAAGGGCCGGCCAACGGCTTTGCCAACATCCCGGTGTCGGTGTACTGGGCCATCTCCACGATGACGACGGTGGGCTTTGGCGACATCACGCCCAAGACCGGGCTGGGCCGCTTCATCGCCTCGGTGATGATGCTGGTGGGCTGGGGCACGCTGGCGGTGCCCACCGGCATCGTGGGCGCCGAGTTCACCGCGCTGCGCATGGGCCACCGCCGCCTGCCCACCACCCGCACCTGCCCCGCCTGCCTGAGCGAAGGCCATGCGCCGCAGGCCCGCTATTGCAGCGACTGCGGCGCACCGCTGCCGCCCTACGCGCGGGGCAGCGCGCCCTGAGGGCGCCGCCCCAGCCTGCTTATTCTGCTTATGGGGCCGGCGTGACCCTCCACAAGGTGTTGGACAGGTCGTCGGCCACCAGCAGCGCACCGCGCGGGTCCACCGTCACGCCCACCGGGCGGCCACGCGTCTTGCCGTCTTC
>CAKZXL010000198.1 GCA_937883885.1 uncultured Aquincola sp. | reverse complement strand
GGCCGCGCGCGCCGCGCTGGGCCTGCCCGCGCAGGCGCCGGTGGTGGCCGTGCTGCCGGGCAGCCGCCGGTCGGAGATCGAGATGATCGCGCCGGTGTTCCTGCAGACGGTGGCGCTGCTGGCCCGCCAGCGGCCCGACCTGCGCTTCGTGCTGCCGGTGGTGCCGGGCCTGCGCGCGCTGGTGGAGCCGTTGCTGCGCCAGCATGCGCCCGATGCGCCGCTGACGCTGCTGGACGGCCGCTCGCACGAGGCGCTGGCCGCCTGCGACGTGACGCTGATCGCCAGCGGCACCGCCACGCTGGAAGCGGCCCTGTTCAAGCGGCCCATGGTCATCGCCTACCGCATGAACGGCCTGACCTGGCAGCTGATGAAGCGCATGGCCTACCAGCCCTGGGTGGGCCTGCCCAACATCCTGTGCCGCGACTTCGTGGTGCCCGAGCGCATCCAGGAAGCCGCGCAACCGGCCACACTGGCCGCCGACGTGCTGGCCTGGCTGGACGCACCCGCCCGCATGGCGGCCGTGACCGGCCGCTTCGACGAACTTCACCACCTGCTGCGGCGTGACACCGGCCGCACCGCCACCGATGCCATCGCGCAAATCCTCGATCAAAGCTGAGCAGTTGGGCCTGTCGTGGGACGTGCCGGGCCTGCTGGTGGCCGGCGTGGACGAAGCCGGCCGCGGCCCGCTGGCCGGCCCGGTGGTGGCCGCCGCCGTCATCCTGGACGAGCTGCGGCCGATCAAGGGCCTGGCCGACTCCAAGGTGCTGAGCGCCAGGCGCCGCGAAGAGCTGTACGAAGAAATCCGCGCCCGTGCGCTGTGCTGCAGCGTGGGGGAGGCCAGCGTCGAAGAGATCGACACCCTCAACATCCTGCAGGCCACGATGCTGGCCATGCGCCGCGCGGTGGAGGGCCTGCGTCTGCTGCCCGGCAAGGTGCTGGTCGATGGCAACCGGCTGCCGGTGCTGCGGGTGCATGCCGAGGCCATCATCGGCGGCGATGCCAAGGTGCAGGCCATCTCGGCCGCCTCCATCATCGCCAAGGTCACGCGCGACCGCGGCTGCCAGGCGCTGCACGAGCGCTTTCCGCTCTACGGCTTCGACGAGCACAAGGGCTACGGCACGCGCGACCACCTGGAAGCCCTGCGCACCCATGGCGCCTGCGAGGCGCACCGCCGCAGCTTCGCGCCGGTGCGGCAGCTGCTGTCGCCGGCCGGCGAGGTGCTGCTGCCCACCGACGTGGCCGACGCCGCCCACCGCATGCTCAGCCGATGACAGCGCCGCCCCTGATCACCTCGCGCGACAACCCGCTGCTGGTCAAGCTGCGCAAGCTGGCGCAAGACCCGGCGGCCTACCGCAAGCTGGGCCTGCTGTGGCTGGAAGGCGACCATCTGGCGCGGGCGCTGCAGGCACGCGGCGGCCGCGCCCAGCAGGCGCTGGTCAGCGAAAGCGCCTGGCTGCGTGAACCCAGCCTGCAGACCCTGGCCGCCATGGCCGACAAGGTGAGCCTGCTGCCCGATGCGCTGTTCAAGTCGCTCAGCACGCTGGAATCGCCCGCGCCCATCGGCTTCGTGGTGCAGGCGCCGGCCTCGCCCGAGATCGCGCCCGACGCGCCCACCGTCGTGCTCGACCGGCTGCAGGATGCGGGCAACGTGGGCAGCATCCTGCGCAGCGCGGCGGCGCTGGGTTTTGCGCAGGTCGTCGCCCTCAAGGGCACGGCGGCGCTGTGGTCGCCCAAGGTGCTGCGCGCCGGCATGGGCGCGCACTTCGGCCTGCGGCTGGTGGAAGGCGTGGCGGCCGAGGCGCTGGCGGCGCTGCAGGTGCCACTGGTGGCCACCAGCTCGCACACCACCAGCGTGCTGCATGAAGCCGCGCTGCCCTGGCCCTGCGCCTGGGTGCTGGGTCATGAAGGCCGCGGCGTGGCGCCCGAGCTCATGGCGCGCTGCGCGCTCACGGTGCGCATTCCGCAGCCGGGCGGCGAAGAGTCGCTGAACGTGGCCGCAGCCGCAGCCGTGTGCCTGTACGAATCGGCGCGGCGGCGGTTGGTTCAGTAGATGAGTCTGTCGGGGCGGATGTCCCGCAGGATCGTGGTGGCGATCTCCTCGATCGACTTGTGCGTCGAGCTGAGCCAGCCGATGCCTTCGCGCTTCATCATCGCCTCGGCCTCGTTCACCTCGTAGCGGCAGTTCTCGATCGCCGCGTACTTGCTGCCCGGCCGCCGCTCGTTGCGGATCTGCGCCAGCCGCTCGGGGTCGATCGACAGGCCGAAGCACTTGGCCTTGAAGGGCGCCAGCGCCGAGGGCAGCTTGTTGCGCTCGAAGTCTTCCGGGATCAGCGGGTAGTTGGCCGCCTTGATGCCGTGCTGCATCGCCAGGTACAGCGAGGTGGGCGTCTTGCCGCTGCGGCTCACACCCACCAGGATCACGTCGGCCAGCTCCAGGTTGCGCGACGACTGGCCGTCGTCGTGCGCCAGCGAGAAGTTGATCGCCTCGATGCGGTCGTCGTATTCCTGGCTCTTGGCCGCGTCCGAGAAGCGGCCCACGCGGTGGTTCGACTTCATGCCGAACTCCTGCTCCAGCGGCTCGACGAAGGTGCGGAACATGTCCAGCACCATGCCGCGGCAGTCGGGGCCGGTGACCGCATCGCGGATCACTTCGTTGACCAGCGTGATGAACACGATGGGCGGCTTGCCCTCGCGCTCGGCCACCTC
>CAKZXL010000197.1 GCA_937883885.1 uncultured Aquincola sp. | reverse complement strand
TGATCACCTACGGCATCGCGTTGCCGCCCGAACTGCAGGCCTATGTCGACCGGTTGTGGGCCTCACCCGGCGTGGCGGCCTGGGTGGCCGATGCGCTGACCGAGAAGGACTTTCTGGACTTCGAAGAGCCGTATCGGCAGCAGGCGGACTGACCCACGGCGTCGAGGGGCTTCATCCGCCGTCGTGTGGGATGCGCTGGGCGTTGCAAAGATCGTCCAGCGCCAGCAGCAACCGGGTTCGCTCGGTCTTGGCCACCTCGCGCCAGTCCACGCCGGTCAAGGCGCCTTCGAGCGCCCACAGCAAGTTCAAGCTCGGGCGTCCGCCGGCCTGGCGCACGCGCAGGAAGGCGACCACCGCCCCAAGTTTGCGCAGTTCCGCCACCGATCCGATGCCGGCGCTGTGCAGGGCTGCGGCCGACTTCATGCCCAAGCCTTGCAGCGCGGCGAGCTGGTGGATTGCGTTGGTAGGCGCTTCAGAAAAGTCGCTCGAGAAGTCCGGCATGCAGGGCCTCGCGATCAATGTGTCTCATGATTGCAGTGCCCCGAGCGTCGCATGGCTCAGGCTGGGTCGCCAACCCAAGGTTCTCGATGACGGATGCTGCCTGGGCGCTCAGACCTCGCGGCCACCCCTGCGCTTGTCGCACGACGACGCCATCCGTTTGTGGTGCGCCTTGGCGCTCGCTGGGTCGCCCAGGTCGACGCTCAGGCCTGCCGAGCCCAGCCGCTTTACAGCCGCGTGAACACCAGGTCCCACACGCCGTGGCCCAGGTTCAGGCCGCGCTGCTCGAACTTGGTCAGCGGCCGGTAGTCGGGCCGCGGCGCGTAGCCTTCGGCGCTGTTGCGCAGGCCGGGTTCGGCGCCCAGCACCTCCAGCATCTGCACCGCATAGTCCTGCCAGTCGGTGGCGCAATGCAGGTAGCCGCCGGGGGCGATGTGCTGGATGAGCTTGGCCACGAAGGCCGGCTGCAGCAGCCGGCGCTTGTGGTGCTTCTTCTTGTGCCACGGGTCGGGGAAGAAGATGTGCACCCCGGCCAGTGAAGCCGGCGGGATCATGTCGCGCAGCACTTCCACCGCGTCGTGCTGGATCAGCCGCAGGTTGGTCAGGTTGTCTTCGCCGATGCGCTTGAGCAGCGCGCCCACGCCGGGCTCATGCACTTCCACGCCGATGAAGTCGGTGTCCGGCCGCGCAGCGGCGATCTGCGCCGTGGCGCCGCCCATGCCGAAGCCGATTTCCAGCACCACCGGCGCGCTGCGGCCGAAGGCGGCCGCGTAGTCCAGCGGCGCGGCCTGGTAGGGCAGCAAGAACTGGGGCCCCAGCTCGGCCAGGGCGCGCTGCTGGCCGGTGCCCATGCGCCCGGCGCGCAGCACGAAGCTGCGGATCGGTCGGCGGTGGATGGGTTCGTCGGTCATGGCGTCGGGCAGGCAGGTGCGAAGGGGCGGCATTGTCACCGAGCCGGCCGCGGCCTGGCCGCCCGGTGCGGCTTGACGCGCATCAAGCCGGCGGCCGCGCGCCTGCCCGCAGAATGGCCCGCACCCCGACCACCCGCATGCCACCCGCCCGATGACCGCCGCCTTCGCCCCGCCCCGCAGCCTGCTGGTGGCCACCGACCTGAGCAGCCGCTGCGACCGCGCCATCGACCGGGCCGTGCTGCTGGCGCGTCAATGGCAAGCGCGCCTGGTGGTGGCCACGGTGCTGGAAAAGGCCCGCATGGGCCAGCTGCAGGCGCAGGGTTCACAAGCCCTCAGCGGCGAAGAAGCCGCGCAGTTGCAGGAGCAGGCGCGCCGCCGCATGGACGCCGAGCTGGGCGACGCCGGCGTGCCGTTTGAACTGCATGTGGCGCACGGCCCGGTGGGCTCGGCGCTGCTGCAGGTGGCGGCCGAGCGGGGCTGCGACTGGATCGTCACCGGCACGGCGCGTGCGCATGGCCTGGGCCGGCTGGTGCTGGGCTCCACGGTGGACCTGCTGGTGCGGCGCGCGCCGGTGCCGGTGCTGGTGGTGCGCCAGCGTGGCCGCCGGCCTTACCCGCGGCTGGTGGTGGCCAGCGACTGGTCGGCGCCCGCGCGCCAGGCGCTGGAAGTGGCCGCGGCGGGATGGCCCGAAGCCGCCTTCACCCTGTTCCATGCCTACGGCGCCGCCTACCCGGCCCGCGCCGGTGTCGATCTGGCGCTGGCCCGCGATGCCGGCGGCGAACAGGCCACCCGCACCGCAGCGGCCTTCATCGCCGAAGCACAGCTGCCCGATGCGCTGCGCCGCCGTCTGCAGCTGTGGCTGGCCTCGGGCGACCCCGGCCTGCTGCTGCAGGCCCACGGCTGGCGCCACCCCGATGACCTGCTGGTGCTGGGCACTGCCGGCCGCACCGGCCTGGCCGCGATGCTGCTGGGCAGCGTGGCCGAGCGCCTGCTGGACATGGTGGAGAACGACGTGCTGCTGGTGCGGCCGGTGTGAAGCTCAGCTTCACGGTGAACGAAGCGCGCAGCGACTGGCGGCCCGGCGGTTGCGAGGGGAAGATGCCCCCATCGCAACCCCTTGGAGATTTCCACCATGAAGATCGCATTGATCGGCGGCACCGGCTTCGTCGGCAGCGCCGTGCTGGAAGAAGCGCTGCGCCGCGGCCATGCCGTGACCGCGCTGGCCCGCAACACCGGCAAGTACGCCGCCCGTGACGGCCTGACCGTGGCGCAGGCCGACGCGCAGGACGCGCAGCAGGTGGCCCGCGCCGTGGCCGGGCACGACGCTGTGATCGATGCCTACAACCCCGGCTGGGGCGAGGCGCAGATCCACGACTTGTTCCTGAAGGGCACCGACGCCATCCTGGACGGCGTGCAGGCCTCAGGCGTCAAGCGCGTGCTGGTGGTGGGCGGCGCCGGCAGCCTGTACGTGGCGCCGGGCGTGCAGCTGGTGGACACGCCGGAGTTTCCGGCCGAGTGGAAGCAGGGCGCGCTGGCCGCGCGCGAGGCGCTCAACCGCATCCGTGGTCGCCAGCAGCTGGACTGGACCTTCCTGTCGCCGCCAGTGTTTTTGAACCCTGGCGAGCGCAGCGGCGCCTACCGCACCGGCGGCGACGAGGTGCCGATGGTGGACGGCAAGCCCGCCAGCATCACCGTCGCCGACCTGGCGGTGGCCATCGTCGACGAGATCGAATCGCCGAAGCACGTGCAGAAGCGCTTCGTGGCCTATAGCTGAAGTCGGCCCCCAAGCTCGCTGCGCTCGCGCCCCCCCAAGGCCCTTCTGAAAGGGCCCTTCGGACCCTTGGGGAGCACCCGTCCTTGGGGCGGCCCGGCGGACGGGCGTTGCCTCAGCTGGTGCCGGCTCTTGAGCCGAAGCGGCGCCGCCAGGCCAGCAGCCCGGCGCCGCCCAGCATCAGTGCCCAGGTGGCCGGCTCGGGCACGGCGGCCACCTGGAAGTCGCTGATCACCAGGCCCTGGCCGCTGCCGTAGCGCACCAGGAAGCTGCCCGCGCCGTCGGCCGTCAGCAGCCGCGCGCCATCGGCGACGTTGGCAAACTGACCGAACAGCCCGCCGCCGGCCTGGATCAGATCGAACTGCTGGCCTGCGCCGGCCTGGAAGCCGTCGATGAAGCTCAGCCGCAGCACGGTGTCGCCCCCCAGGTCGACACTGCCGCCCACGTTCAGCGCGTCGTAGCCGCTGCCGCGCAGCAGCCCGCCCAGCTCCAGGTTCAGCAGCGCACCGCCGCTGAAGCTCAGGTTCTGCCGCACGCTGAACAGGCCCGCGCTTTCGCCCGGCGCCAGCTCGGCACCTTGCACGGCCAGCCGTTCCACCGTGCCATGGCCGCCCAGCGCCCCGGCTTCCACTTCGGTCAGGCCGGTGTAGGCCTGCGCGCCGTTGAGCACCAGCGTGCCGGCGCCGGTTTTCAGCAGGCCCAGGCCCGCGGCCAGTTCGCCGATGCTGCCGGCCACCACCACGGTGTGCCCGTTGGTGTCGATGAAGCCGGCGGCGCTGCCCGATTCGCCGTCCAGCAGCACGGTGCGCGTGGCCGCCAGCGTCAGCGAGTCCCAGGCCCGCAGCCCGCCCTGGGCGCTGCGGGTGGTTTCGCCGTCGTAGAAGCTCTTGCCCAGGAGGAGCCGGTTGCCCGCCGCGCCCAGCGATCCATCGGCCGTGATGCCCAGCACCGCGGTGCCGAAGCCCTGCGGGTCGCCCAACTGCAGGTCGCCGGTGAAGCTGTTGGTGCGGCTGGCCAGGCGCACGTCGAACTTGCCGCCGCTGTCACCCGGCCGGCTGCCGCCCTGAAAGCGCAGGGCCAGCGGGCCGGTCAGCGTGCGCTCGATGACGAGGGACTGACCATCGGCCGCAAAGCCCGCGCCGCCGGCGCCGATCTGCAGATTCGTGGCGTTGCCGATGACCAGCGGCGCGCTCAGCCGGCCGCTGGCGGCCAGCGTGCCGTTGTCCAGCCGGATCAGGTTGCCGGCGGCGCCCAGCGCGTCGACATGGCCCAGCGTCAGCCGGCTGCCCTGGGTGACTTCCACGCTGCCGGTGAAGCCGTTGGCCGCATTGAGCGTGACGGCCGCTGGCGAGAAGCCGGCGCGGCCCACCACCAGGCTGCCCTGGCCGCTGAGCGTGCCGTCCAGCGTGCCGAACAGCGGCCGCAGCGTGCCGCCGTTGCCCAGGTCCACCGTGCTGCCGGCGGCGGTGTCCAGCGAGGTCACCGTCAGGCGGTGGCCGAGCAGCGCGAGCTGGGCGCCGCTGTCCACACGCACCAGGCTGCGCGTGCCCAGGGCTTCGTCGGTGCCCAGCGCCAGCGTGCCTTGCAGCACCCGCACCGGGTTGTCGCCGCCGGTGTGGGTGTTGGTGGTGTTCAGCGTCCAGGTGCCGGCGCCGGCCTTGGTCATGTCCAGGCCGTCGATCGCTTGGTTGAACACCACGTCGAAGCCGTTGGTGTCCACCGTCATGCGGCGGAAGCGGGTGCTGCGGCTGGCCGCGATGTCGAGGTGGCCGCTGGCCACCAGGGTGCCCGGCAGCACGGCCAGGGCGTTGTTGCCCGCGGTGCGGCCGATGTTGAGCACGCCGCCGGCCGCGCCCAGGCGGGCGTCGCTGTCGATGACCAGCACCGCCGCCTCGCCGGCCGCGGTGCCGGCCAGTGCCACGCCGCCGGTGTGGCTGGCGCTGCCGGTGAGGATGTAGCGCGCCGCGCCGCCGAGGTTGAGCCGGCCATCGCCGCTGATGGCGCCCGACAGCCGGTGTTCGCCGCTGCCGCTGATGGTGGCGGCCGTGCCGCTGAGCACCAGCGGCCGGGCGAGTTCGTAGCCGTCGGGCAGCGCCAGCGCGCCGCCCAGCGTGATGCGCTGGCCGGCCTGGCCCAGGTTGCCGTCGTTCAAGAAGCGCACGGTGGTGAGGTTGGGCACACCAGCCGCATTCAACGTGCCGTCGTTGAAGATGCCCAGCCCACCCGCGAAGCTGTTGTCGCCGGTGAGCGTGATCAGGCTGCCGGTGAGGTGGAAGCCGCCGTTGCCGCTGATGCGGCTGCTGATGGTGTTGCTGCCGCCGCCGATCACCAGGCTGCCGTTGCCGCCGGTGGTGACGATGTCGCGCGCCAGGCCGAAGCCGTCGCTCAGCACCAGCCGGCCGCCGCCTTCGAAGCGCAGCACCGGGCTGGCGCTGCCCAGGTAGCTTTCGCGGCCCAGCTGCAGCGTGCCCGCGCCGCTGAGCTTGATCTGCCCGCTGAAGCTGAGCGGCACCGTGGTGCCCAACGCCAGCGTGCCGCTGCGCACGTCCAGGTCGCGCTGGCCGCTCAGGCTGCCGGTGAGGGTCAGGCGGCCCAGCGGGTTGTCGAAGTTCACCAGCACCCGCCCGTCGCCCGACAGGCTGGCCACGGTGGCGCTGCCGCCCGCGCCG
>CAKZXL010000196.1 GCA_937883885.1 uncultured Aquincola sp. | reverse complement strand
GCCGACTTCTACCACCGGCTCAGCGTGTACCCGTTGCAGGTGCCGCCGCTGCGTGAGCGGGGCCGCGACGTGCTGCTGATCTGCGGCCACTTCCTGGAACAGAACCGCGCCCGCCTGGGCCTGGGCGGCCTGCGGCTGGAGGCCGACGCCCAGGCCGCGCTGCTGGCTCACGACTGGCCTGGCAACGTGCGCGAGCTGGAACACCTGGTGGGCCGCAGCGTGCTGCGGGCGGTCGGCCGGGCGGGCAGCTTGGGCACCGGGCAGCCGCGCATCCTGAGCCTGACGGCCGAGGACCTGGGACTGCCCGCCGCAGAGGCAGCGGCTGGCGGCGCGGCGCCGACCGGCGAGCCCCCAGCTGCCGAGGCCCCTGCGTCGACCACCGCCGCCGGCGTGCCGCTGCGCGAAGCGGTGGACGCCTACCAGCGCCAGCTCATCACCCAGGCGCTGCAGCGCCATGGCCAGCGCTGGGCGCCGGCCGCGCGCGAGCTGGGCCTGGACCGCGGCAACCTGGCGCGGCTGGCGCGGCGGCTGGGCATCGCCGGGCCGCCCGCGCCGCGGTGAGCTACAGTGCGTCGGCTTCCAGCCGCGTCTCGATCTGGATGTCGCCCACCAGCGTCTTGTGCACCGGGCAGGCCTCGGCCACGCGCAGCAGCGCGGCGCGCTGGTCTTCGGTGAGCGCACCGAACACCTGGATGCTGCGCTGCATGCAATAGGCGCCGGCCTCGTGGCGGTGCGTCACCTTCACGTCGATCTGCCGCACTTCCATCGCCTTGCGCTGGGCGTACAGCTCCAGCGTGAGCGTGGTGCAGGCGGCCAGCGCCGCGTCCAGCAGGTCGTGCGGCGAAGGGGCCGTTGCGGGCGTGCCGGGCTTGGCGTCGATGTCCACCGACAGCAGGCCGCCCGGCAGGGCCACCTCGCAAGCCGACACGCCGCGCTCACTGTTCCATTGCGCCTGGATCGTCATGCTTTCACCTTCGCGTTGCTGCACATCACGGGCTCATTCTCGTCGTCCGGCAGCGCCTGCGTGGGCAGGTTGCCGATCTTCTTCATGTGCTTGCTGCCCCATTCGCACAGGGGCGCCAGCGCCGTCATCAAGGATTCACCGAAGGGCGTGATGGTGTATTCCACCCGCGGCGGCACCTCCTGGTAGTCGTGCCGCTTGACCACGCCGTCCAGCTCCAGCTCCTTCAGCTCCTGCGTCAGCATCTTCTCGCTGATGTGGCCGATGGCGCGCCGCAGCTCGCCGAAGCGGCGGGGCTCGCCTTCGGCCAGGTTGTAAAGGATCAACAGCTTCCACTTGCCGCCGATGAGCGACAACGCGGCTTCCAGGCCGCAACCATAGGTCTTGCGAATCACGGGGCCTCCGGAAAAATTTCTGGCACTTACCAAAAGGTGTGTACTTGCCTTTCGGAAACTGAGATCGCATTGTAGAGCCCAGGTTCCGTGGCTGCAGGCCACGCACCCCTCACAAGAAGCAGCCGGGCCGTCGATGAGCGCGCCCGCGGTTCCGTCTTTCCAGCAGGAGTTGCCCCATGAATCGCCCCAACCTGAGCCGGCCTCGCGCCTGGTGGCTCGGCGGCATTGCCGTCACTGCCATCGCCGCCGCCGCGGCCCTGTCCCTCTCACCGCGCAGCGACGCGGCCGATGTGCCGGCCGCCCAGGCCGCGCCGCCCGCGGTGCCGGTGTCGGTGGCCACCGTCGAAGCCCGTGAAGTCACCGCCTGGGACGAGTTCTCGGGCCGGCTGGAAGCCGTGGACCGCGTGGAGGTGCGCTCCCGCGTGGCCGGCGCGGTGCAGGCGGTGCACTTCCGTGAGGGCTCGCTGGTCAAGGCCGGCGAGCTGCTGGTCACCATCGACCCCGCACCCTACCGCGCCGAGGTGGACCGGGCCGAAGCCCAGGCCGCCGCCGCGCAGGCGCGCATGGCCTTCACGCAGAGCGAACTGGAGCGTGCGCAGCGCCTGTGGCAGGAACAGGCCATCGCCCAGCGTGAGCTGGACGAGCGCCGCAATGCCCACAACGAAGCCGCCGCCAACCTGCGTGCGGCGCAGGCCGCGCTGCAGTCGGCACGGCTGAACCTGGGCTACACCCAGGTGAGGGCGCCGGTGGCCGGGCGCGTGGGCCGCATCGAGGTGACGGTGGGCAACCTGATTGCCGCCGGTGCCGGCGCGCCGGTGCTCACCACGCTGGTGTCGGTCAATCCCATCTATGCCAGCTTCGATGCCGACGAGCGCATCGTGGCCAAGGCCCTGGCCGAGCTGCCGGCCGCGCAGCGGCAGGCGCAGCTGCACCGCATTCCGGTGCGCATGCAGACGGTGGACGGCAGCGCGGTGGAAGGCCGGCTGCAGCTGGTGGACAACATGGTGGACGCCCGCAGCGGCACGGTGCGTGTGCGTGCGGTGTTCGACAACCCGCAGGGCCAGCTCACGCCCGGCCAGTTCGCACGGCTGCAGATGGGCCAGCCGCGCAGCGGCCAGGCGCTGCTGCTGAACGAACGCGCCGTGGGCACCGACCAGAACAAGCGCTACGTGATGGTGGTGGGTGAAGGCGACAAGCTGGTGTGGCGCGAAGTGAGCCTGGGCGCCACGGTGGACGGGCTGCGCGTCGTCACCCAGGGCCTGAAGGCCGGCGAGCGGGTGGTGGTCAACGGCCTGCAGCGGGTGCGACCGGGTGTGCAGGTGGCGCCCAAGCTGGTGCCCATGGATGCCAAGCCCGACGTGACCGCCGCCACCGAGCGCAAGGCCGCGCAGGCCAATTCGTGATCAGGGGCAGGCCATGAACCTATCCAAGTTCTTCATCGACCGGCCGATCTTCGCCGGCGTGCTGTCGGTGCTGATGCTCATCGGCGGCCTGCTGGCGCTGCGGGTGCTGCCGGTGTCCGAATACCCCGAGGTGGTGCCGCCTTCGGTGGTGGTGCGCGCGCAATACCCGGGCGCCAACCCCAAGGTGATCGCCGAGACGGTGGCCACGCCGCTGGAAGAGTCGATCAACGGCGTGGAAGGCATGCTCTACATGAGCAGCCAGGCCACCACCGACGGCGTGATGCAGCTCACCGTCACCTTCGCCTTGGGCGTGGACCCCGACAAGGCACAGCAGTTGGTGCAGAACCGCGTCTCGCAGGCCGAGCCGCGCTTGCCTGAAGAGGTGCGCCGGCTGGGCGTGACCACCGTCAAGAGCTCGCCCGACCTGACGCTGGTGGTGCACCTGTCGTCGCCCAACGGCCGCTACGACAACACCTACCTGCGCAACTACGCCGCCATCAACCTGAAGGACCGGCTGGCCCGGCTCAAGGGTGTGGGCCAGGTGCAGCTGTGGGGCAGCGGCGACTACGCGATGCGCGTGTGGCTGGACCCGGCCAAGGTGGCCGAGCGTGGCCTGGCTGCGGGCGACGTGGCTGCCGCCATCCGCCAGCAGAACGTGCAGGCCGCGGCCGGCGTGGTGGGCGCTTCGCCCGGCCTGCCGGGCGTGGACTTCCAGCTCTCGGTCAATGCCCAGGGCCGGCTGGAAAGCGAAGAGCAGTTCGGCGACATCATCGTCAAGACCGGTGCCGATGGCGCGGTGACGCGCCTGCGCGACGTGGCGCGGCTGGAGCTGGGCGCGGCCGACTATGCGCTGCGTTCGCTGCTCGACAACAAGGAAGCGGTGGCCATCGCCATCCTGGCCTCGCCGGGGTCGAATGCCATCGACATCGCCGACCAGGTGCGCGCCACCATGGCCGATGCGCAGAAGGCCATGCCCGAGGGGGTCGAGTACAGCATCGTCTACGACACCACGCAGTTCGTGCGCGCGTCCATCGAGTCGGTGGTGCACACGCTGCTGGAAGCCGTGCTGCTGGTGGTCATCGTGGTCATCGTGTTCCTGCAGACCTGGCGCGCGTCCATCATTCCGCTGCTGGCGGTGCCGGTGTCGGTGGTGGGCACCTTCGCGGTGATGCACCTGTTCGGCTTCTCGATCAACGCGCTCAGCCTGTTCGGCCTGGTGCTGGCCATCGGCATCGTGGTGGACGACGCCATCGTGGTGGTGGAAAACGTCGAGCGCAACATCGAAGCCGGCCTCAGCCCGCGCGAGGCCACCTACCGCGCGATGCGCGAGGTGTCGGGCCCCATCATCGCCATCGCGCTGGTGCTGGTGGCGGTGTTCGTGCCGCTGGCCTTCATCAGCGGCCTCACCGGCCAGTTCTACCGACAGTTCGCGTTGACGATCGCCATCTCCACCGTCATCTCGGCCATCAACTCGCTCACGCTGTCGCCAGCCCTGGCGGCGCTGCTGCTCAAGGGCCACGACGCACCCAAGGACGCGCTCACCCGTGGCATGGACCGGGCCTTCGGCTGGTTCTTCCGCGGCTTCAACCGCGCCTTCGGCCGTGGCTCGCAGGCCTATGGCAGCGGCGTCAAGCGCGTGATCGGCCGCAAGGCCGTGATGATGGCCGTGTACCTGGCGCTGGTGGCCGTGACCTTCGGCCTTTTCAAGGCGGTGCCCAGCGGCTTCGTGCCGGCACAAGACAAGCAGTACCTGATCGGCTTTGCCCAGCTGCCCGACGGCGCCACGCTGGACCGCACCGACGAGGTCATCCGCCGCATGG
>CAKZXL010000195.1 GCA_937883885.1 uncultured Aquincola sp. | reverse complement strand
TGCAGGCCCACTGCGCCGGCCGCGCGCTGGCCGTGGCCCGCCTGGGCGGCGACGAATTTGCGGTGCTGCTGCCGGGGGCCGACCCCGCCACCGCCGAGCTGCTGGCGCGCGGGCTGCTGACTTCGCTGTGCGCGCCCTACCAACTGGCCGACGAGCGGCGCACGCGCATCGGTGCCTCGGTGGGCATTGCACTGTCGCCGCCGCATGGGCATGACGGCGAAACCCTGCTGTCGCGCGCCGACATCGCGCTGTATGCCGCCAAGGCCGCCGGCCGGGGCACGGTGCGCACCTTCACCACCGAGATGCTCACCCGCATGCAGGAGCGGGTGGACCTGGAGGTACGCCTGCGCGCCGCGCTGGACACCGAAGAAGGCATGTTCGTGTTTTTCCAGCCCATCACCGACCTGGCCTCGGGCCGCATCACCGCGCGCGAGGCGCTGGTGCGCTGGTTCGACCCGCCGCGCGGCTGGGTGCCGCCGTCGGAGTTCGTGCCGGTGGCCGAAGAAGCCGAGCTGATCGACCGCGTGGGCCAGTTCGTGCTGGGCCGCGCCTGTGAAGAGGCGGCAGGCTGGGCCGACGAGGCGCGGGTGGCCGTGAACGTGTCGGCCGCGCAGCTGGGCCGCGGCACGCTGCTGCCGGCGGTGCGCCGCGCGCTGCAGGCCGCCAGCCTGCCGGCCCACCGGCTGGAGATCGAGATCACCGAGACCGCGCTGCTGCTGCACGGCGCACCGGCGCTGGCCGAGCTGCGGCTGCTGCGCGACATGGGCGTTCGGGTGGCGCTGGACGACTTCGGCACCGGGTATTCGTCGCTGGCGCACCTGCGCAGCTTTCCGTTCGACAAGATCAAGATCGACGGCTCCTTCGTGCAGGACGCGCTGCGCCGGCCCGAGTGCGCGGCCGTGGTGCGCGCCGTGGCCGAACTGGGCCGCCGGCTGGGCGTGACCACGGTGGCCGAAGGCGTCGAAACCCAGGCCCACCTGGCCTGTGCCCGGGCCGAGGGCTGTACCGAAGTGCAGGGCTATGCGCTGGGGCGCCCCGCGCCCAGCCCGAAGGATCAGGCCGCGGTGGACGCCTTGTCGGCCAGCGTCGGCACGCCGGTGGGCCCGCGGCCCCAGCCGGCCCATGTGGAAGGAATGTGACATGTCCAAGTCTTTGGACCATGAACTCAGCCTGCAGGCTGCGGTGCGGCATGAGCTGGGGCTCAAGCGCCGCTGGAAGCTGGCCTTCCAGCCGGAGGTCGAAGCCCGCTATGAGCACGACGAAGGCCCGGCGCGCGAGCGCTGGCTGGTGCGCGGCGGCGTCATCGGCCTGCTGATCTGGAACCTGTTCCTGATCAACGACTGGTTCATCCGGCGCGAGGACTTCGGCGTCGTGCTGGCCTGGCGCACGGTGATGACGGTGTATGGCGCAGGCCTGCTCACCGCCATCGCGCGCGGCTGGCTGCGGCCCGCGGCCCGTGAATGGCTGCTGGCCAGCGCCTTGCCGATGGTGATGCTGTGCGCCTGCATGGTGCTGCGTGGCACCCAGAACGAGGTGCGCATGTACGACCCCTTCGTGTTCAGCCTGGCGTTCCTGGTGCTGAACATCTCGCTGCCGCTGCGCTTTCAGCAGGCCTTGTGGATGTCGGGCATTGCGCTGCCCTCGACGGCCCTGTTCGTCGGCTTCGATCACCTGCTGCCCGAGCAGGCCCGCATCTTTTCCATCGGCCTGATGGCCTGCACCGTGTTGTTCACGCTGCAGGCCTGCCACCGCATCGAGCGCGGCTCGCGCTACAGCTACCTGCTGCGCCTGCGCGAGACGCTGGCCTTCCGCGCCGCCGAGCGCCGGGCCGACGGCTATGCCCGCCTGTCGCAGACCGATGCACTGACCGGGCTGCCCAACCGCCGCGCCTTCGACCTGGCCTTGCCCAGCCGCTGGCAGGAAGCGGCCGACGACCGGCGTTGGCTGGCCCTGGTGCTGATCGACGTCGACAACTTCAAGCAGTACAACGACCTGTACGGCCACCCGGCGGGCGATGCCTGCCTGAAGCGCGTGGGCGAAACCATGCGCGCCAACCTGCCGCCCCAGGCCTTCCTGGGCCGCATCGGCGGCGAAGAATTCGCGGCGCTGGTGCAGGGTGAATCGGCGCTGCAGTGCCAGATGGTGGCCGAACGGCTGCGCCAGGCGGTGGAAGCCATGGGCCTGCCGCATGGCGGCACCGAGCGCGGCGTGCTCACCATCAGCCTGGGCCTGGCCCTGCGCTCGCCCAGCGTGGACGGGCGGATCGATTCCTTCATGGCCTCGGCCGATGCGGCGCTGTACGACGCCAAGCACCGCGGCCGCAACCGCTGCGCCCAGGCCAGCAACTACGGCGACCTGGCGCCTGCGGTGCGCGCCGCCGGCTGAAGCCGGCGTCCAAGAGCGCCGTCACGCGAACGAATCCAGCACGCTGTCGGTGATGCGCGAGGCGTCCTCGAACGCCACCACCCGGTTGCGGCCGCCGCGCTTGGCGGCATAAAGCGCCACGTCGGCGGCATGGCTGGCGGCTGCGGCATCGCGGTGGGTGTGGGCGCGGTGCGTCATGCCCACGCTGATGGTCACGCTGCCCACCGTCTCCAGCACCAGCGCCTGGACGGCGCCGCGCAGCTTCTCGGCCACCTGCAGGCCGCCTTCGGCATCGGTCTCGGGCAGCAGCACCATGAATTCCTCGCCGCCCACCCGGGCCACGAAGTCGGTGGTGCGCAGCGTGCGCTGCAGCAGTTGCGCCACCTGCACCAGCACCATGTCGCCGGCCGCATGGCCGAAGCTGTCGTTCACACGCTTGAAGTGGTCGATGTCGATGCCCATCAGCGTCATCGGCTGGTGGTTGCGGCGGTGGCGGCCCAGCTCGCTGCCCAGGCGTTCGTCGGCCGCGCGACGGTTGGGCAGGCCGGTCAGCGGGTCGCGCCGGGCCAGCAGGTTGAGCTCGGCATTGGCCTGCGCCAGTGCGTGGGTGCGCTCGGCCACGCGGGCTTCCAGCGTTTCGTTGGCCTCGCGCAGCGAAGCTTCACGCGCCGCCAGCGCGGCCATCATGCGGGCCAGCGCGGTGCCCAGGCCGCGCACTTCGCTGGCGCCGCCGGGCTCGGGCAGGCGCACGTCGGGCTCGCCGGCGCCGATGCGCAGCGCCGCATCGTGGATGGCGGTCAGCGGCTTGCTCAGGCCGCCCGCCGCCCACCAGGCCACCGCCGCGGCCAGCAACGCCACCAGCAGGCCCGACCACCACACCAGGCGCTGGGCTTCATAGGCGGGCGCCAGGGCCACCGCGGCCGGCTGACGCACCACCACCCGCCAGCCCAGCTGGTTGCTGCGGGCATGCGGCTGCACCGGCGTCGCGGCGGTCAGGTAGTCGGTGCCGTCTGCCCATTCGGCCACGCGGGGCCCGGCGAGCAGCGGCGCCAGCGCCGGCGGCAGGGCGTCCGGTGCATCGGTCGGGCCCAGGATCACCTGGTCGCCGGCGTCCACCACGAACACGCGCACGCCCATCTGGCGGGCATCGCCGGTGCGCAGCAGCGAGATCACTTCGCGGCCCCAGTCCCAGTTCACATGCGCGCCCACCACCGCCACCACCCGGCCCTGCGCATCGGTCAGCGGCGCGGCAAAGTCGATGAAGCGCGGCGGCGAGCCGTCGGTGGCCGGTGGCAACAGGGTGGCCAGCAGCTTGGCCTTGTGCACGTCGCCGGTGTAGGCAGTCTTCAGGCCCTGGGCGAACCAGGGCCGCTCGGCCACGCTGCTGCCCACCAGCATGTGGCCGGTGGCCGCCACCACCTCGCCATCGGGGTGGGCGACGCCGATCCAGCTGTAGTGCGAGCGATTGGCCGCCACGCGGTCCAGGTCCTGGTCGGTGACCCGCAGGCTGCCGTCGGGGCGTACCAGCGTGACCACGGCGCCCTGGGCCAGGCGGGAGATCTCGCCCAGCCGGGTGTCCATGCCCTCGGCCATCACCGCGGCCACGCCGCGCGCCAGGTTGTGCAGCGCGCGGCCTTGCTCGGCGGCCAGATGGTTCGACATCGCGGCGCCCAGCACCCACGAGAGGCTGCTGGTGGTCAACGCCAGCAGGGTGGCCATGATCAAGGCCAGTCGGACGCGGAAACTGTTGGGCATGGGGGCGTGGGCACTCGGGCCACGCCCGAAACTTCATGGGGTCGGGGTGTTATCGGCCGAAGCCATGCCAGCCTGAGGGGGATCACCCGCCGGCCGCTTGTGGAAGGCCACGGTCAAGCCCCACAGCGACACGCCCACGGCCAGCAGCACGCCGGCGATCTGGTACTGCTCGGTGGCGCGACCGGTCCAGGGGCCGGCCAGAAACGCGCAGCTCAGCGCACCCAGCACCGGCAGCAGCGTGGGCGTGCGGAAGTGCTGGTGCTCCACCTTGTCGCGCCGCAGCACCAGCACCGCCACGTTGACCACCGTGAACACGCACAGCAGCAGCAGCGCGGTGGTGCCGCCCAGCGCAGGCACGCCGCCCACGAAGGCGATGAGGCCGAAGGCCAGCAGCGTGGTGAAGCCGATGGCGGTGTAAGGCGTGCGGCGGCGGCTGTGCACCTTGCCCAGCGCGGCGGGCAGCACCTGCTCACGCGCCATGCCGTACACCAGCCGGCTGGCCATCAGCATGTTGATGAGGGCGCTGTTGGCCACCGCGAACATGGTGATGAGCCCGAAGATGCCGATGGGAAAGCCCGGCGCGCCGGCCTGCACCACCTGCAGCAGCGGCGTTTCGCCTTCGCCCAGCTTGTCGGGCGCCACCAGCGTGACGGCCGAGATCGACACCAGCATGTAGATGATGCCGGTGATGACCAGCCCGCCCAGCAGCACCTTGGGAAAGTGGCGTACCGGGTCCTTGCACTCCTCGGCCATGTTCACCGAATCTTCGAAGCCCACCATCGCGAAAAAGGCCAGCGTGGTGGCCGCCATCACCGACCAGAACATGCCGCCGTCGACGTTGGGCTTGAACTGGGTGATGCGCGACACATCGCCCTGGCCCTGGGTGATGGCCCACAGGCCGATGCCGATGATCAGCAGCAGGCCCGACAGCTCCACGCAGGTGAGCAGCACGTTGAGCTTGACGCTTTCACCCACGCCGCGGAAGTTGACTGCCGCCACCAGCGCCATGAACACCAGGCCGATGGCGGTGATGCCGAAGCCGCCTTCCAGCCCCAGCCCGAAGGCCTGCGACAGGTAGGCCGCAAACGCCCGCGAGGCGGTGCTGGCCGAGGTGATGCCCGAGCACATCACCGCAAAGGCCACGATGAAGGTGATGAAGTGGATGCCGAAAGCCTTGTGCGCATACAACGCGGCGCCGGCCGCCTGCGGGTATTTGGTCACCAGCTCCAGGTAGCTGAAGGCGGTGATCACCGCCACCACGAAGGCCACCAGAAAGGGCAGCCACACCACGCCGCCCACCTGCGCCGCCACCTGGCCGGTGAGGGCGTAGATGCCGGTGCCCAGGATGTCGCCGACGATGAAGAGCAGCAGCAGCCACGGGCCCATCACCCGGTGCAGGCTGGGCTCGGCCTTGGGCTTGTCGCTGCCGGCGGCCGGGGCGGTGGAGGTGGTCATGGCGCGCTCCTCGGGGTGATGGTGTTGTGCCGCCCGCGCGGCACTTGCCATGCCCGCACCGGCCACCCCCGGGCTTACACCACGCTGCGGTGGCGGGCGATGCAGGTGTCCAGCACGTCTTCGCCGGGGCGCTGCCACCAGTGCTCGGAGAAGATCTCCACCTCGGCAAAGCCGCGGTAGCCGGCGGCTTCCACCCAGCCGCGCAGCTGCCGCAGCTCGATCACGCCGTCGCCCATCATGCCGCGGTCGTTCAGCAGGTCGCGGGTGGGGGTGAGCCAGTCGCACACATGGTAGGCCAGCAGCCGCTCGGCGCCGGCGCGCGCGATCTGCGCCTGCAGCTGCGGGTCCCACCACACGTGATACGCATCCAGCGCCACGCCCAGCGCGCCGCTGCGCTGCGGGTCCAGCTCGTCGCACAGGTCCAGCGCCTG
The DNA here is from genome assembly GCA_937883885.1 of uncultured Aquincola sp. The sequence continues at coordinate 1,943 of CAKZXL010000195.1, read as the reverse complement.
CGCCAGGGTGTTCACACAGGCGCGCTCGGCCGCCTGCATCGGGTGCAGCGGCTCGATGGCCAGCGGCATGCCGACCTGGCGTGCGTGGTCCAGCGTGGCGGCAATGCCGTCGCGCACCTCGCCGCGGGCGCGGGCGATGCTTGTATAGGCAGGTTGGCCGGCCAGCGCGCCGGGCAGCGAGCCCACCACCAGCACCAGGCAGGGCGCACCCAGGGTCCTGGCTTCGTCGATGGCGCGGCGGTTGTCGTCCAGCGCGGCGCGCAGGCCGGCTGCATCGGCCGCCGGAAAAAAGCCGCCGCGGCAGTAGCCCGACAGCTGCATGCCGTGCGCGCGCAGCTGGCGCGCCGTGGCTTCCAACCCCACGGCAGCCACCTGGTCGCGCCAGGGGCTGATGGCGCGGATCTCGCGCCGCGCGCATTCGTCGATGATGCGGTCCAGCGGCCATTGCCGGCGCACGGTGGCGGTGTTGATCGACAGCCATTGATGGCCGTCCTCGAAGCTGCGTACCGCGCTCATGCGTCGACCCCATGCAGCGCCAGCAGCGTGCGCATGCGCTGCGCGGCCAGGGCCGGGTCGTCCAGCAGGTGGGCGGCATCGGCCAGGCGGAACAGCTCGGCCAGATGCTGCAGCGAGCGGGTGCTTTGCTGGCCCCCCACCATGGTGAAGTGCCGCTGGTGGCCGTTGAGCCAGGCCATGAACACCACGCCCGTCTTGTAGAAGCGGGTGGGCGCCGCGAAGATGTGGCGCGACAGCGGCACCGTGGGCGCCAGGATCTGGTGGAAGCGCGCCTCGTCGCCCGCCGCCAGGGCCGACAGCGCGGCGCTGGCTGCCGGCGCAATGGCGTCGAAGATGCCCAGCAATGCATCGCTTTGCCCATGCACCCGCGCCGTGCCGTGGCCGTCGCCGGCGATCAGCTCGGCGTAGTTGAAGTCGTCGCCGGTGTACATGCGCACGCCCTGGCCGTCGCGGCCGCCATGGGCGGGCAGGCGGCGGCGCATCGCGATTTCCTGCTGCTTGTCGAGCAGGCTGATCTTGATGCCGTCCACCTGGTCGGCATGCGCTTCGATGATGCCCAGCGCCGTGTCCATGGCCGCGGCCACGCTGCCGCCGCCCCAGTAGCCGGCCAGTGCGGGGTCGAACATCTCGCCCAGCCAGTGCAGGATGACCGGCTGCTTCGCCTGGCGCAGGATGCGGTCGTACACCCGCACATAGTCGTCCGGACCCTGAGCCACGCGGGCCAGTGCGCGGCTGGCCATCACGATCAGCCGGCCGCCCAGCGCCTCGATCGCTTCCATCTGCTCTTCATAGGCGCGGATCACGTCGTCGACGCTGCGCACGTCGTCGGGCGCCAGGTGGTCGGTGCCGCAGCCGCAGGCCACCAGCGCGCCGGGGTGGTCGCGCGCCGCGTCCAGGCTGAGGCGGATCAGCGCCAGCGAGGTGGGCCAGTCCAGGCCCATGCCGCGCTGAGCGGTGTCCATGGCCTCGGCCACGCCCAGCCCCAGGCCCCACAGGCGCTGGCGGTAGGCGATGGTGGCGTCCCAGTCGATCGCGCATTGCAGCCAGGGGTCGATGGCGGCCAGCGGATCGGCCACCACATGCGCGGCCGAGTAGGCGATGCGGTTGAAGGCCGGCCGCGCGCCCGCCGCAACCGCGGCCACCGGCGTGGCGGCCTGCAGCGTGTAGGGCCGCAGCGCGCCGTCGGCGGTGGGCAGGTTCAGGGTGATGGCCATGGGCTTACACCCGCAGCGCCGGCACGTCGACCCAGCGGCGTTCCTGCCAGCTGCGGGTGGCGGCTTCCACCAGCTGCACGCCCTTGGCGCCTTCGGGCAGCGTCCACTGGTAGGGCGCGTCTTCCACCACGTGGCGGATGAAGTGCTCCCACTGGATCTTGAAGCCGTTGTCGTACACCTGGGTGTCGGGCACTTCCTGCCACTGGTCGAAGA
>CAKZXL010000194.1 GCA_937883885.1 uncultured Aquincola sp. | reverse complement strand
GACCAGTCGCGCTTGCTGTCGTACAGCGCTCGAATGGCACGCTCGTCGTACACGCCGTCGTAGAGCACGTCAACGGGGGTGATGCCGAGCAGCTCGAACCACTGAAGCGTTTCGTCCCACGGCAGGCAGACGTTGCGCTCGTTCCAGACCGAGAAACCTAGGAAGTACGAAGGCAGAGCCTTGTACGAGATGGAGTGCTCAGCGAACAGGTTCTCCCCGCACACGCGCCAGTCGGGCGGGATGTCCTGGCTGATGGATGCCCAGAACCCCTTGAGCCAGTCCCGCGAGGGATGGCTGCGCCCGTCGACGCTCCTGGCGTGCAGGTAGTCGCTGTACAGGGTGCTGTTCTCACCATCCCACTTCGTCGACACGATGACGCGCCGGCCGACGAAGTGCTCGAGCGACTCGATGAGGCGGTCGTCGTCGTGCATCCCTTCGGACCACGGCAGGTGATGGGTGCGGGGGAACTTCACGCGGTTCGTGAAGAGCCCAAGCACACCACCGCGGGCCAGCACCTTCTGAACGCTCTCGTCGAAGAACAACTCGCCACGAGTGCGCTGGCCGTTGGCCAGAACTGGGTTGCCCCACTTGTCGTAGGCCTGGTCGGGGTACAGGTGCTGAGGCACGACGATGCGGCGAATGCCGCAGGCCTCGCGCACCTGGGCGACCGACAGCAACGTCATCTCGCACTGCAGGTGGTGCTCCTTGCAGACGGACGCGCCGTTGTCGAGGTAGTAGCCGCCGTCGGCAAAGAGCCGGCGCTCGATGATGTGGTGAGCGTCTACGGCCGGCGCGCGGCAGAAGACGCAGCGATGGTTGTCGCGCTGGAAGACGCCTTCGCGGAAGGCGTCGCGTGTGAGCAATGGCGCATACATGATGCCCTCCGTGGTTGCGTTGATGACATGGCGGGTAGACAGGGATTCGAACCCTGGTGCAGCTTCTTCAGCCACTCTCGCTTAGCAGGCGAGCCCCTTTGACCGCTCGGGCACCTACCCATGTCCGATGTGCGCCGAGCGGGATGCCCGGCGCGAGGTGGTCGCTTCGTCGAGCTCAGTGAGCCCACTCGACCCGGCCCCAGGAGTCGATGCGTGCCGTCTGACCGGCCCGCTTTAGCGTGACGAGCGCAGCGCGCACGGCAACGACCACGGCGCCTCGCTTGACGAGTTCGTCGACCTGGCTGCGCGCGAACGGCGATTGCGGCTCGAAGCGAGCAAGGTCGGTAGGAGCCTGGCGACGCGCCTTCGTGGCGCCGGCCTGGCCGTGCTTGCGATGTGCGTGAGACATATGGACTCCTTGGTGGTGACTGGTCTCCGCAGCAGGTCTCGAACCTGCGGCCTCGAGCTCCCCGAGCTCGCGCGCTACCAACTGCGCCATGCGGAGAAGAGAAGGGTGGTCGGCGTGGCGAGATTCGAACTCGCGGTCTCCTGCTCCCGAAGCAGGCGGATTGAGCCAGGCTTTCCTACACGCCGATGAAAACGAAGAACTGGAGCCGCCACTCGGGTTCGAACCGAGGTCCTCTCCCATACCAAGGGAGCGCTCTACCAGCGGAGCTCTGGCGGCATGAATCTGGAGCCGTCGGTCAGGCTCGAACTGACCACCTCGCCGGTACGAAGGGCGCGCTCTACCAGCGATGAGCTACGACGGCATCGAAGAGTTGCGAGGGGAGGGCGCCAGCTGCGCCCTCCCACTCAGGCGGCCACGTAGCCGCGAAACGTGAGGCTGATGCGGGGGCCGCACACGAATCCGGCCTTCGGGATGCGGTGCATGTGCGTGTCCTGCATGCCGGGCGCCATGACGCATGCGCTGCCGGACTCAAGAGTCAGCCTCGTGACGTCGCTGGTGTTGCCCATCGGGCAGAACCAGATTTCGCGCTCAGCGCCAAAGGTCACGATGACGATGGGCCTCTCGTCGTCCATCTCCGGAGAGTTGTCGCTGTGCCACCCGAGGTGGTCGCGAGCATCCTCGTAGCCGTTGAGGAAGCCGACGTCGAGCTTGGCGTTGACCGCAGCCTCGACCTTTGCACGGATGGCCAAGATGCTGGGGTGCCAGGCCCTGGGCTTGTACTCGCGCACGCCGGCGCCGCTGCCGTAGGTGTACGGCACAGCGAAGTCGTTGCAGTAATACTCGCGCCTGGGCGTGGAGCCGCGACGCTCCCACTCGAGCTCGTTCCAGAGCTTGTCGAACACCACGCCAGGGTCGGTCACGAAGCCTGGCGTGTACGCAATCGGTACGGTCATGATGACTCCTGGTTGATGTGGGTGGCCTGCCCGAGTGGATTCGAACCACTGGCCTCGACCTTCGGAGGGTCGCGCTCTGGTCCAGACTGAGGTACGGGCAGAAGTGACTGGTGCGTCCAGCACGATTCGAACGTGCGACCTGGGCGTTAGGAGTGCCCCGCTCTGTCCGGCTGAGCTATGGACGCGAAGTGTTGGTGGTTGATGCTGCCGGCTTGGGTCTGTCGAGCTTCCGGCTTGCCCATCCTGTGAACCGATGCATCGAACAGCATGCGCCTCGGGCCGAGGGCGAATGCAACTCCTCGAGGAGTCGGTGGTAGGCCTGGACGATGTCGAAACGTCGACCTTCGCCGTGTGGGGGCGCTGCCCTGCCTCTGAGCTACAGGCCTGGTGAAGATGGTCTCGGCAGAGGGATTTGAACCCCCGTTGTGCTCGCTCCCAAAGCGAGTGCCATACCGGACTAGGCGATGCCGAGAAGGTGTTGTGTGGCGGATGCTGTGGGATTCGGACCCACGGAGGACATTGCTGCCCCCTCCGGTGTTCAAAGCCGGCGCGTTAGACCACTCCGCCAAGCATCCATGGAAAATCGGTGGTGCGGTCGCCCGAATTCGAATCGGGATGCCCGAAGGCGCGAGGTTTTGAAGCTCGTGCGTCTACCAGTTCCGCCACGACCGCGTTGTTTGAAGCTCGATGAACCAGCCATCTGCCAGCCCGCCAGAGCAATGCATTCGATGTGCGAACCGAACGGTTCGCGGTGGGTATGTCGCGCTACCGGCGCGCGACGTGTGTGCAGCCGCGGAGCGGCTGGCCAGCGGACCTTTAGTCGAAGTCCTCATGCATCTCTTGCGAGTTGCAGCGCGTGTCGAGCCTTGCCCGTGGAGGCAAGAGGCGAGCGGGCTGGCGGATGCGTATCTGGCACAGGACCTGCCGCCCCCGCTGGGGTTTGTGCACGATGGTCCTCGAGGACAGATTTGAACTGCCGGCCTTCGCCATGTCATAGCGCCGCTCTACCGGACTGAGCTACTCGAGGATGTGAGGTTGAAGGGGAGGGATTGGCAACTGCGGTGCGCAGCAGCTGCAGGTGTTGGTGCCCTAGGTGTGAAGCTTCAATAGGTTGTATCCGGTGTTCATCCGGGTTGGGTTTGAGAGACTGGAAGTCGCCAAACACCCAATCCTCAAGGAAGCCAACCG
>CAKZXL010000193.1 GCA_937883885.1 uncultured Aquincola sp. | reverse complement strand
GTGCGGCCCAGTCGCGCAGCTTGTCGGGCATGAAGAGGCTGTGGCCGGGCGGGATGCGGGCCCGGCCGGGCTCGCTGGCGGCGGGCTGCGGGGGCAGCTGGGGCGTGACCCGCACACCTTGTGCGGCGCGGATCAGGCCATCGACGTCGTTCATGTCCCACGGTGGCAGCTTGGCCGGAGGAAGGGGCAGCACACGATCGAGGTTGGGGAAGCGCAGGTCGGGGTTGTCGTAGAGGGCGTTGCCCAGTTCGAAGTACCGGTCTTCGCGAGCCTTGTCAACAAAGGCGGCGCCGACGAGCGATTTGCCGTGGCGGAAGGCGCTGCTCAAGTACTCTGCCGCCTTATCACTTCCGAACCTGACGCCAGCGTGCAGCACCTCCAAAGCGTATCTGTACTGGGCCGCAGCAGTAGCAAAGCGGGACAGGCGGCGAGACGATTCGGCATCCTGGTCGAGGTGCTCACCCAGCAGAAAGCTGGCTTCCGCATGACCTTGCGCATGTGCGCACTCCAGCAGCGCCGTCTTCAGTTCAAGGTTGGCCCACCGAGCCAGCTGCGGCTTCTCCTGGGTGCGATTCGCAAAGACAAGGGCCTTTGAAATGCGCGTCTGCGCCAACGGGCTGCCAAGGTCAGCTGCCAGCCCCCAAAAGGCCCAGGCCCGGTCCACGTTGGGGGTAACGCCATCACCGACTTCATGCAACTCACCCATCCAGTAAAACGCGTCTGCCAAGCCGAGCTTCATGAGCCGCTCAAGCCCCGAGACGATGGCTTCGCGTGGCGCTGGCTCCACCCTGAATCGGCCCTTCTCACTGTTTTCCCCGGCTCCCGTTCGGGCCGTCTGCAACCACATGATGGCGGGCTTCCAGTAGCCCATCTCTGCAGCCTGCTGCCACAACTGCATCGCCCGCGGCCAATTGCGCTCGTTGGGCCACAGCGCGGGGCTGGTGAGCTGCATGGCTTCTTCATGCAGCGCCTGCGCGGCAGGCGTGGGCGCCGCCATGCGTTCGGCCTGGTGGCGGCAGACGAACTGGGCCGCATCGCGGTGGGGGTCGAAGGTCTTGAGGGGGATGTTGCGTGGGAGTACGCCGCTGTGGCTTAGCGTAGCCAAGTCGGACTCCGCGGTGAATGGACTTTGCATGTGCGCACCTGGTGTTGTTCGAGCAGTGCCTGCGTTGGGCCCATCATCAGCAGGCGAGCGCTGACAAGCGGCTAGCGTTGAAGATAAGGCTGTCACTAAAACCGCGGTGAATGACAGCGAATTGATCCAGCACGTCGCAGCCCTGCCCATCAGCCCACCCGATAGCCGACAACGCGGTCGTCGAGGAAGGTTGCAAGGTGGCCTTTAACTCGACTCGACTCATCCTTGTCAATCAGAGCGGTGTTGGCCCGCGCCATAGTCTCCCAATCACTAAACAGCTTCATGATCTCCCGACTCGTCGGCGTCCCGCCGCCCCCGTCATATTGGTTGTCCGTCTGCATGGACCACACCCGCCGGCGCAGGTCGCGGTTGTGCGCAATGGAATCGGTGCAGACGTTGATCTCGCTGTCCACCGCCATGCTGCGCTGGTTGAGGTTGGCGCTGCCCAGGCTCATCAGGCAGTCATCGACCAGCAGCAGCTTGCTGTGGATGTAGATGTCGCGGGCCATGCCCAGGGCGGCGTTTCCGCTCTTGTTGGGCGCGATCATCTTGCACACCAGCACCTTCAAGCCCAGGCTCTTGCCGTCCTGGTGCAGCACGCTCGTCTTGAAGGTCTGGCCGCTTTCGTCCTCCATCGTCACCTCCTTGAGTTCCGGAGCCTGCACCTGGGCCGCATCGTCGGCCAGCACATCGCCGGTCAGGTTTCGGCGCTGTTCGCGGGCGATACCGTCGGCATACGGCAGCAGCGTCTGGGGGTCCACCTGATCCCTGCTGTTGCCCAAGGCGCGATGCGGTTTCGTCGTTCTTTCGCGGTAGGTGCGCTCCGACTCCGCATTGCGGTCGCGTTGGCCAGGCATCGAGTCCGCCTGCCCCAGGCTCTTGAGCGTGTCGAAGGTGCGCGGCACCATGCCGGGGCTTTCCGGTTTGGGCATGACCACGATCAGGTGCAGCAGCTTGGCCTGCCGGCTGCTTTGGCCGCACAACTGCAGGTGCGCCATGAAGGCCTGGCGGCGCGCTTTGAGGTGGCGTGCCCATTCTTCGTAGAAGAAGTACTGGTTTTCCACGTACATGTAGTTGCGCGCCGACTCGCAGGCCTGCCAGTAGATCGCCTTGATGCTCTTGTCCGTCGGCGTGCGGTGGTCGGTGCTGCGGTGCGGCTCTTCGGGCTGCGTGCGCACGATCTGCAACCGGCCGGTGAAGGCGCCACCCGCTGGGTCAGCAATCCTCGGGCGCTGCTGCCCAGGCAGCTCGGGGTTCAGGTCGGCGCTGCGCCGGGCTTCATGCCTGGCATTGCTGGCCGCCGGCAGCTTGGGCAGCAGCGCGGCGCGGTTCCAGGCGGTGCTGAAGTTGCGCCACAGGTCCTGGATGACCGCGCCCTCCACGCGGCAGGCGTAGTCCTGCAGCGGCTTGCGGCTGATGGGTTGGCGGGCCTTCAAGGCCGCATTGGCCAGCTCATCGTTCTCGCCTTGCAGGTGCAGCTCGCGCCTGGGGTCGTCGACCTGATGCGCGATGGTGTCCCAGTAATCGGTCACGCTGTTCAGGCCCATCACATAGCCCACCTGTGTGGCCGGCTGCGTGGGGTCGATCACGATGGGCTTTTGGTGGTGGGTGGCGTGGTCCTCGAGCAAGCTCTTCTCGGACACGTATTGAGTGGCCCCCAGCACCGGCAAGGCGTCGTAGGGCGCGTCCGCTTCGGTGGACAGGCTGAGCTTGACCCAGTCGCGCACCCCATCGCGGCAACGTACCTCCAGGTGGTCGATCTGGCCGCTGGTGGCCTCGCGCCACCACAGGGTGCAGTAGTCCTGGCGATAGGCGGACAGCGGCTTGAGTGGCGGAGCTGGTTCAACAATGGCGCCTACGCCCGGACCTGACGCGTGCACCAGGTCCCGGTTGATGTTTTGCCATTCATCCCACGTTCGGTTGACGACCCCGCCCAAAAGGAATTCGTCTGGATTGGCGTAGCCGGGCAAGGAGTTCTGCAAGGCACTGCCCCGAGGGCTGTACCACACCAGCAGCCGCACCTTGACGCCTTGCGCCGCCTTGCGCTTGAGCAGTTCGCCATAGGGCTCACCATGCGCCCAGGGGAACCTTGGGTCGCCCTTGTCGCGCACCAGGGCCATGCCGGGGTCGAAGCCCCAGCACACCAGGTTGACGCTCTCGGTGGCCGCCTCGATGTCGGCGGCAATGTGCCTGAAGCCGTCTTGTCCGGCGATGAAGGTCTGGATGGCGCAGCCTTCGCGCACGGGCAGGGACACGGCTTTTTCCAGCAGCCATTGCTGGGTCCAGGTGCCGGTGCGCACGCAGGCGTCCACCGGCACCGGCACGGGCCTGCGGGTTTTGAGCGGATCGACGGTAGAGGTCATGGCGCTGCCTGTGTGGGTGGGATCACGCCAGCGGCTGGCGCCGGCCCTTGTTTTGATGCTGCTGCGCTGGCGTCAGCGTGTCTTGCACGGGCACCTCCACCAGCAGCCCGTCGGCCAGGCGCACCTGGTAGGCCCGGGCGCCTTCGACGTGCTCTTTGACCAGCACACGCCCCCAGGCGTCGGTCACGCCCTGGTCGATGACCGCGCCGCCCATGACCAGCTGGTAAGGCTCACCGGTCAGCGCCATGCCCTCATCGGCGGTCGTCTGGGTGGCCAGTTGCAGCCACAGTTGCGACGTCAACGGCGACACCGGTGGCACCTGCACCTGCAAGGGCACATTGGCCGGGCCCTCCAAGCCATGCCTGGCCGCATGGGCGGTCCATGAAGCGCTGGTGCCGCTGTTGATGCCGCTGGCGCTCCAGCGGGTGTAGCTGCCGCCGCCGTTGATGACGACTTCCTGCTGGGCGCAGATCTCGATGCGCTCGGACTGCAGGTGGATGTTCAGT
>CAKZXL010000192.1 GCA_937883885.1 uncultured Aquincola sp. | reverse complement strand
GGCACCTGCGCATCGAGTTCGTGGACATGCAGGGCCAGCTGATCGACACCAACCGCCGCACCGACGAAGCGCCGCCCGAACGGGCGCCCGCCTGGTTCGAGCGGCTGCTGGGCGCCCAGGAGGCAGCAGCGCCGGTGTCGCGGCCGGTCTGGTTCAGCGGCCAGGCGGTAGGTTGGCTGCGCATCACGCCCGACCCCACGGCCGAGATCGCCGAGATCTGGTCCGACGCCGCCGGCCAGCTGGCGCTGATCGCCGGGCTGTTCGTGCTGATCAACGGCGCGGTGTACTGGGCGGTGGGCCGGGCGCTGGCGCCGGTGCGGCAGATCCTGCAGGCGCTGGTGCGGCTGGAACAAGGCAGCCTGGCCACCCGGCTGCCGGCCTTCGACCTGCCGGAGCTGGCGCGCATCGGGCACCACTTCAACACCATGGCCGACCAGCTGCAGCAGACCATCACCGACAACCGCCGCCTGACGCAACGCATCGTGCGGCTGCAGGAGGACGAGCGCAAGGCGCTGGCGCGCGACCTGCACGACGAGATCGGCCAGTCGCTGACGGCGATGAGCGTGGAGGCCGCCGCCATCGAGCGCGCCGGCGACCTGGCCACCGCACGCCGCGGCGGCGGCGCCATCGCCGCCGTGTGCCGCCAGACCATGGCGCTGGTGCGCGACATGCTGCACCGCCTGCGGCCCGATGCGCTGGACCAGCTGGGCCTGCCCGCCGCGCTGCGCGACCTGGCCGAGCAATGGCGCAGCCGCAATCCGCACATCGTGTTCGCCACCGCCATCGAGGACGACGAGCTGGGCGAGCTGGACGAGGAGGTGGCGATGACGCTGTACCGCGCGGCGCAGGAGTGCCTGACCAATGCGCTGCGCCACGCCCGGCCCGGCTTCGTGGTGATGCGGCTGGGGCGGCTGGGGCGGCTGGGCGCCGACCACCGGCAGGTGGAGCTGGTGGTGCGCGACGACGGCCTGGGCTTCGACCTGCCCACGGCCGGCGGCGGCTACGGGCTGGCCGGCATGCGCGAGCGGGTGCACGGGCTGGGGGGTCAGGTGCAGGTGCACAGCGCACCCGGCGCCGGCACCACGGTGCGCGTGGCCCTGCCTTGCCGGGTGCAGGTGCCGGCATGACGGCGCCCCCGGGTCCGCACATCCTGCTGGCCGATGACCATGCCGTGCTGCGTGCCGGCCTGCGGCGGCTGTTTGAATCCGCAGGCCTGCGGGTGGTGGGTGAAGCCGAAACCGGTGAACAGGCCTGCCAGCTGCATGCCGAGCTGCAGCCGCACGTGCTGGTGATGGACTTGTCGATGCCGGGCATGGGCGGCATCGAGGCGCTGCGCCGGGTGCGCCAGCGCGATGCCAGGGCCCGCGTGGTCATCCTCTCGATGCATGAAAGCGCCACCTTCGCCACCCAGGCGCTGCGCGCCGGGGCGCTGGGCTACGTGGCCAAGTCGGCGGCGGCCGACGAGCTGATCGAAGCGGTGCAGCAGGCCGCGCAGGGCCGGGTGTTCATCAGCGCCGCCATTGCCCGGCAGATGGCCAGCAGCCGCAGGCCGCCCGGCACCGATCCGGCCACGCAGCTCAGCAGCCGCGAGTTCGAGATCTTCCGCCTGCTGGCCGAAGGCCAGGGCCTGGAGGCCATCGCCGCCCGGCTGCACATCAGCATGAAGACGGTGGCCAACCACCAGACCATGATCAAGCAGAAGCTGCGCGTGGGCACGCCCATCGAACTGGTGCGCCTGGCCCTGCAGCACGGGATCGTCGCGGGCTGAGGCGGGCGGGCGCCGGGCCCTGGCTGCGAGGGCTGAACACGCGAAGAGTCTTTGCACCGTCTTTACGGCCGTGCCGCTTCAATGGGGACCATGGACAGGAGGTTCGCCATGAAGTCTTGCAAGGTCTCACCGCGGTGGTCCCGGGGCCCGGCGGCCGCTCATGCCGAGCTGCGCGACCCGGAACCTTCAGCGGTGCCGACGTCGGCCTGGCCGCCGCGGCATCCGCTGGAGTCGATGCTGCTGAACCGCCGCCGACGCGCCCATGGCTGCACACACCGGTAGCCGTCACGCGCCGCACGGCGAGCCTCGCGCCCAGCAGCCGCCCCGGCCAGGCCGGCCCGACACCACGCCCGGCCCCGATGTCGTCGTGCGCGCCGCCGTGAGCGCCGACCTCCCCGGCCTGCTGCAGCTGGAGCAGCAGTCGTTCGACGGCGACCGCATTTCGCGCCGCAGCTGGCGCCGGCTGCTGCTCAGCCCGACGGCGCAGGTCTTCGTTGCGACGTCCGGCAGCTCGCCGGCCACGCCCCTGCTGGGCGCGGCGGTGCTGCTGCTGCGCAGTCGCAGTTCAGTGGCCCGGCTGTACTCCCTGGCCGTGGACCTCCATGCGCGCCGGATGGGCGTCGGCCACCGGCTGTTGACTCATGCGCTGCAGCAGGCCGTTGCCGCCGGGGCTGCCGTGATGTCGCTGGAAACGCGGGACGACAACGCAGCCGCGCAGGCGATGTTCAGGCGTCATGGCTTCAACCAGGTCGGGCACCGACCGGGCTACTACCACGATGGCGCGGGCGCCAGGGTGTTCCACCGCTCGTTGTGGAACCACGCCGTCGGCTTGCGCGTTGCGGCATCGCGGGCGCCCTTTCATCCGCAGACGCTGGACTTCACCTGCGGGCCCTGCGCCCTGCTGATGGCGATGGCGGCACTGGAGCCTGGCACCGCATTGACGCGCACCGCCGAAATCCGTCTGTGGCGCGAGGCGACCACGGTGTTCATGGCCTCCGGGCATGGCGGTTGTGGCCCCTTCGGCCTGGCGCTGGCCGCCTGTCGCCGCGGCTTCCAGGCCCAGGTCCATGCCCCCGATGGCGCCATGTTCGTCGACTCGGTACGCGATGCGCGCAAGAAGGCGGTGATCGACCTGGTGGAGTCCGACTTCAGGGCGGAGTTCGCGCGCTCGGGCTGCCGGTCCTCCGCCGCGCCGGTCACACCCGGCGTGCTCGCCGCCGCGCTCGCGGCGGGCGCGGTGCCCGTGGTGCTGATCAGCCTGTGGCGCCTGCATGGCGAAAAAGGCCCCCATTGGGTGGTCGTCACCGGGTTCGACGGCCATGTCTTCCGCATCCTCGATCCGATCTCGGACGCGCCCGCGGGCCTCGACCCCGGCGTGTCCGTCAGCGTCGAGGAGTTCAAGCGGATCACCCGCTACGGACGGCGCCGTCTGTCGGCAGCGGTCATTCTCTCGAAGGAACATCCACCTTGTCATCCGATCACCTCGTCGTTGTAGAAAAGCTCAGTGACTTCCGATGGACCGGCCAGGCCGCGCCTGCCGATACCGATGTGGTCACGGCCGAGGCCTTCATCGCGGAGATGCAGCAAGCACCTTCGGGCGCTGCGCGCCGGCCGCGCAAGATCATCAACCTGTGCCGCGAGTACGGCTACCTGAGCCTGGGCTACTACTGCTCGCTGCTGGCCGAAGCCCGCGGCGACCGGGTGACCCCCAGCGTCGAAACCATCCTGGACCTGTTGCAGCGGCATGCCCGCCAGGCCCTGCTGCCCCAGCTGGACCGGCTGGTCGGGGGCCTCGATGCGGTACCGCGGTCGGTGGACAGCCTGGCCTTGCATGTGTACTTCGGCCATGTGGACGACGCCGCGCTGAGCCAGCTCGCCCGCAAGGCCTTCGAGCTGTTCCGCTGCCCCTTGCTCGAGATCCAGCTCGAGCGCGCCGCGGGCTCGGCGCAATGGCATGTGGCGTCGGTCGAGTCGCTCGACCCGCGGGACGTGGACACGTCGCGCGACACGCTGTTCATCAGTGCGCTCACCGAGTTCACAAGGCGGCGGTGGCACCCTGCGCGCCCGGTGACCGCGCCGAAGATGGACCTGGCGATCCTCCATGACCCCGATGATCCGCTGCCGCCCTCCAGCACCAGGACGCTTCGCCACATGGCGGACATCGGCCGTGCGATGGGCATCGAGGTGGAGCTGATCCGCCGCCACGACTACTCGCGCCTGACGCAGTTCGACGCGCTGCTGATCCGCGAGACCACGGCCGTGCCGCACCACACGTTCAAGTTCGCCAGGAAGGCCGCTTCCGCGGGCATGCCGGTGATCGACGACCCCGGCTCCATCATGCGCTGCACCAACAAGGCCTACCTGGCCGAGCTGCTGCAGGGCCACGGCGTGGCGACGCCCCGCACGCGTCTGGTGAGCCGCCGCACGATGGCCCGGCTGGAGCGCGACATGCGGTATCCGGTGGTGCTGAAGGTGCCGGACGGCTCCTTCAGCCGCGACGTCAAGAAGGCCGATGACTTCGCGCAGTTCCAGGCGCTGGCGCTGTCCATGCTCAAGGAGTCCGAGATCGTGCTGGTGCAGGACTTCATGTACACCCCCTTCGACTGGCGCGTGGGCGTGCTCGACGGCCAGCCGCTGTTCGTCGCGCGATACCACATGGTGCGCGACCACTGGCAGATCATGCAGCACGCCGCCGTCGGCGGCGCCACCGAGGGTCGCACCGAGGCGGTGGCGGTGCAGCGCACGCCGCACCGGGTGCTCGAGACGGCCATCCGCGCGGCGGCGCTGATCGGTGATGGCTTTTATGGCGTCGACCTGAAGGAAACGCCCGAAGGCGTCTTCGTGATCGAAGTGAACGACAACCCGAATCTGGATGTCGGCGCCGAAGACCAGGTGCTGGGCGATGAGCTCTACCGCCGGCTGCTGGGGCATCTGCACAGCCTCTTCGAGGCGCGAGGCGCAAGCGGTGCTGCCGGCCGCCCGGACGCGAAGGCCTTGCCGACGGCGCTGCCCATCCTGGCAGCGCAGCAGGCCTAGGCAGTCACCAGCCGGTAGCCCACGCCCAGCTCCGTCACGATGTGGCGGGGTTGGGCAGGCTGGTCCTCGAGCTTGTGCCGCAGGTTGCCCATGTACACCCGCAGGTACTGCGTGCTTTCCACGTGGCTGGGGCCCCAGACTTCACGCAACAGCTGTCGGTGCGTGATGACACGGTCCGCATGGGCCACCAAGGCCGCCAGCAGCCGAAACTCGATGGGCGTCAGATGCACCTCGACATCCTGCTTGCGCACCACGCGGCCCACCAGGTCCACCGCCACGTCGCCGAAGCGCAGCACGGTGCTGCCAGGGGTCTGCGCGACGCGCAGCCGGCGCAGCACCGCCCGCGTGCGCGCCAGCAGTTCATGCACACCCACCGGCTTGGTCACGTAGTCGTCGGCACCGGCGTCCAGCGCCTCCACTTTCCCGGCCTCCTGGGTGCGCGCCGACAGCACGATGACCGGCACGGTCGACCAGCCTCGCAGGGTGCGGATGAACTGCACGCCGTCGCCGTCGGGCAGGCCCAGGTCGGCGATGACCAGATCCGGCCGCCGCGTGCCGGCTTCGATGAGGCCGCGCTGCACCGTGGCCGCCTCGTGCACGTGCCAGCCTTCCGAAGCCAGCGAGCTGCGCACGAACTGGCGGATCGCGTCGTCGTCCTCAACGATCAGGACGACGGGTGGGGCGGTGGGCATGGTGCACTGTCCGCAAGCGCCTGTGCGTCCACCGCCGGATCGATGGTCGGCGGCGTGCCGCGCGGCAGGCTGAAGATGAAGGTCGCCCCGGTGGGCGGCGTCGATTCGACCCAGATGCGCCCGCCGTGCGCCTCGACGATGGCGCGGCAGATCGACAGCCCGAGGCCCACGCCGGGCGTGGCCGATTCGGAGGTGCCCCGCGTGAACTTCTCGAAGATCGCGTCCTCCCTGCCCTTGGGCACACCCGGTCCATGGTCGCGCACGTGCACACGAACCTCCTGCGCCTCGGCGCGCACATGGACCTCCACCGGCGAGCCGGCCGGGGTGTACTTGGCCACGTTCTCGAGCAGGTTGGCCAGCACGCGCTCGATCAACACCGCATCGCAGGCCACCAGCGGCACGTCGGCATCGACCCTGGCCTGCAAGGGCCGCCCCGCCAGCAGGGCGCGCTCCGCGTTCAATGCGCCGCCCACGATCTCTTCCATCGACTGCCACTCCACCCGCAGCCGGATCTCGCCGCTCTGGATGCGTGCCATGTCGAGCAGGTTGGTCACCATGTCGGCCATGCGCATGGCCTTCTCGCCCAGGCTGGCGGCCAGCTCCGACTGGAACGGGCTCAACGGCGGCTGGCTGGCCGCCAGCGTCTGCGCCGTGCCCACCAGCGCAGCCAGCGGCGTGCGCAGGTCGTGCGACAGCGCGGCCAGCAGCGAATTGCGCAGGCGCTCGGATTCCATCTGCACCGTCGCCCCCTGCGCCACCTCGATGTAGTGCACCCGTTCCAAGGCCATCGCGGTCAGCGCGGCGAAGGTTTCCAGCTGCTGCCGTTGTTCAGGGATCAGCAGGAAGCGGGGCTCCTCGGGCTGGACGGCCAGCACGCCGCGTGAGCGCATCGTGGCCTTCAGCGGCAGGTACAGCCAGGCGCTGCCGGCCAGCGTGTCGGTGTTCAGGCCGGCCGCCTGCTGGTGGTCCAGCGTCCACTGCGCGGTGCCCAGGTCGAGGCCCGGCGGGTGGCCGGCGGGCGGCTGCAGGCGATCGTTGAGGTCCAGCACGAAGATGGCCACCTGGGCGCGGAACTCGCGCGAGATCACCGCGCAGGCCACTTCCACCGCCTGCTCCTGCGTGAGCATGTTCGACAGGTCGCGGGCCGCCTCGAACAGGGCGCGTGAACGGGCCTCGCGGTGGCGGGCCACACGGGCCTCGAAACGCAGCCCGGCCGTCAACTGCCCCGTGACCAGCCCGACCACCAGCATCACCGCGAAGGTCAGCAGGTACTGCACGTCGGACACGGCGAAGGACAGGCGCGGCGCCACGAAAAAGTAGTCGAAGGCGGCCACGTTCAGAAAGGCCGCGAGCACCGCAGGGCCCCGACCCAGCCCCACCGCCACGCCAACCACCGCCAGCAGGAACACCATCACGATGTTGGCCAGGTCGAAGTAGGGCACGAGCAGGTGCGTCAGCAACGTGGTGGCTGCACAAGCCCCCGCGGCGATGGCATAGCGGCGCAACGCGCGTGCCAGCGCGCCGTCCCGCACCTGCGGCTCCGGCGGTCGGGCGGGCGGCGATCGACGCCGACCCGATTCGCCCACCTCGAAGCGGTCGATGTCGGGCGCCAGCGCCGTGATGGCGGGCCCCAGCGTGCGCCGGGGCCACCACGACGGCAGCCAGGCCGGCGGGCGGGCATGCCCCAGGACCAGCTTGGACAGGTTGTGCTGCCGCGCATGGTCGACCAGCGTCCGGGCGACGCCCTGCGCGGACAGCACCGCGGTGCGCGCGCCCAGGTCCTGCGCCAGCTTGACGGTCTGCAGGATGCCTTCGCGCCGCCGCCCGTCCAGCCGTTGCAGGGCCGGCGTTTCCACATACACGGCGTGCCAGGTCACTGCCAGCTGCTGGGCCAGCAGGGCCGCGCTGCGCACCACATGTTCGGCGCCCTCTTCGGGCCCGATGCAGCACAGCAGCGCACCTTCGGTCTTCCACACCTGCGCGATGGCGCGGTCGGTGCGCCAGGCCTGCACGTCGTCTTCCACGCGGTCGGCGGTACGCCGCAAGGCCAGTTCGCGCAGGGCCATCAGGTTGCCCTTGCGGAAGAAGCTGCGGGCGGCGCGCTCGGCCTGCACCGGCAGGTAGACCTTGCCCGCGGCCAGGCGCTCGATCAGCTCGTCGGCGGTGGTGTCCACCAGCACCACCTCGTCGGCCTTGTCGAAGAAGGTGTCGGGCAGCGTCTCGCGCACCACGATGCCGGTGATGCCGCCCACCACGTCGTTCAGGCTTTCCAGGTGCTGCACGTTGAGCGTGCTGTACACGTCGATGCCGGCGGCCAGCAGCTCTTCCACGTCCTGCCAGCGCTTGGGATGGCGCGAGCCGGCCACGTTGGAATGGGCCAGTTCGTCGACCAGCACCAGCGCCGGCCGGCGCGCCAGCGCGGCGTCCAGGTCGAACTCGGCCAAGCGCTTGCCGCGGTAGTCGATCTGCGCCGGCGGCAGCACCGGCAGGCCTTCCAGCAGCGCTGCGGTTTCGCTGCGGCCATGGGTTTCCACCACGCCGGCCAGTACGTCCACGCCTTCGGACAGCAGCTTGCGCGCGGCCACCAGCATCGCGTAGGTCTTGCCCACGCCGGCGGAAGAGCCGAAGTAGATGCGCAGGTGGCCACGCGCCGCGGAGGCTTCTTCGTGCCGGATCTGCGCCAGCAGCGCATCAGGGTCGGGGCGTTGTTCGTCGGTCATGGAATGCG
>CAKZXL010000191.1 GCA_937883885.1 uncultured Aquincola sp. | reverse complement strand
GGCTGGCTGGCGCGCCGCCGCGCAGCTTGACGAGGCCCCCAAGCTCGCTGCGCTCGCGCCCCCCCGAGGGGGAGCTCAGTCCCTTGGGGCGGCCCGGCGGGACTGGGGGCCCCCAGGCGCGCTACGCTGCGCGCCGGGACATCTCCTGCTGGAAAGGCCTGCGATGGAAGACGGCGTGGCACCCCTGGGCTTCATCGGCCTGGGCGTGATGGGTGAGCCGATGGCGCTGAACCTGGCCCGCGCGGGCCGGCGGCTGCTGGTGTGGAACCGTTCGCCCGGCAAGGGCCAGGCGCTGCTGGCGCATGGCGCCCAGGCGCTGGCCACGCCGGCCGAGGTGTTCGCGGGGGCGCCCGTCGTCATCACCATGCTGGCCAGCGAAGCGGCGCTGGACGAGGCGCTGCAGCGTGGCACGCCGGCCTTCGCGGCCATGCTGCAAGGCCGGCTGCTGGTGAACATGGCCACCACCTCGCCCGCCTACTCGCAAGGCCTGCAGGCCGACGTGCGGGCCGCGGGCGGCCGCTTCGTGGAAGCGCCGGTCTCCGGCTCACGCAAGCCGGCCGAGGCCGGGCAGCTGGTGGGCCTGCTGGCCGGCGATGCAGCCGACGTGGCGCAGGTGCAGCCGCTGCTGGCGCCGGTGTGCAAGCAGGTGTTTGCCTGCGGCGCAGTGCCTTCGGCATTGCTGATGAAGCTGTCGGTCAACCTCTTCCTCATCACCCTGGTCACCGGGCTGTGCGAGAGCTTTCACTTCGCGCAGCAGCAAGGCCTGGACACCGAGCTGCTGCGCCAGGTGCTGGACGCCGGGCCGATGGCCAGCGCCGTGTCGCAGATGAAGCTGGCCAAGCTGGTGGCGCAGGACTTCAGCGTGCAGGCCTCGATCCGCGACGTGCTGATGAACAGCCAGCTGGTGGCCGCGCAGGCGCGGGCGGCGCAGCTGCCCAGCCCGCTGCTGGACCAGGCGCATGCCTTGTTCCAGCAGGCGGTGGACCAGGGGCACGGCGCCCTGGACATGGTGGCGGTGGTGCGCGCGATCGCCGCGCTCAACCCGCCGAAGCCCGCCTGACCTGGTCGATGTAGCCGGCGGGCGTGTCGCGGTGGAAGGCCTCCACCGCGCCGCCCGGTCGGCCGGCCCCCAGCGAGCGGTAGGCGGCCAGGCCGTCGAACACCCGCAGCAGGTCGGTGCCCGCCATCTGCGAGGCATGGGCCGCGATGGCCGCGCGCTTGGCCACGATGCTGCTGCCGACGTCCACGAAGGTGTTGGCCGGCAGCGGCGTCCAGGTTTCATAGGCCCACACCTGCGCATCGGCCGGCAGCTTCACGCGGGCCAGCGCCCGCGCCAGCAGCCAGGCCGCGGCCCTGTGGTCGGGGTGGGCGTCGGTGGCGAAGGGGCTGAAGATCAGCTCGGGCTGCCAGTCGGCCAGCAGCTCGGCCAGCGGGTCCAGCGCCCAGCCGATGGCCGAAGCCAGCGCGCCGTCGGGCATGCCCAGGCAGCCCGGCGCCGGCAGGCCCAGGCAGCGGCAGGCGGCCGCGGCTTCCTGCAGCCGCTGCGCGGCCAGCGCACTTTCGAAGCGCTCGCGCGCGGCGTCGTCGCCGGGCGGCAGCTGCGCCGGGTCGTAGCCCTTGCGGCCATCGGTGAGCACCAGCACCCGCACGCTGCAACCGGCCTGCGCGGCCAGCGCCAGCGTGCCGCCACAGCCCAGGCTTTCGTCGTCGGCATGCGGGGCCAGCACCAGCACGCGGCGGCCGGCGGGCGCTGCCACCAGGGCGGGCTGCTGGCTGGCATGGGCCAGGGCCAGCTGCAGCCGCAGCGCGCGCCGCACCGCGGGCGGCAGGCCATCGGCCACCAGGCGGCGCAGCAGGCCACGCGCAGCGCGAGCAAGCAGGCCGCGCGCCGCGAACGAGGTCTCAGGGGGCGGGGAAACGGGCAGGGTCATGCGGGTACATCGTGAGCCGCGAGGATCGCATGCCCGGGGCTGCCTGACGCCCCGGCCCGTACCCGGTGCTGCAGGCTCCGCATGACCCGCAAAATCATTCCTGAGCAAAACTTCGCATACCGCCCGCAATCCTGACTTACCCTGATCAATTTCCCCAGAACAAGCGCCGTTATCCCTGACGTTCCTGTTGTGCAAAAGCGTTGCCTGGAGTCGTCAATGTCGCTTGTCATGAAGTCCCGTGATGCCACCGTGTCCGTTCCGCCCACCCTGGTGGCCAAGGGCATTTCCAAGACCGTGGCGCGTGACGCCGAAGCCAGCCGCAAGCGGGCCCGCACGCTGGCCAAGCAGCAGCAGGCCGCCGAGCGCGTGGCCGCCGCCTCCAGCCAGATGGCGGCGGGCATCAACGAGGCCGCCAGCGCGGCCGAAGAACTCAAGCGGGCGGCCGACCAGATCGCCTCCGGCGCCGAAGAGGCGGCCGGCGCGGCCCAGCAGTCGCTGGCCGCCATCACCCAGGTCTCGGGCGCCATTGCGCGTCAGCTCACCGCCGCCGGCGTGGCCCAGGCCAAGGCCGAGAACGGCCAGGCGCTGGCCGCCCGCATCAACACCGAGGTGCAGGCCACGGTGGCCAACGTGGCGCTGGGCGCCAGGCGCCAGGCCGAAAGCGTGAAGATGGTGGCCGAGCTGGAACGCCAAGCCGCCAACATCGGTGACATCGTCAAGGCGGTGGCCCGCATCGCCGACCAGACCAACCTGCTGGCCCTGAACGCCGCCATCGAGGCCGCCCGTGCCGGCCAGCATGGCAAGGGCTTTGCGGTGGTGGCCGACGAGGTGCGCACCCTGGCCGAGACCAGCGAAAAAAGCGCCAAGCAGATCCAGAGCCTGGTGGGCCAGATCCAGGGCGAGGTCAAGACCATCGCCACCGGCATCAACGAGGCGTCCGACAGCATCCAGAGCGAGGTCGAAAAGAGCGACGTGATCCTGCGCCAGCTCGAGCAGATCCGCACCGAGGCGGCCGACATCGTGGCCGGCTCCACCGAGATCGCCAGCGCCGCGCAGCAGTCGGCCACCGCGTCGCAGCAGGCGCTCAAGGGCGCCGAGCAGATCGCCGCGGCCGCGGCCGAGCAGTCGTCCGCCTCCGAAGAAGCGGCCAAGACCGTGCAGGAGCAAAGCGCCGCGCTGCAGGAATGCGAGCAGACCGCGCACAACCTGAGCGAGATTGCCGACGAGCTGAAGAACAGCACCAACATCAGCAAGAGCGCCGAAGAGGTGGCCAGCTCGGCCGAAGAACTCTCCAGCGCGGTGCAGGAGATCAACCGCTCGGCCAGCCAGATCATGGTGGCGCTGGACCAGATCCGCAAAGGCGCGCAGACCCAGGCCGCCGCCACCGCCCAGTCGGCCGCGGCCATCAGCCAGATCGAGCGTGGTGCGCAGCTGGCCGAGCAGCGCGCCAGCACCGGCCTGGAAAAGGCCAGCGCCATCCGCGGCCTGATGGACGACAACAAGGCCAACATCGACCGCCTGATCACCAGCATTTCCACCGGCGTGGACAGCACCCGCGCCAGCGCCCAGCAGATCAAGGAGCTGGAGCTGGTGAGCCGGCGCATCGACAAGATCGTCGATGCGATCACCCAGGTCAGCATCCAGACCAACATGCTGGCGGTCAACGGCAACATCGAAGCGGCACGCGCCGGCGAGTATGGCAAGGGCTTCGTGGTGGTGGCCACCGACATCCGCAACCTGGCCCACGACTCGGCCGAGAACGCCGAGCGCATCAAGGACCTGGTCAAGGGCATCCAGGACCAGATCGGCGCGGTGGGCCGCGACCTCTCCGAGATCATGGGCTCGGCCCTGCTGGAGGTGGAAAAGGCCCGCACCATCACCGCCAACCTGGTGTCGATGCAGGACGACATCGCCGCCATCGTCAAGGGCAATGCCGAGGCGCAGAGCTCCGCGCAGGAGATCGTGGTGGCCATCACCCAGGTCAAGGCCGGCGTGGACCAGGTCAGCGCCGCCGCCACCCAGGCCGAGAAGTCGGCCGAGCAGGCCGCCGCCGCCGCCCGCCAGCAAAGCCAGGGCACCGAGGAGCTGTCGTCGGCGATCGAGGAGATCGCCTCGCTGGCCGACGAGCTGCAGAGCAACTGAAGCCGCCCCTCCCCACCCGAAGTTCAAGGAGTGTGGCCGTGAGCGACGCCTCGTCCCCCGCCGGCGCACCGGCGCAATCCCTGCCGGCCAGCGACCAGCAGTTCGTCACCTTCAGCATCGCCGACCAGATGTTCGCGGTGCCCATGGCCCCGGTGCAGGAGATCATCCGCGTGCCCGACGTGGCCCGGCTGCCGCTGGCGCCCGCGGCGCTGGACGGCCTGGCCAACCTGCGCGGCCGGGTGCTGCCCATCGTCAACCTGCGGCGGGTGCTGCACACCGGCCACCGTGAGCATGACGACGCCACCCGCGCGCTGGTGATCAACCTGGGCCAGCCGCTGGGCTTCGTGGTCGATCGCGTGGCCAGCGTGGTCAGCGTGGACCGGGCCGAGATCGAACCGGCCAGCCAGGTGCAAAGCATCGTGCAGGCCGACTACCTGAGCGGTGTCATCAACCGCAGCGCGGCCGATGGCCGGCGCCAGCTGATGCCCATCCTCGACTTCCAGCGCCTGGTGGACGACCAGTTCGCGGCGCTGCAGCGCACCACCGGCGCCACGCTGGCCGCCGGCGAGCGTGCCTTCCGCGACGAAGCGGCCGACAGGACCGCCGATGCCAGCGACGAGCTGCGGCTGGTGAGCTTCACCGTGGCCGGGCAGGAATACGGCATCGACATCGCCGAGGTGCGCGAGATCGTGCAGGTGCCGGAGCACATCACCGGCGTGCCCAACACCGCCCACCATGTGCTGGGGCTGATCTCGCTGCGCGAGCGGCTGCTGCCGCTGGTGAGCCTGCGCAGCCTGTTCGGCCTGCCGGCGCTGCCGCCCGACGAGGCGCACCGCATCGTGGTGGTGGCCGTGCCCGGCGGCGGCCAGGTGGGCCTGCTGACCGATGCCGTCAAGGAGGTGCTGACGCTGCAGCCCACCGAAGCCGAACCCGTGCCCGCAGTGCTGAGCGGCAGCGCCAACCTGCAGGAGTTCGAGCGCATCTGCCGGCTGGACGACGGCAAGCGCCTGGTGGCGGTGATTGCCGTCGAGCGGCTGCTGGGCCTGGACGCCATGCGCGAGGCGCTGGATGCGGCGGCCCGCCACGATTCCCCTTCCAACACCGAGGAGCCCGGCATGACGCGGGACAGCAACGTCGACGACGACACGCAGGTCGTCATCTTCCGACTCGGCGCCGAAGAGTTCGGCGTGCCCATCATGAGCGTGCAGGAGATCGTGCGCGTGCCCGAGGCGCTGACCCGCGTGCCGCACACGCCGCCCTTCGTGGAAGGCGTGATCAACCTGCGCGGCATCGTGCTGCCGGTGATCGACCAGCGCGCCCGCCTGGGGCTGGACAGCATCGAGCGCAACGAAGGCCAGCGCATCATGGTCTTCAACATCGGCGGCATGCGCACCGGCTTCATCGTCGATTCGGTGGCCGAGGTGCTGCGCATCTGCCGCCAGAGCATCGAGCAGGCGCCCGACCTGTCGGCCCAGCAGCGCCGCGTCATCACCCGCGTGGCGAAGCTGGACGGCGGCGCCCGCCTGGTGATGCTGATCGACCCCACCCAGCTGCTGCTGGCCACCGAGGCACAGGCCGTCACGGCGCTGGGCCAGGCCGACGAACCGGCCGCCGCGCCGGCCCTGCCGCTGGCCGCTTGAACGGGAGCCGGCAGTGCCCAAGGTCCTGGTGGTGGACGACTCGGCGCTGATGCGCCGCCTGGTGTCCAACGTGCTCACCGAAGCCGGTTACGAGGTGGACACCGCACGCAACGGTGCCGAAGGCATCGAGCGGGTGACCGACTGGCAACCCGACGTGGTGACGCTGGACGTGAACATGCCCGAGATGGACGGCCTGACCGCGCTGAGCCTGATCATGCAGGCGCGGCCCACGCCGGTGATCATGCTCAGCTCGCTGACCGAGCAGGGCGCGCGCGTCACGCTGGAAGCGCTGGCGCTGGGCGCGGTGGACTACATCCCCAAGCCCGGCGGCACCATCTCGCTGAGCGTGGACGACGTGGCCGACCAGCTGCTGCAGAAGGTGCGTGCCGCCAGCCGTGCACGGCCGCGCTACCGCGCCGCGGCCGAGGCCGGCACACGGTCCGGCCCTTCGGCCACCGCAGCCCGCCCCGCCTCGGCGCAGCGGCTGGCCGCGGCCGCCGTGGCCCGCGCCCGCGCACCGGCGCCGCCGGCGCGCGTCGGCCGGCCCGAGGGCCTGGTGCTGGTGGGCGTGTCCACCGGCGGGCCGCGCACGCTGGAAGACATCCTGCCCGCACTGCCGGCCGACTTCCCGTGGCCGGTGCTGGTGGCCCAGCACATGCCGGCCAACTTCACCACCGCCTTCGCGCGCCGCATGGACAGCCTGTGCGCGCTGCGCGTGCGCGAGTGCAGCAGTGCGCTGCCGGTGGAGCCGGGCACCATCTACATCGCCCAGGGCGGCACCGACATGGTGGTGTCCGAGTACCTGGGCCGCCTGACCGTCAAGCCCCGGCCCGAGACGCCCGGCCATCCCTGGCACCCGTCGGTGGACGTGATGGTGGAAAGCGCGCTGCAGCACCTGCCAGCGGCCCAGCTCATCGGCGTGCAGCTCACCGGCATGGGCAACGACGGCGCCCGCGCGATGGCGCAGCTCAAGCGCGGCGGCGGCCGCACCATCGCCGAATCCGAGCGCAGCGCCGTCGTCTTCGGCATGCCGCAGGAACTGATCGCGGCCGACGGTGCCACCCTGGTGCTCGATGCCCAGGCCGTGGCCCGCCAGCTGATGTTGTGGGCACCCGCCCACGCCTGACCACACTGCGAGGCAAGCACACCATGGGACTGAAGAAGCCGGCCAGCCACGAGGCCATGCACCCGGTGGTGCAGCGCGAGTACCCGCGCGACCTCACCGGCCTCATGGCCCAGCTGCGCGAGGGCGACGTGGACCAGCGCCGCTGGGCCGCGCGCGACCTGGGCGCGCATGCGCAGGCCGCCACGCTGCTGGGCGAACGCCTGCTGGACGAGCCCAGCCCGCGGGTGCGCGAAGCCATCCTGCATGCGCTGGGCGGCATGCCCGGCGATGCGGCGGTGGCCGCGCTGCTGCCGCTGCTGCGCAGCGACGATGCCCAGCTGCGCAACGGCGCCATCGAGGTGCTGGCCACCATGCCGGCCGCGGTGGCGCCCCGAATCGGCGCGCTGCTGCACGACGACGACGTGGACGTGCGCATCTTCACCGTCAACCTGCTGGCCGAGCTTAAGCATGAGCGCACCGTGGCCTGGCTGCTGCAGGTGCTCAAGCAGGACGCGGCGGTGAACGTGGTGGCCGCGGCCATCGAGGTATTCGCCGAAGTGGGCGGCCCCGAGCATGTGGCCGCGCTGCGGGCGGCCGCCCAGCGCTTTGCCGGCGACCCCTTCATCGGCTTTGCCACCGACATGGCGCTGCAACGCATCGAGGCCCACTGAATGAAAAGCCTGGCCGATGCCGACAGCCGGCAGATCAGCGACGCGGACTTCGCCAAGTTCCGCGACTTCTTCTATCGCAAGACCGGCATCCACTTCGACGACAGCAAGCGCTACTTCGTCGACAAGCGCATCCTCGAGCGCATCGACGCCACCGGTGCCGACGACTTCCGCAGCTACTTCATGGCCCTGCGCTTCGAGCGCAGCGGCGACGAGCTGCAGCGGCTGGTCAACACGATGACGGTCAACGAGACCTACTTCTTCCGTGAGACCTACCAGTTCGATGCCATGGTCAACGGCATGCTGGACGAGATCGCCAGGCGCAAGCGGCCGGGCGGCCGCATCCGCATCTGGAGCATTCCTTCTTCCACCGGCGAAGAGCCGTACTCCATCGCCATCTACCTGCTGGAGCGCTGGCGGCTGATCGACGACTACGAGGTGGAGATCCTCAGCTCCGACATCGACACCCAGGTGCTGGCGCAGGCCGAACGCGGCATCTACTCGCCGCGCTCGGTGGGCCAGCTGCCACCGCCGCTGCTGCAGAAGTATTTCACCCGGCAGGCCGGCGGCGACTATGCGATCAGCCGCGACCTGGTGCAGGCGGTGGAGTTCTCGCGCGTGAACCTGTCCGACCCGGCGGACACGCGGCGCTTCCGCGACATCGACCTCATCTTCTGCCGCAACCTGCTGATCTATTTCGACGATGCCTCGCGCCGCGCGGCGGCCGAAGCCATGTTCGATGCGCTCAACCCCGGCGGCTTCGTCTGCCTGGGCCATTCCGAGTCGATGAGCCGCATCACCTCGCTGTTCCAGGTCCGCCGCTTTCCGGCCGCCATGGTCCATCAGAAACCGCTGGAAGGAGGCCCCGCTTGAAGGCCCACATCCTCGTCATCGACGATGCCGCCACCGTGCGGCTGTACCACCGCAAGATGCTCACCGACGCCGGCTGGCAGGTGGACGAAGCCGTCAACGGCATGGAAGCGCTGGAAAAGGCCGCGGCCCAGGCGCTGGAAGCGCCCTACGACCTGTACGTGTGCGACATCAACATGCCGCGCATGGACGGCTACAGCTTCGTGCGGGCGCTGCGCCGCCAGCCCGAGCTGGCACAGACGCCGGTGCTGATGGTCAGCACCGAGGCGCAGGCCCACGACGCCAGCGCCGCGCAGGAAGCCGGTGCCAATGCCTACCTGCTCAAGCCCGCCAAGCCCTGCGAGCTGGTGCTCACGGCCGCGCTGCTGCTGGGCGACCGGGCCGCGGCCCGCCGCGCCGCCGCCGCCCACCTGGCGCTGGGGGTGCCGGCATGAACACCAACATGAGCGAAGTGCTGGACCAGTTCGTCGCCGAATCGCGCGAGGGGCTGGAGCTGATCGGCAAGCGGCTGCTGGACGTGGAACGCGACCCCGGCGACACCGAGCTGATCAATGAGCTGTTCCGGCAGGTGCACACCCTCAAGGGCAACAGCGGCCTGTTCGAGTTCGAGGCGCTGGAACGCCTGGCCCATGCCGGCGAAGACGTGCTGGAACGCATGCGCAGCGGCACGCTGCGCATGACCACCGCCATCGCCGATGCGCTGCTGGAAGCCATGGACTGCGCGGCCGAGATGCTGGACCACATCAGCGCGCACGGCGGCCTGCCCGAAGGCATCGACGGCCGGGTGCAGCAGCTGGCCGGCGCGCTGCGCACGCAGGCCGGCGATGCGGGCGCCAGCAACGCCGACCACGCCGACACCGCCGCCCCCGACCAGCTGGCCGCGGCTGCCGCGCCCGCCGACACCCGGGCCGCCGCGCCGGCGCCGGTGCCCGACTGGGCCCGGGCCCTGCCGCCCGAGCTGGCCCGCCCCGGCCGCGTGGCCGTGCGCTACCGGCCCGGGGCCGAGGCCTTCTTCAACGGCGACGATCCGCTGCACACCGCGCGCACGATGCCGGGCCTGCTGCACCTGGCCGCCAGCCCGGTGGAGCCCTGGCCCGCGCCGGCGGACTTCGATTGCTACCGCTGCAACCTGCAGTTGCTGCTGGTGAGCGAGGCCCCGCGCGCCTACCTGGAAGACCATTTCCGCTACGTGCCCGAGCAGCTGGACTGGCACGAATTCACCGCCGCCGCGCAGCCGCAGCCGCAGTTGCAGTCGCAGCCGCAGTTGCAGCCCGTCACCCAGCCGGCGGAACCCGAGGCCGAAGCGCTGCTGCAGCGCCGCCTGGGCCAGCTGTGGAACGAGCAGCGCGCGCTGCTGCAGCGCCCCGGCGTGGCACCCGGCACGGTGGCTGCGGTGCGCGTGGCCCTGGGCCGGCTGATCCAGTCGATGCCCCATCAGGGCGAAGGGCTGCCGCCGCTGCCCACCAGCGTGGACGCCTTGCAGGCCTGGGCTGAAGCGCAGCAGCCGGCGGGCACGCCCTACTCCGGGGCCGGCGCGGTGCGGTCCGCCAGCAGCGGCGCCGCCAGCGCCCCGGCGGTGCGCCGCCCGGCGCAGGCCCCCGCGCCCGTGGACGAGGCCGCTGGCGGCACGCCGCGCCTGCTCAAGGTGGGCCAGGACAAGATCGACCGGCTGATGGACCTGATCGGCGAGATGGTGGTGGCCAAGAACGCCCTGCCCTACCTGGCCACCCGGGCCGAGACGGTGTTCCAGCAGCGCGAGCTGGCGCGCGAGATCAAGACGCAGTACTCGGTGATCAACCGCATCGCCGAGGACATGCAGCACGCCATCATGCAGGTGCGGCTGCTGCCGGTGGGCACCATCTTCCAGCGCTTCGTGCGGCTGGTGCGCGACATCTCCAAGCGACTGGGCAAGGAGGTGGAGCTGGTGATCGAAGGCGGTGACACCGAGGCCGACAAGAACGTCATCGAGTGCCTGGCCGACCCGCTGATCCACATCGTGCGCAACAGCCTGGACCATGGGCTGGAAACGCCCGAAGTTCGGGCCGCCGCCGGCAAGCCGCGCTGCGGCCTGCTGCGGGTGAGCGCCCGCCAGGACGGCGACCGCGTGCTGATCGAGATCACCGACGACGGCACCGGCATCGACACCGACAAGGTGCGCGCCAAGGCCGCCGAGCGCGGGCTGATTCCGGCCGACCGTGCCGATGCGCTGAGCGAAGAGGACGCGGTGCAGCTGGTGTTCCTGCCCGGCTTCAGCACCGCGCAGCAGATCAGCGACCTCTCGGGCCGCGGCGTGGGCATGGACGTGGTGCGCTCGGCGGTGGAAGCCATCCACGGCAGCGTGTCGCTGAGCAGCGTGCGCGGCCAGGGCACCACGGTGCGGCTGGCGCTGCCGCTGTCGATGGCCGTGACCAACGTGATGATGATCGAGACCGCGGGCCGCCGCTTCGGCGTGCCGATGAACCTGATCGTGGAAACGGTGCGGGTGCATGCGGACGACATCCACCGCTTCAAGGACGCGCAGACCGTGGTGCTGCGCGGGCGCATCGTGCCGCTGCGCAACCTCAACGACATGCTGGGGCTGGACGAGCCGCCGCGCCTGAATGCCGACCAGGAGCATGCGGTGCTGGTGCTGCGCATCGGCTCGGACACCATCGGCCTGCTGGTCGACGAGTTCCACGGCACCAGCGACATCATCCTCAAGCCGCTGGAAGGCGTGCTGGCCGGCCTCACCGGCTTTGCCGGCACCGCGCTGATGGGCGACGGCAGCGTGCTGATGATCCTCAACCCCAAGGAGCTGCTCTGATGGGCATCCGCTACCTGAAGAAACACGCGGCCCTGGAAGGCCATGTGAGCGTGGAAGACGCCGAGGCCCTGGGCCAATGGCTGCAGGCGCAGAAGGCGCCGGCCGTGCACCTGGGCAAGTGCGAACACCTGCATGCGGCGGTGCTGCAGACCCTGATGGCGCTGGCCCCCCAGGTGGTGGCGCCACCCCCCGACCCCTGGCTTCGTGCCGCCCTGACAAGGAACTGAGATGAAGAAGAACATCTTTCTGGTCGACGACTCCGCGACCATGTTGATGAGCCTGAAGAACACGCTGGAGATCAGCGGCTACCAGGTGGACACCGCCACCGATGGCGAGGTGGCGCTGAACAAGCTCAAGGGCGGCCTCAAGCCCGACCTGATCATCACCGACATCAACATGCCCAAGCTCGACGGCATCGGCCTGATCCGCGAGGCCCGCAAGCTGGTGCGCTTCACGCCCATCCTGGCCCTGACCACCGAGAGCCAGCAGGCCAAGCGCGACGAGGCCAAGAAACACGGTGCCACGGGCTGGTTGGTCAAGCCCGTCGGCGGGGCCGATCTCCTGAAGGTGATCAAGCAGGTGGTACCAGGAGCTTGAGCGATGCCTGACAGCACCTCCCCCCAAGCCCAGGCGCGCAAGCGCTGGGCTTCCCTCTTGCAAACCACGACAGGCCTGGGCGTGCTGGCGGCGGCCGGCATGCTGGGCTGGGTGGTGTGGCCCCAAGTCGTCACCCCCTCGGTGCTGGCGGGCCTGGCACCGGGTGCGCTGGTCGGCCTGTGGCTGGGCCGGCGCACGGCGCCCATCCTGTCGGGCCACCGCCGGCGCACCGTGGCCGTGGTCACGCAGGACATCCACACCTTGCGCCAGGCCTTCAACGTGCTGCGCCAGCAGGTGGAAGTCACCATCCAGACCTCCGAAGCGGCGGTGATGTCGATGGGCGAGCGCATGAACCGCGTGCACCGCGAAACCGAAGAGCTGCGCGGCCGCATCATGGAAGCGGTGACCCGCTCGCAGCGGCTGTCGGCCGATTCGCTCGGCCAGGCCGGCCAGCATGGCCAGGCCGTGGCCGCGCTGGCGCAGCACCAGGCCCGCTTCGAGGTCGAGCAGCAGGCCTACCGCGAGCGTGTGCGCGCAGTGGCCGAGCGGGTGCGCCAGCTGCTGCCGCTATCGGCCACCATCGACGAGATCTCGCGCCAGACCAACCTGCTGTCGATCAACGCCAGCGTGGAGGCGGCCCGCGCGGGCCGCGAAGGCGCGGGCTTCAAGGTGGTGGCCACCGAGGTGCGGCGCCTGTCCACCCTCACCAACGATGCGGCGCGGCAGATCACGCAGGGCATCGCCCGTGCGGCCGCCGCCATCGACGAGGAGATGTCGGCCGCCGACGGCCAGCTCGGCGACAGCAGCACCCACCAGCTGGGCGAGATCGCGCAGCACATCCAGACCATGGGCGACACGCTGTCGGAGGTGGTGCCCTACCTGTCCAAGCTGTCGACCGACATGGACAGCGGCATGTCCAGCGTCAACGGCGACATCATCAGCGCGCTGGGCGACATGCAGTTCCAGGACATCAACCGCCAGCTGCTGGAGCAGATCAATGCCGCGCTGGCCAGCCTGTCGGAGCACTTCGCGCAGATCTATGCACTGATCGACGGCAAGGCCCCGCCGCCGCCGGTGCTGCTGGAAGAGCTGCTGGGCCGCTGGACCCAGAACTACGTGATGAACGCCCAGCGCGTGGCACACGACCGCGGCACCAAGGGCGAGTCAGCCGCGGCCGCCGAGGCACCACCCGCCGGCGCCGCCCTGGCAGGTGCAGGCGGGGCGCGGATCGAGTTGTTCTGACGGCGGCATGGCCACGGCATTCACCGCCAGGCAGCTGAGCAACTGCTCGATGGCAACCTTCACGCACTCGGCCGCGGGCTCTGCCTCGGCGAGGGTGTGGAGGCGCTGAACCCGTCAGCCGCGCTGCGCCGGCCGGGCGACGACAGGCGCCAGCCCAGCGATATCTGCCGCCAATGCGCCGATGCCGAATGACGGCAGGCGGACGGAAGGGTGTGTCGCAGGCGGTTTGATGAACGTCGGATCAAGACTGGGTGCGGACCCTTGCAAGGCCGGCACCGAGCGACGGCTTTCGACCCGAAGCGAACTTTGCCCGCACGAAACGGAAGATCTGTTGCGCCTCGGGTGTGGCGGGTGGCGTTCCAAGGCCCGCGTCCTCGGTCCCCACATCCGCTGGGGCAAGGCTTGATTGCAATGGGCCATTGAATCTGTAGACTGGCTCAACGCTCCCCTACGCTGCCAGTGGTTGGACTGAGGCGCGGTGCTGCCACCATGCCCACATCCTCCACTTCCGCCTCCGTTCCCAGGTACGAGGTGCTGGCCCGGGAGATCGAGCACCAGATCGCGACCGGCGTTCTGCGCCCCGGTGACCGGCTGCCTTCCGTGCGCCAGACCTGCGCAGGCCGGGGGCTCAGCCCCAGCACGGTGTTCCAGGCCTACTACCTGCTGGAATCGCGCGGCCTCGTTCGCGCGGTGCCGCGCTCAGGGTACTTCGTGGCCGCGCGTGCCGATGGCGTGCTGCTTGGTGAGCCGCGAACCACGGAGCCGCAGTCCGGCGCCAAGACCGTCGCGGTCAACGACCTGGTGTGCGAGATCCTGGGTTCTGCGCGCGCCCGCGACATCGTGCCGTTTGGATCCGCCTTTCCTGATCCCAAGCTGTTTCCGTTGGACAGGTTGCGCCGGGCGCTGGTCTCCAGCACGCGGCGGCTCGAGCCCTGGAACATGGTCGACGACCTGCCGCCGGGCAACCTGCGGCTGCGGCGGGAGATCGCCAAGCGCTATCTGCGGCAGGGTCTTCCGATCGCCACCGAGGAGATCGTGCTCACTCACGGCGCGATGGAGGCCTTGAATCTGTGCCTGAACGCGGTCACGCGCCCGGGTGACGCGGTGGTGGTGGAGTCGCCCACCTTCTACGTCGCGCTGCAGGCGCTGCAGCGCCTGGGCCTGCGCGCGATCGAGGTGCCGACGCATTGCCGCGAGGGCATCGATCTCGGGCGCTTGGCGCAGGTGATCGAGCTCTACCGGCCCAAGGCCTGCTGGCTGATGACGAACTTCCAGAATCCGCTCGGCAGCCTGATGCCCCAGGCGAAGAAGCGCGACCTCGTCGAGCTGCTGGGCCGCCACGACCTGCCGCTGATCGAGGACGACGTCTATGCCGAGCTGTACGAGGGCAACGCGGCGCCCCTGCCTGCCAAGGCCTACGACCGCCGTGGCCTGGTGCTGCACTGTTCGTCCTTCTCCAAGTGCCTGGCGCCCGGCTACCGGGTCGGCTGGGCCGCGCCCGGGCGTTGGGCGCACGAAGTGCAGCGGCTGAAGCTGATGACGAGCCTGTCCGGGTCGATTCCCGTGCAGGCGGCGGTGGCCGAATACCTGCAGGAAGGCGGCTACGACCGCCACCTGCGCAGCCTGCGCCGGGCGCTGCAGGCGCGTCGCGACAGTCTGTTCGATGCCGTCACCCGGCACTTCCCGGACGGCACGCGGGCGGTGCGGCCGGCGGGTGGCTACTTCCTCTGGGTCGAGCTGTCGGTCGGGGTGGATGCGATGGCGCTGCATCGCGCCGCACTGGCGCAGCGCATCAGCCTCGCCCCGGGTCCGATGTTCTCGGCCCGGGCCGATTTCCAGCACCACATCCGGCTGAACGGCGGGCAGCCGTGGGATGCGACGCTCGAGGGCGCCGTTCGCACGCTGGCGCGACTGGCCGCTGACGCCGTGCGCACAGAGACCGCCGGGCAGCCGTCCATCTGATCCGGTCGGCCAGGCCCGCAACTGCTCGGGCCGCCGACGCCAACGGCGGCGCAGACTGCGGCCATGTGCACATCCGAGTCGTCACGCCCATGCCGCCCTGCCCGCCCGCATTGACGCCAGCGGAGGCCGACCCACGGCCGTCCGCCGTCGAGACCGCCCTGCACGAGGTGCTGGATCGGCTCGGGCCATCCATCTTTGCCGGCCTGCTCGATACCGAGGGCGTGCTGCGCTATGCCAACCAGGCGGCGCTCAGTGCCATTGAAAGCTCGCCGGAGCAGGTGCTCGGCAGGCGCTTCGACACCACCCCCTGGTGGCAGGCCTGCGAGCTGTCGCGGCAACGGTTGCAGCAGGCGGTGGAGGGCGCCTTGCGCGGCGAGGCCTCGCGCTTCGATGTGCGGGTGGCCACGAGCAGCGGCGCGCTGCTGGCGATGGACTTTTCGCTGCTGCCGCTTTACGACACGGAGGGCCAGGTGGCCTGGCTGATCCCGTCAGCGCGCGACGTCACCGAGCGGGAGCAGGCGCAGCATCAGCTGCAGCTCACGCGCCATGCCGTCGAGCAGGCCAACGACGCGCTGCTGCAGGTGGGCCCCGACGGCGCCTTCCGCGATGCCAACGCTGCCGCCTGCCGGCTGCTCGGGCTGTCGAGGGAGCAGCTGCTGCGCCTGCGCGTGCCCGACATCGATACGCAGGTCGACATGGCCCACTGGCCGCAGCGCTGGCACGAGCTGTGCGAAAGCGGTTCCCTGCGTTTCGAGACCAGCGTGCGCCACCAGCAGGGGCATGAGATTCCGGTCGACGTGTCCGTGAGCCTGGTGACCAGCGACAGCACCTCCTTCGCGCACGTCTGCATCGACGACATCCGCGAGCGTCGGGCCGCCGAGCGCCGCATCCGCCAGCTGCTGCAGTTCGACGAACTCACCGGGCTGCCCAACCGCCAGCTGCTGTTCGAGCGCCTGGGCACGACGCTGCAGACGACCCGCCACACCGCGGTGCTGGTGCTCGAGCTCGATCGCTTCAAGCGCATCAACGACGGACTGGGCCCGCATATCGGCGATGCGGTGCTGCGCGAAGCGGCACAGCGCATCGCCGCCACCGTGCGCAGCACCGACCTGGTGGCGCGACGCGGCGGCGACGAGTTCGTCATCGTGATGCCGGCACCGTCGGCGCCTCCGTTGCACACGGCGCAGGCCCTGCTCGACGGCATCGCCCGGCCGATGGTCATCGAAGGGCACGAGGTCCACATCACCTGCAGCATCGGCATCGCCACAGCGCCAGCCGATGGCGACCGCTCCGACACCCTGTTGCGGCGCGCGAACGCCGCGCTGCACCAGGCCAAGCTGCTGGGCCGCAACCAGGTGAGCGTCTATGCCGGCATGCCGCACGAGGACGACCCCGAACGGCTGGCGCTGGAGAACGCGCTGCGCCATGCGCTGCGCGACGATCAGCTGGATCTGCATTACCAGCCGCAGGTCGATCTCGTCCACGGCCGCATCGTCGGCGTCGAGGCCCTGCTGCGCTGGCAGCATCCGACGCTGGGCCGCATCGCGCCGGATCGGTTCATCCCGATTGCCGAGGAGACCGGCCTGATCGTCGCCATCGGCGACTGGGTGCTGCGGCGCGCCATCGAGCAGGCGGCGGCCTGGCAGCGGGCCGGGCTGCCGCCGCTGCGCATGGCGGTCAACCTGTCGGCGCGGCAGCTGCTGCAGCCGGATCTGGCGCGGCGCATCGAAGGCCTGCTCGCCGCGTCCGGCCTCGACCCGCGCCTGTTCGGCGTCGAGGTCACCGAGAGCATGCTGATCGCCAAGTTCGACCAGGCCGTGCGGCACCTGCAGGAGCTGCGCGCGCTCGGCGTCGAGGTCTCGCTCGATGACTTCGGCACCGGCTACTCCAGCCTCAGCTACCTGCGCCGGCTGCCGGTGGACGTGGTGAAGATCGACCGCTCGCTGGTGCCCGACGTCGCGGCGCCCGCGGAGGACGTGTCGATCACGCGCGCCATCATCACGATGGCACACGGCCTGCGGATGAAGGTGCTGGCCGAAGGTGTCGAGAGCGAAGGCCAGGCGGCGCTGCTGGCCGCCAACCAGTGCGACCAGATGCAGGGCTACTGGTTCAGCGCCGCGATGCCCGCTGCGGAGGTCGCGGTCATGCTGCAGGAAGGGCGACAGATCGATCCGGCGCTGCTGGGGCGGCGCGACCAGCAGCGCACCTTGCTGCTGGTGGACGACGAGGACAACATCGTGGCCGCGCTGCGCCGGCTGCTGCGCGCCGAGGGCTGGCGGGTGCTCAGCGCCTGCAGCGCCGAGCAGGCGCTGCAGCTCCTGGCCCGCCACCCGATCGACGTGATCCTGTCCGACCAGCGCATGCCCGGCATGACCGGCGTCGAGCTGCTGCGGCGGGCCCGGCAGCTTTACCCGGACACGATCCGGCTGGTGCTGTCGGGCTACACCGAGCTGCAGTCGATCACCGATGCGATCAACGAGGGTGCCATCTACAAGTTCCTCGCCAAGCCCTGGGACGACGACGAGCTGCGGGCCCACCTGCGCGAGGCCTTCGCGTTGAAGGAACTGGCCGACCGCAACCGCCGCCTCGACCAGGAGGTCCAGGCCGCCAACCGCGAACTGGCCGAGCTGAACGCGCGTCTGCAGTCGCTGCTGGCGGCACAACGCGAACAGAATGAGCGCGAGGTCGGCACCCGGGAGGCGGCGCAGGAGCTGCTCGACGCCGTGCCGGTGCCGGTGTTTGGCATCGACGACGAAGGCCTGCTGGTGTTTGTCAACGCGCCGGCCCGGGTGCTGTGCGGACGCGGTGGCGTCCTGCTGGGCACGCCCGCGGTCGAGCAGCTGCCGCCGGCGCTGCAGCCGGCGCTGGAGGGCCAGGCCCTGCTCGTCACGCTGGTGGATCGCCGCTGGTGGGCGATGAGCCGGGCCTTGACGGGCCACGCCCGCGGCCGCCTGCTGGTGCTGCTGCCGCAGTCCGGGGCTGCCCGATGAGCACCCCCGTCATTCCTGCCGCCCCGGCGGCGCTGCCACAGGCGCTGACCCACCTGTTCCGCCACAGCCTGCGCGAAGGTCGCGTGCACCCGCTGCTGCACGTCGTGCAGCGCTATCGCCAGGCGCCTGCCCGATGACCACGACCCTCTTGCCGATCGCACGCGCCGAACTGCTCGCCGCGCTGCGCGACCTGCCGCCGCTGCCCTCGGTGGTGCTCGAACTGGTGGAATCGCTGGGCCACGAGGAGCTCAGCGCCGGGCAGTACGCGGCCAAGATCTCCCGCGACCAGGCCCTGGCGGCCAAGACGCTGCGGCTGGCCAATTCCTCGTTCTACGGGCGTGGCCGGCAGGTGCGCTCGGTGGCCGAGGCGATCGGCGTGCTCGGCCTGCGCACGGTGCGCGGCGTGGTCACGGCGGCGGGGCTGGCCGGCAGCTTCCGGCGCCATGCAGCCTTCGACCACGACAGCTTCTGGCGCCACTCGATCAGCAGCGCGCTGTGTGCCCAGGCGCTGGCCGGCGAGCTGGGCCGCAACGACGCCGACCTGGCCTTCACGGTCGGCCTGCTGCACGACATCGGCCGGATGGCGCTGGCCAGCGCGTTTGCGCCGGCCTATGCCGCGGCCGAACGATGGCGGCGCGACACGGACTGCACCGCCTGCGAAGCCGAGCGCGCGGTGCTCGGCCTCGATCACGCCGAGGTCGGCGGGTTGATCGCACGGCAGTGGAACTTCGCGCCGGCCATCGTGGATGCCATCCGGGAGCATCACGCACCGCCGGCGGAGGCCGGACTCACCTTGACGGGCCTGGCGCATGTGGCCGACGGCATCGCGCATGCGCTGGGGCTGGCCGGCGACGCGGACGAGGCGGTGCCGACGCTGGTGCTGCCGCTCTGGGCCGCCTGCGGCCTGGACGACGCGGCCTGCATGCGGCTGTTCGCCCAGACCGAGCACCAGTTCCAGACCCTGTGCGACGCACTGTTTCCTTGAAGACCATGCCGGACTCCGAACCCGAACTCGTCTCCCTGCAGCGCGCGAACCAGGAGCTGCGTGCGCTCAACGAAAGCCTGCGCAGCGCGCAGCACCAACTGCTGCAGGCCGAAAGGCTGGCTTCGATCGGCCAGCTCGCCGCCGGTGTGGCGCACGAGATCAACAATCCGATCGGCTACGTGTTCTCCAACTTCGGCACGCTGGAGGTCTATCTCCAGCGGCTGTTCGAGATGCTGGCGGCCTACGAGCAGGCGGAACCTGCGCTGGCCGACGGGGCCGTCGCGGCCCGGCTTGCGGCGATCCGCGAGCGGGTCGAGCTGGACTACCTGAAGCAGGACATCCCGCTGCTGCTCGGGGAGTCCAAGGAGGGCCTGTCACGCGTGCGCAAGATCGTGCAGGACCTGAAGGACTTCTCGCGGGTGGACACCCACCAGGAGTGGGTCTCGGCCTCGCTGCACCAAGGCATCGACTCGACGCTGAACATCGTCGCCAACGAGATCAAGTACCGCGCCGACGTCCACCGTGAGTACGGCGCCCTGCCGAACATCGACTGCCTGCCTTCGGAGCTGAACCAGGTGTTCCTGAACCTGCTGGTCAACGCGGCCCATGCCATCGGGCCGCAGCGGGGGCTGATCGTAGTGCGCAGTGCTCACGCCGGCAACGAGGTCTGGGTGGAGGTCGAGGACAACGGCTGCGGCATCGCGCCCGAACACCGGCAGCGCATCTTCGACCCGTTCTTCACCACCAAGCCGGTGGGCCGCGGCACGGGCCTGGGCCTGTCGCTGGCCTACGGCATCGTGCAGAAGCACCATGGCCGCATCGACGTGCGCAGCGAACCGGGCCGCGGCTCCTGCTTCCGGGTGACGCTGCCGGTGCGCCGCCCGACCGGCGAGGCGGGCACCGAATGAACGCCGCCGATGCGCCGTGGACGCTGCTGGCCGTCGACGACGAGCCGAACATCCTGGCCGCGCTGCGGCGGCTGTTCCGCACCACCGGATGGCGCTTCCTGACGGCCGAACGCGCCGAAGAGGCGCTGGCGCTGCTGGCCAGGGAACCCGTCGACGCGGTGCTTTCGGACATGCGCATGCCGGGCATGGACGGCGTGCAGCTGCTCGAAGAGGTCGGCCGCAGCTGGCCGCGCACCGCCAGGCTGCTGCTGACGGGGCAGGCCGACCTCGGCGCCACGATCGCCGCCATCAACCGCGGCCGGCTGCACCGCTACATCACCAAGCCCTGGAACGACGACGAGCTGCTGCTGACGCTGCGCCAGGTCGCTCGAGGCCAGCAGGTGGAGGCCGAGAAGGCGGCGCTGGAGCGGCTGACCCACCGGCAGAACGAAGAGCTGAAGACACTGAACGCGGAGCTGGAGGCGCGCGTCGGGCTGCGCACCGCGGAGCTGGCGGCGGCCAATGACCGGCTCAAGCGCAACTACCTGACCTCCATCAAGGCCTTTACCGCCCTGATCGACCTGCGAGGCAGTGCGCAGTTCGGCCATGCGCGCCAGGTGGCGGACCTGACGCGGCGCATCGCCCAGGCGATGACGGTGGACGCCGCCACCGCCCACGACCTGCCGATCGCGGCGCTGCTGCACGACATCGGGCACATCGGCCTCAGCGACGCCGTGCTGGCGCGGCCGGTGAACCGCCTCGACCGCGACGAACTGCAGCGCTACCGGCTGCACCCGGTGCTCGGCGAGCAGGCCCTGCTGGCCAGCGACGACCTGCAGGGCGTGGCGCCGCTGATCCGCGCCCACCACGAGCGCTGGGACGGGCAGGGCTTTCCGGACGGCCTGCGCGGGGCGGCGATCCCGCTCGGGGCCCGCATCCTGGCAGTGGCCGATGCCTTTGAGGATCTGCGCGGGGGCCGGATCGACGGCCACGCGCTGGGCATCCTCGAAGCGCGCCAGGTCGTGCAGGCCGGCCGCGGCAGCCGCTTCGACCCGGCGGTCGTCGACGCCTTCGACCAGCTGTTCTCGGCCGCACCGGCCAGGCCGGCCCGGTCGACGCAGCGCCTGGGCAGTTCGGACCTGCGCGCCGGCCACACGCTGGCGCAGGATTTTGTGTCGCCCGAGGGCGTGCTGCTGCTGTCGGCCGGACAGAAACTGACCGAAGACCTGATCGGCCGCATCCGTGCCTTCGAACGCAAGCATGGCCTGGCGGTGACGCTGACGGTCCATGCACCCGGGGAGGCCGAACGGTGAAGCGCCTGTTGATCGTCGACGACCAGACGCCGGTGCTGCACGCACTGCGCCGGCACTTCGAGCCGCAGCAGCTCGAGGTGGAGCTCTGTGCCGATCCCCTGAAGGCGCTGCAGCGACTGCACCGGGCGCGGTTCGACGTGCTGGTCAGCGACTACCGGATGCCGGGGCTGGACGGCGTGAGCCTGCTCGCCCGCGCCAGGGACCTGGACCCGCGCATCGTGCGCATGATGCTCAGCGCCTCGGCCGATTTCGGCGCCGTCGTCGACGCGGTGAATCTGGCCGGCGTGTTCCGCTACATCCCGAAGCCGTGGAGCGAGCCGCAGTTGCTGGCGGACCTGCGGGCCGCGCTCGCCTTCGACCCGAGCGCCACGCCGAGCGAGGGCGAACTGGAACGACGCCGGCTGGAGGCGCTGGAACCCGGCATCACCCGGGTCGACTGGGGGCCCAACGGAGAGGTGCTGATGCCGGGCGACCTGCCGACCAAGCCCGCCAGTTCTTGAATGCGCCCGCCGACGGATCCACCCAAGCACTGCTGCACTGTCCGGCTGACCGTTCATGGCCGGGTCAAGCCGAAGACAGGCGGCGACTCGCCGCCGGAAACCTGTCGTTCAGCCGCTCGTCGAGGCCACGACTGGGCGCGCGGGGCGACCGACCGGTAGTGGCCGACAGCAGCCGCCCTGGCTGGAAGCTTGATCGCCCGCTCCCGCTGCAGGACCGCCCCTCGGCGCCTGCGACCTCTGCCGGCAGAAGGCGGCGCGCGACGGCGCTACCTGCACCACAGAAATGGCCCCCGCCTGTGCAAGCCATGCACTGGACCTGGGCTGTGCACAATCGCCCCCGCATGCGCCACCTACCGCTTTCTCGCGCCCTGAGCGTCCTGCACTGCCTGGGGCGTGCAGCGCTGCTGTCGTGGGCGCTGACGGCTTTTGTGGCCAGCTGGGCGCAGAGCGTGCCGGCCGGTGGTGCCAGCGCTTCTGCCGCCTTGACTGCGCCGGTGCCTGTGTCCGACCTGCTGGCCCGTGCCGACGAGGATCAGCAGCGCGTGGACCGCGCTCGCCAGCTGCTGCAGGCGCCTGACCCGTCCGACCGTCTGGGTCGCTCGCTGGATGCCATCGTGCGGCCTGTGGAGGCCAAGCTCGCCCAAAGCGCGGGCGGCGCCTTGCACCTGCTGCCCATCATGCGCCTGGAGAGCCTGGCCCGGCATTGGGACTTCGACGCGCGCCGCTTTGCCACCTGGGAGCTGCAGGCACGCTGGGCCCTGGCGCCCTACGGCGATGCGGCCGTCGAGTTGTCGCAGCGTCGCGCAGCCTGGGCGGCCACGCGCACGGCGGGTCAACTCGATGTCCTGCCGCCCGCTCTGGCAGAGCGTGTGCAAGCCCTGCAGGGGCAGATCGACGAGGCCGAGGCCGGGCTGGGCGCTGCCCTGACCCGGCAGCTGGCGCTGACGCAGCGCGCCAGCGATGTAAAAGCGCGCATCCGCGCCGGCAGCAATGACGTGGCAGCGGCCATCGACGACCTGGACCGCCGCCTGCTGCAAACCGACGTGTCGCCGCTGTGGCAGGGCCTGGGGACCAGCGTCGGCTCCCGCACGGCCTGGGAGCAGGTGGTGAGCGGCCTGCAGATCGAACGCCAGTTCGCCATCGACTACCACGCGGCTCACACCGGCAACCAGCAAGCCCTGCGCATCGTGCAGCTGCTGCTGTTGCCGCTGATCCTGTGGCTGGTGGTCCGCAGTCGGCGCCAGGGCGCGCAAGCCCAGGGCGCCGCTTCGCCGCCGCACCGCGTGGCGCAGGCCCTGCGCCGGCCGATCTCGGCCTGGCTGCTGCTGGCCATGCTGGCCGTGCTGGTGCTGGAGCCCGATGCACCGATGCTGGTGCAGGAGGCAGCGCTGGCCTTGGCGCTGTTGCCGGTGTTGCGGCTGCTGCCCGCCAGCCTCTTGCGCACGCTGGGCGCCTGGCCGCAGGCAGCCATCGCGCTGTATGCGCTCGACCGCGTCGGTGTGGCGGCCGTCGCCGACCCGGCGCTGTACCGCCTCTTCCTGCTGCTGCTCAACGGCGTGGCGCTGGCGCTCACGCTCTGGCTGCTGGGTCGGCCTGTGCCGGCGGGGGTGGATGGCCCGGCCGGCCTGCTGCAACGCCTGGTGCGACCGACCGCCTGGACTGCACTCGCCTTGCTGTCCGTTGCCGCGGCCTGCAACCTGGTGGGCAACGTCTCCCTGGCCGAAACGCTCACCAGCGGCGTCATTGACAGCGGCTACATGGCGCTGCTGCTGACCGCGGCCGTCGCGGCGGGCACCGGCCTCGTGCTGGCCATCCTCGACCAGCCGGAGGTGGCGCGTCGCCGGCTGGTGCGCCAGCATGAACCGGTGGTGCTCAAGGCCGGCATGCGCCTGCTGGCCCTCGGTGCCGGCCTGGGCTGGCTGCTGTACGCGATGGACCGCTTCCGGGTGCTGCGCCCGCTGCAACGGGTGGGCATGGAAGTGCTGGGCCTGGGGGTCGAGGTAGGCCAGGTATCGGTGCACCTGGGTGACGTGCTGGTGTTCATGGTGTCGGTCGCGCTGGCCTACTGGGCCGCGCGCGCCGTGCGGCGTCTGCTGCGCGACGAACTGCCGGGCCACGCCGGGCTGCCGCGCGGCGCCGGCAACAGCATTGCCTCGCTCAGCTACTACGGCGTGCTGCTGCTCGGCACCCTGGTGGCCCTGTCGGCGGCGGGCTTCCAGGTCAGCCAGCTGGCGCTGGTCTTCGGCGCGCTGGGCGTGGGCATTGGCTTCGGGCTGCAGAACGTGGTGAACAACTTCGTCTCGGGCCTGGTGTTGATGGTCGAGCGGCCCATCCAGCCCGGTGACCTGGTGGAGGTGGGCCCGACGGCCGGCACCGTGCGCGAGATCGGTCTGCGCGCCACCATCATCCGCACTTACGAAGGCGCCGACGTGGTGGTGCCCAACGGGCTGCTGGTCAGCAGCAACCTCACCAACTGGACCCTGTTCGACCGCAGCCGCCGCATCGAGATCACGGTGACTGCCGCCTACGACACCGATCCGTCGAGGGTGCTGGCCCTGCTGGAAGAAGTGGCGCGCCGCCTGCCCGGCATCGCTGCGCAGCCGCCGCCGGCGGCTCAGCTCACCGGCTATGGCGACAGCGCGTTGAACTTCGTGCTGAGGGCCTGGACACAGGACATCGGCGCCTGGGGCAGCCTGCGCAGCGAACTGCTGGCCCGCACGCTGGCGGCGCTGCAGGCCGAGGGCATCGACATCCCGTACAACCAGCTCGACATCCACCTGCGCCGGACCCCGCCGACGGCTGCCTCGTAGTCCTTGACCTACAGCGAACTTCGCTGCCCGATGCCATCATCCCGCCGCAGCAATCAGGAGTCACCATGCGCATGCTCAGACCGGGCGTCATCGCCATCGTGTTGACCGGTGTGCTGGCGGTGCCGCAGGCCCACGCGCAGACACCCACCGACCTGGCCGACCTGGTCGGTGCGCGCGGTGCGGGCGGCGAGACGCAGATGCAGGCGCGTGGCTACCAGCAGGTGCGGGCCACGCGGGTGCGCGACCAATCGTGGACGCTGTGGTGGAGCGACGTGCAGCGCGCCTGCGTGGCCATCGCCACCGACGATGGCCGTTATGCCTCGATCAGCCGCATCCCGGAGCAGAACTGCCGCCCCGGTGGGGTGGCCACCGCACCGCCGCCACGGCCGCACCAGCCGGACACGCTCACATTGGTGTGCTATGGCCAGGGTGAACATGCGGTGTACGCCAGCCACTCCGGCTACGAGTGGAACGACAAGCGCAAGCACTATGAGCCCACGCAACGCACGGAAACCGCCGACGAGCAGTTTCAGACCGGCGTGCAGTTCGAGTTCCGCGACGGTGGCGGACGCATCCACCTCAGCGGCAAGATGATCCCGCCGCTCAACTCCGGCGGTGTGGACGGCTGGTGGCAACTGGAAGACGTGCGCATGTCACCAGACAGCATCACCGCCCGATACCACGTCAGCGGCCTGAACCGCCTCAACGTGCAGATCGACCGCCGCACCGGCATGGTGGAGATCAAGGACAAGCCCGGCTTCTCCGGCAAGTGCGACGTGGGCGACTGGGGCGCCGGGCGCAAGTTCTGAAGGTGAACGACGCTGCACCGCGGGCGGCCGCCGCCCCAAACCCCACCGCCGCCTCCGCGCGACAAAAGCTGGCCATCCGCCTGTCGACCCTGCTGTGGGCCGCGCTGGCGCTGAGCCTGCTGGCCGGCCTGCCGGTGTTGCTGGGCGCCACCTGGCTGCTGCTGCCGGGGCTGTGGCTGCTGGCCGCGCTGCTGGCGCTACCGGCTGTGGGGGTGTGGCGGCTGCTGTGGCGGCCGGCCCGCGGGCGCGCCAAATCGGCCCAATGGCTTCGCACCAGCGCGGGCCTGTGGTGCCTGCTGGGCGGTCTGGC
>CAKZXL010000190.1 GCA_937883885.1 uncultured Aquincola sp. | reverse complement strand
GGGCCTTGGCGGCGGCGATGTCGTCGCCATGCTGGTCGGCCAGGTTGTAGGCCAGCAGCGCCACCAGCGGCGTGGCCACTGCAGCCACGATCACCAGCAGGCCGCGAAAAATGTAGGTCTGGCGGTGATTCATGGTGGCAGGCCCCCGGCGCGGTGCTCCGCCAGCGCATCATATGGGTCAATTGCCGGGCGATCACTACCAGATTCGATGTCATCTCTGCGGTTGTGGTCGGTGTGCTCCAACCCCGGCCGCCACGCCCGCGGCCGCCACCAGCAGCACCGCGCCGCCCACGAAGGTGGCGTCGATCGACAGCTGGTCCAGCAACAGCCCGCCGAAGGCGGCGCCGGCCATGATGGCCAGCTGGATGGCGGCCACCATCAGGCCGCCGGCGGCCTCGGGCTCGTCGCTGACCTCCTGCGCCAGCCAGTTGAACCAGGCCACCGGCGCCGCGGCATTCAGGGCGCCCCACGCCGCCAGGGCCAGTGCCGTCAGCCACAGCAGCGGGGCGGCCGGCAGCAGCGCCAGCGTCACCGCGGCCAGCAGCAGCGGCACGGCCCACAGCAGGGTGTACAGGCGCCGGCCCACCCACAGCGTGGCCAGCGTGGTGCCCGCGAAGCCGGCAGCGCCCAGGCTGAGCAGCAGCAGCGACAGCTGCGCCAGCGTGGCCTGCGCCCGCGTTTCCAGGAACGGCCGCAGGTAGGTGAAGGTGGCGAAAGCGCCCGCGAAGGTGAGCATGGTGGCGATCACCGCCCGCCGCACCTGCGGGCGCCGCAGCAGGCCCAGCACGCGCCCGGGCGGTATCGCGCGGGCCGGGGGCATGCGGGGCAGGGCCAGCGCCTGCCATAGCAGCGTGACCAGGCCCACCGGCACCAGCAGCCAGAACACGCCGCGCCAGCCCAGCACGCCGCCCAGGGCGCTGCCCACCGGCGCCGCCAGCGCGGTGGCCGCGGCATTGCCCATGTACATCAGCCCCAGCGCGCGTGCATGGTGCGGGGGCGAGACCAGCTGCATCACCGTGGCGGTGGACAGCGACCAGAAGCCGCCGATGGTCACGCCCAGCAGCGCGCGGGCCATCATCAGCAGGCCGAAGCTCGAGGCCTGCGCGATGAGCACCAGCGAAGCCACCATCACCGCGGTCAGGGCCACCAGCACCTGCCGGCGGTCGAAGCGGCTGGCCAGCGTGGGGATGAGCAGGCTGGTGACCAGCGCGAACAGGCCCGAGATGGCGATGGCCTGGCCGGCCATGCCCTCGCTGGCGTGCAGGTCACGCGCGATGGGCGTGAGCAGGCTCACCGGCATGAACTCCGAGGCGATGAGCATGGCCACGCACAGCGTCATCGCGCCCACGGCGCTCCAGGCCTGCGGACCGTGGTCAGGGTGGGCGGCGTGGGAAGGC
Source organism: uncultured Aquincola sp. (assembly GCA_937883885.1). The sequence goes on along the minus strand of CAKZXL010000190.1, from coordinate 6,987 downwards.
AGGCTGGCGGGCGTCATGCGGGGCGGTGCAAAGCCCGGCACTCTAGGCAGCAGGGCCCCGCGCGACTAGCCGCCGTGCGCTTCAAGCGCCTATGGGCGCGGCTGATGAATGCGATGTTTAAAGTGCCCGCACGGATGCCACCATGAATCTGCCCAACCACTGCCCGCCACCGTTGAACCGCCGACACGCCTTGCGCCTGGCCTGGGCCACCGCACTGGTCGCGGGCAGCGTGCGGGCCTCACCCGTGCCTGCCATGAAGCTGCTGCTCAAGCTGGGCGACCATCGCCTCGACCTGCTGCTGGACGACCACCCCACCGCGCGGGACTTCGCCGCGCTGCTGCCGCTGCGGCTGAGCCTGGAAGACTACGCCGCCACCGAGAAGATCGCGGTGCTGCCGCGAGCCCTGACCACCGAAGGCGCGCCCGCCGGCTATGCGCCCATGGCGGGCGACATGGCCTACTACGCGCCCTGGGGCAACGTGGCCTTGTTCCACAAGGACTTCCAGCACTCGCCGGGCCTCGTCCGGCTGGGCCGCCTCACGCAGGGCGTGCAACGCCTGGCCATGCCCGGCCGCGTGGTGGCCGAGTGGACGCTGGCCGCGCCTTGAAGCCCGGCAGGCGCCGCCTCAGCGTTCGGGGCCGGGCGGCAGCTCGATGCCCTTGAGCAGCTGGCGCATCGAGTCGCCCACCTCCTGGCTCGTGGGCTGCGGGGGCCGGCCCTGGGTGGCAAAGCGCCGGACGGCGCCCAGCATGCTGTCGATGTCGAAGGGCTTGACCAGGAAGGCGTCGTAGTCGCGGAACGACTGGCGCACCACGTCTTCGCTGGTGGCGCTCATGAAGAGGAAGGGCACGGCGGCCAGCGCAGGGTCCTGCCGCACCAGCAGTCCCAGCTCGGCGCCGTTCATCGTGGGCATCATGAAGTCGGACAGGATGAGCGCCGGCACCTCGGCCGCCAGCAGGGCCAGCGCGGCCTTGCCGTTGGAGGCAGCCTGCACGCGGTAGCCCTCGGCTTCCAGCAGCAGCTGCAGCACCTCCCGGTTGCCAAACTCGTCCTCGACGATCAGAACCAGTTTCATCGGGAGGTCCTGGCTCAATGTCTGGGCGGGCGTTCGGCACCCGCCAGGGCCAGCTGCACGTCGGTATCCGCCGCGCTGGGCTGCGTGCCCCGCGCCTTGGCCACGGCCAGCGTGCGGGCTGCACCGGCATGGCCGAAGCGGGTCTGGAACACGAAGGCATTGTCGAACCAGCCCACCACGCCTTCAGCCAGGCCGGTGCCGGCGGCCACCGCCAGCGCGGCGGGGTCGACGGTGAACAGCGAGGTGACGCCGCGGCACTTCAGCTCGGTCAGCAGCCGCCCCAGGAAGCGGTAGCCGCGTTCGGGGAAGGCCAGCGTGTCCGCCAGGCCTTCGAGGCCATCGACCACCACGCGGCGGATCTTGCGCTCGTCCACCAGTCGCAGCAGTTTGTGGCCCATCTCGTCCATCGATTCATCCTCGTGCCCCAGGTGCACCACCGTCAGTGCGCCTGAGTCGATCGCTTGAGCCACGTCCAGGCCGAGCTCAGTGCCCGAGCGCCGCAGATCGCCCTCGAACTCCGTGCAGGCCATCAGCAGGGCGGGCACCGAAGGTGAGGCCACTGCCGCGAAGGCCAACGCCAGCACCGTCTTGCCGGCCCCACTATGGCCGATCACGACGGAAGAACTAGCAGCCAGCACCCCGCCGCTGCGTAGGAGACCATCCCATGCCGGCAGGCCGGTGGACACCGTGCCTTCGCCCAGACAGCCGCCATCGGCGGCAAGCGGCAGGCTTTCCAGCCGGGGGAAGAACTGCAGCCCACGCTGCGAGATGCAGAAGGTGTGGCTGCCCCGGATGACCTGGCTGCCGCGGAACTTGCGCACCTGCATGCGCCGCTCGGCCCGCCAGTGGAAGCTGTGGTCCTCGAAGGTGAAGATGCCGTCCACCATGGTCTGCTCGGCGCTCAGCGCATTGCCGTTGCCGCTGGTCAAGACCAGGCAGGTGCAGGACATGGCGCTGACCAGGCTCTGCAGTTCATGCACGAACTGCCGCGCCAGATCGCCATCGAGGCCGCGGTGTTCGACCACCAGGCCGTCGATCACCAGCAGCGAGGCCCGGCTGCGCAGCAGCTCGCCGCGCAGCAGCGCGACCACGGCCTTCAGGCCACCGTCCTCCAGCTCGCGGTAGGCGCTGACGTAGAAGATGCTGGCGCTGACCTGGGCACGGTCGAAGAACACCTGCTGCTCCATGTGCTGCAGCATGCGGGCATGCGACTCGGCCAGCAGCGTGACGTAGAGCGTGCGCCGCTGGCGCTGCGTGGCCAGCTGGTAGGCGATCTGGTTGGCCAGCGTGGTCTTGCCGACGCCGGGCGGGCCTTCGAAGATGTACACGCCACCTTCGAACAAGCCGCCCTGAAGGATCACATCCAGTCCGTCGATGGCGGTGGGCAGGCGTTGGAGTTTCATGGGTACTGCAAGGAACGACGAAAGGGAGCGGCGCCCGCCAGTGTGGCATAGGGGCCCGCCTCAGCCGCCCGCGTCCAGCACCTCACGCACGCGGGTGGCCAGTTCGTCGATGGAAAAGGGCTTGCCAATCAGGTGCACGCCGGCATCCAGCACGCCGTTGTGCACCACGGCGTTGCGGGTGTAGCCGGTGGTGAACAGCACCTTCAGCCCGGGCCGGCGGCGCAGTGCCTCATCGGCCAGCTTGCGGCCGTTGACCTCGGGCATCACCACGTCGGTGAACAGCAGCGCCACCTCGGGGTGGGCATCCAGCAGGCGCAGCGCGGCCGCGGCGTTGTCGGCCTGCAGCACCGCATAACCCAGCTCAGTCAGCGCCTCGATCGAGAACTCGCGCACCGCCGGTTCGTCTTCCACCACCAGCACCAGCTCGTGCGCTTCGCCGCGGGGCAGGCGCTGCGGCGTGCTGGCGGCCTGCGCGTCGGGCTGCGGGCCGGTCAGGCGCGGCAGGTAGATCTTGGCGGCGGTGCCCTGGCCGGGCTCCGAATACATCTTCACGTGGCCGCCCGACTGGCGCACGAAGCCATAGACCTGGCTCAGGCCCAGGCCGGTGCCGCGGCCCACGTCCTTGGTGGTGAAGAAGGGGTCGAAGGCCTTGGCCAGCACCTCGGGCGACATGCCGGTGCCGGTGTCGCTGACGGCCACCATCACGTACTGGCCGGCCGGCAGGCCGGGGTGCTCGGCCACGTAGCGCTCGTCCAGCCAGGCGTTGGCAGTTTCGATGGTCAGGCGGCCGCCGTCGGACATCGCGTCGCGGCCATTGACCGCCAGGTTGAGGATGGCGTTTTCCAGCTGGTTGGGGTCGACATGGGCGCGCCACAGGCCGCCGGCCAGCACCGTTTCCAGCAGCACCGCGCCGCCCAGCGAATGGCGCAGCAGGTCGGACATGCCGGCCACCAGCTTGTTCACGTCCACCGGTTCGGGCTGCAGTGGCTGCTGGCGCGAGAAGGCCAGCAGCCGCTGCGTGAGCTGCGCGGCGCGGCGGGCGCTGTCGCGCGCCGCTTCCACGTGGCGGGCGGCGCGGGCGTCTTCGCCCACGTAGCGGCGCGCCAGCAGGTCGAGCGAGCCGATGACCACCGCCAGCATGTTGTTGAAGTCGTGCGCGATGCCGCCGGTGAGCTGGCCCACCGCCTCCATCTTCTGCGACTGACGCAGGGCTTCTTCGGTGCGCAGGCGCTCGGCCACTTCGGCGGCCACGCGGCGCTCCAGCGTGTCGTTCAGCTCGCGCAGCGCCAGCTCGGCACGGTGGCGCTGGGTCACGTCCTGGAACAGCACCGCCACCTGGCGGCGCTCGGGTGGCTCCAGCCGGAAGGCCGCCAGATCCAGGTAGCGGCCGGTGGCCACCAGCTCACGCTCGAAGCGCACCGGCTCGCCGGTGAGCAGCACGCGGCGGTAGATCTGCACCCAGCCTTCGGCCTCGGCCGGCACCATCTCGCGCACCTTCTGGCCCACCACGTCGGGGATGCCGGCATTGGCGGTGTAGGCCGGGTTGGCCACCACGTGCACGTAGTCGCTCAGCGGGCCATGCGGGCCGTCCAGGAACTCGATGATGCAAAAGCCTTCGTCCATCGAGTTGAACAGCGTGCGGAACTGGCGCTCGCTCTCGCGCAGCGCGGCCTCGGCCGCCTTGCGCTCGGTCAGGTCGAGCATGGCGCCGATCATGCGCAGCGCCCGGCCCTGCGCATGGCGCAGCACGGTGCCGCGGTCCAGCACGTCGGCATACGTGCCGTCGCTGCGGCGAAAGCGGTACTCCTGGGTCCAGCTGGTGCCGCCGCCTTCGATCACCGCATGAATGTCGTCGTCGATGCGCTGGCGGTCTTCGGGGTGGATGTGGTCCAGCCACCAGTCGGCGCTGGTCTGGCTGTGCGCATGGCCGAACAAGGTTTGCAGCGCCTGGTTCCAGATCACGTGGCCGTCCTGCAGCCGCCAGTCCCAGATGGCGTCGTTGGTGGCCAGCACGGCCAGCCGGTAGCGTTCTTCGGTCTCGTCCTGGCGCTCGCGCGCCAGCATCAGCGCGGTGCTTTCGGTCACGTTGCACAGCAGGCCGTGCACGGTGCCGTGTTCGTCGCGCAGCGGGATGTACGAGAACGAGAACCAGGCCGGCTCGGTGCGGCCGTGGCGCTGCACCTGCAGCGGCATGTGCTCGCGGTGGATGGACTGGCCGGCCAGGGTGGTGGCCAGCAGCGGCGCCACGTCGGCCCAGACCTCGCCCCATACCTCGTGCAGCGGTGCGCCCTGGGCGGCGGGGTGCTTGTCCTGCAGCAGCGGCACATAGGGCCGGTTGTAGACCAGGGTCAGCGCTTCGCCCCAGGCCAGCCACATGGGCGTGGGTGTCTCCATCACCTGGTTGACCGCGGTGCGCAACGCGGCGGGCCAGGTGTCTGGCGGCCCCAGGGCGGTGGCCGCCCAGTCGCAGCCGCTCAGGAAGGGGTGGTTGGGCAGGCCGCCATGGCCGGCGGGCGACAGCGGGGGTGGGTGGGGCGCCGGGCCAGGCGGTGGTGAAAGCGGAACACGGTCTTGCGTCATGCCGAACTGCCTGGCCACTGCCTTGGAAGGAAGGGCGCATTCTGTAACGGATCGACGCGGCCCCGAGGTCAGCTTGGTGATGCCGGTGGCACGGGTTTTTCAAGCGCGCGGCGCACCGCCGCCGCGTCGGTGAGCTGGCGGCGCACCAGCGGCACGCTCACCAGGTGCAGCACGCTGGTGGTGACCACGGCCAGCACGGTGGCCGCCACCAGCAGCAGCGGCCGCCGCCCGCCGCCGGTCAGGGCCACCGCCACCACCAGCAGGCAGGGCAGCCAGGCCAGCACCGCCGGGCCCGGCGCCACGCCCACGGCCAGGCCGCAATGCCGGCAAGGCGTGCGGCCGGCCGGCCCCAGCAGCAGCTTGCGCCAGGCGGGCAGGGCGGCCAGGCCGCAGTGCGGGCAGCGCAGGCGCCAGGGCGCATCGGCCGGCGCGGCAGGGCCGGGCAGGCTGCTCATGCGTGCAAGGCCAGGCCCGGGGACCTGCGGGCGCCGGTCAACCGGCCGGCGGCTGTGGCAGCTGCAGCACCTGCAGCACCGCGTCCAGTTGCGCGGCCGATTCGGGCCGCGCCGCGCCCGAGGCGGCAAACCAGGGCCGCTGCCGCGTGTCCTCGACGATCCATGCATCCTCCGACGTGGTGGCGGGCAGCCGGCCGGCGTCGCCCTCCAGGTGGTCGATCGTACGGTGCAGGCTGTCGCGCAGCGCGGCCAGACGGTCGGCCGGCATCTGGTTGATCCAGTCAACGAACTCATGCTGCTGCGCCGGGTCGGCCAGGTCCAGGCCGTGCAGGCCGGCGTAGCGCGCCATCAGCGGCACCACGCTGTGGCCGTCGCCGCTCTGGTCCACCAGCGCGCGGGCGGCCGGCTCGCTCAGGCCCGCATGCTGCAGGAAGCGCAGCGAGGCGCCGCCGTCGTGGTCGGGCTCATGCTGGTTGGCCTGCTTGCGGTCGTTCCAGATCGCCAGGCCCACCACCGACACCACCACCAGCCCGATGCCGATGGGCCCGGCCACGCTGCCGGCGCCAAAGGCGGCCATCAGCCCGCCGCCAGCGCCCACGCCGTACAGCACGCCGGAAGGAATGTCGCCCTGGCCGAAGGCATCGGCCGCGCTCCACACGTCCACCGCCGCGGTGAGCACGCTGAGGAAGCGGCTGGCCGCGGTGCTGCCGAGCTTACCCACCCACGAATCCGCGTCGGCCTTGCCAAGGCCCACCAGCAGCTCGGCGCCCTTCTGGCCCAGGCCGGCGGCGTCCACCAGCACCTTGGTCTGGTTGCGCAGCGAAGGGTCCAGGCCCGCCCGTTCCAGCGAGGCCAGCAGGCCGACGCCGGCCAGGCCCAGGCCGGCGCCGCGCAGCAGCTGGCCGGCCAAGCTGCTCTTGTCGAAGCCGCCGATCTTGCCCAGCGTCTGGTCCAGCGTCTTCAGCCGCGCGGCGCTTTGCTCGGCCGTTTCACCGGCCACCGGCACCGCGTCGTCCAGCGCCTTCAAGGCCTTGTCCAGCGCCGCCTCGGACACGCCCCAGGCGCGCGACAGGCCCGGGCTGCGCAGGCTGTCGATGGCCGCGCGCGCCCGTGCCACGCTGGCCGGGTCGGCCGCGTCGAAGCTGCCGATGCGCGCCAGCAGCGTGGACTGCACATGGGCGGTGGCCACCTCGCTGGCCAGCTTGCGCGCTTGGTCGGTGAGCTTGGCATTCGATGCGAACTGCGAACTGGTGAACCAGCCGAGCAGCTGCTGGCCGGCGGCGCCTGTGGTCAATTCCGGGTGGGCGCCCAGCGCGGTGCGCACCGCCAGCTGGGCCTTGGGGTCGTTCAGCACCTCGGCCGTCAGGGCGTCGATGCGCGGCTGCGTGGTGGCGCTGCCGATGCCTTGCGCGGCCTGCAGCGCCTGCAGCTGCACCAGCAGGTCGCGGCCGTTGTCGGCCAGCTGCTGCTTCAT
>CAKZXL010000189.1 GCA_937883885.1 uncultured Aquincola sp. | reverse complement strand
GTCCTAGCTGAAACGGCGTCTACGTTCAGCCTGAAACGGCGTCCACGCTCATCTGAAATGCCGTCCACCATCCGCTGAAGCAGGCGTCCACGGGAGGCTGAAATACGCAGCCATATCAGTGTCATGAGTTAGAAGTTCGCAGGCAAAAGCGCTCGACGCTCGCGAGGATGTCATCGGCGGACTTGGTCCACACGAAGGGCTTGGGATCGGCGTTGTGGACTTGCAAGTACTTGCGGATGGCCTGCTCGAGTTCGCGTGTCGAGCAATGGGTGCCGCGGCGGATGTAGTTCTGCGTGAGCGTGGCGAACCAGCGCTCGACCTGGTTGAGCCAGGAGGCGAAGGTCGGCGTGAAGTGAACGCTGAACTTGGGATGGCGCGCTAACCACGCCTTGATGGCCGGGGTCTTGTGCGTGCCGTAGTTGTCCATCACCAAGTGCACGTCCAACTGCGCCGGCACGTTGGCTTCGATGGTGCGCAGGAACTGCAGGAACTCGGTAAGCGTCGCTTCAGCACCCTCTTGACGCGTAGCCCTATACCTCGACGACGTGGCGCAGCAGTTGGAAGTCAACGCGCCAGGTACGGCCGTCCATCGCCTCGAGCGTGGCGGTGCGGCGGTTGATGCGCGTAACGATCCCTACTTGGGCTGTTCCCTTGGCATCGTCGAACGTGACCTTGTCGCCGACATGTAAGGTGCTTTGTCCCCGCGGCATGGCGGGCTCCGGCGGTGGCTCGTACGGCTTGGCCCCGGCGCCAGGGGCAGCGGGTGCGCCTTCAATGGCCACGTAGGGGATCTTCCAGGTCCTGCGCACGTCCTCTTCCAAGACGGTGGCCTGACTGTCGTGCCGGGCGATGAGCTTGCCGCGTCGGACCTGCCCGGTGCGGTGGTCGATGAACTGCACCGCCTGGCCAAGGTGCAGGGCCGCACGTGCAGCCACCGTGCGCTGTGGTTGCGCCAGCAGCCCGTCAATGAGGGCCCGCATCTGGTACAGCTGCAGGCTCGGGGCGTCCTGCAGCGCCTCCATCATGCGCACGGCGATGTCGTCGTCTGCCATGGCGGCGATGTTGCCAGCAGGCCGTCCTAGGCCGCGCGCTGCTGCGCCGGTGGTGCCGTCATCGCCCAAGGCAACAGCTCCTCGATGCGGTTCACCGGATGGTCGGCGATGCGCTGCAACACCTCGCGCAGGTAGGCTTCGGGATCGAGCCCGTTCAGCTTCGCGGTCTCGACCAGGCTGTACAGCGACGCCGCACGCTCGCCGCCGGCATTCGAGCCCATGAAGAGGAAGTTGCCGCGCCCGAGCGCCACGCCGCGCAAGGCGCGCTCGGCGGCCGAGTTGTCGATCTCGATGCACCCGTCGTTCAGGTAACGCGTCAACGCTGCCCACCTGCCCAGGCTGTAGCGCGCCGCCTTGGCGAGTTCGGATTTGGCCGAGACCCGGGTCAACACCCCCTGCAGCCAGCCGTGGAACTCCTCGAGCAGCGGACCCGCCCGTGCCTGGCGATGCGCTCGCCGTGCCGCAGGCGGCTGGCCACGGATGTCGGCCTCGACGGCGTAGAGCCCTTGGATGCGGCGCAGCGCCTGCGCTGCGAGGCCGGTCTCGTCGCGGTGCTGCTCGTACAGGTCCCACCAGGGCCTGCGCGCGTGCGCCCAGCAGGCCGCCTCGGTGACCTGGCCTGTGTCGTACAGCCCGTTCCAGCCACCGTAGGCATCGGCCTGCAGGATGCCGCTGAAGCCGCGCAGGTGGCCCCTTGGATGCTCACCCTTGCGATCGGCCGAGTAGCGGAACCAGACCGCCGGCGGTGCCGTGTCTGCCGCCGGCCGGTCGTCGCGCACGTAGACCCACAGCCGGCCGGTGCGTGTCTTGCCTTGGCCGGGCGCCAGCACCTTCACCGGCGTATCGTCGGCGTGGATCTTGGCCGCAGCGAGCACGTGACGGCCAAGCGCAGCGACCAGCGGCTGCAGCAGCAGGTGCACCTGCTCGACCCAACCGGCCATGGTGCTGCGGTCGATCTCGACGCCTTCGCGGGCGAAGATGCGGCTCTGGCGGTACAGCGGCAGGTGATCGCAGAACTTCGACACCATCACGTGCGCGAGCAGCGCCGGGCCGGCGAGGCCGCGCACGATGGGCCGGCTGGGCGCGGCGGCCTGGAAGATCGCCTCGCACTGCGTGCAGGCCAGCTTGGGCCGCACGGTGCGGATGACCTTGAAGCGGGCCGGCACGTACTCCAGGTGCTCCGAGACATCGGCGCCGATGGCACGCAGCCGGCCGCCGCAAGCAACGCAACCACAGGGCCGGCCGTGCGCATCGTGATGGCCCTTGCTGGCTTCCGGGCGGACCTCGTGCTGCTCACGAGCGAGATGCGAAGGCAGACTGCGATCGACGGTGTTGGCATTGGCCGCTGGCACCACCGGCTGGCGCACGGGCAGCTCGCTCAGCACCGCGGCTTCGATCAGGCTGGCCTGGCCATCGTCGAACCGCTCGCTGGAGCTGCCGAACTGGTCGCGCAGACGTCGTGCCAGTTGCAGCGTGAGCTTGTCGACCATCAGCTTCAGCCGCTGCACTTCGCTGGCGCTGACGCGCAGGTGCTGCTTGAGCAGCAAGGCGTCGTCGGGCAATTGGCTGATCGGGTCGATGTCCTGCGGCACGGTGCTCACTGTGCCGCAAGCGCATCAGCACCGCATCGGGATCACTCCCGAGCGACGTCATGCGGCCAGCTGCGGCGTGTGCGTTCGCGCCGGCATGCGCCAGTCGATGCCTTCGAGCAGCATCGACAGCTGCGCAGGCGTGAGCACGATCCGCCCCTCGCTGGCCTGGGGCCAGACGAAGCGGCCACGCTCGAGCCGCTTGGCCAACAGCATCAGTCCCTGGCCGTCGAACCACAACACCTTGACGATGTCGCCGCGGCGGCCGCGGAAGACGAACACGTGCCCGCAGAACGGGTTCTCTGCAAGGGCAGTCTGGACCAATGCAGCCAGGCCGTCGAAGCCCTTCCTCATGTCGGTGTGGCCCGCCGCGATCCACACCCGGGTGTTGGCCGGCAGACCGATCACGTCGGCATGCCGCGAAGCACCATGATCACCGTGCGCAGCGTGGCCGGATCGACGCCACTGCGCACCTTGACGACGACACCGGCAACATCGATCTCGACGGCGTTCCCGCTCGACTCGCTGCTCCTCACCGGTGGTGCGGCCACCATCACCGGCAGCAGCTTCGGCGCGGGTGCAGGCGCAGATCCCAGGCGCTGGCGCAGCATCACCCAGCGGCGCAACTGGTTGGCGTTGACTTGATGGCGCATGGCCAGCCCCGCCAGCGACGTCCCGGGTATGAGGGCCTGCTCGACGATCCAAGCCTTGAACGCAGGCACATACCTGTGACGTCCTCGCGCGTTGGTGCGCTCAATGCGCTGACCCGTCCAGACGGGTGTGTGTCCGCTATCGTCCATGCGGACGCATGCTCGACGCTCAAGTGGCTTGGGTCAATGCGGCCTTGAGGCCACGCTTACGGAACTCGCTGCTGCGATGACGCCGATGCATCTCGCCGATGACCTCACCGGTGGCGATGTCCAGCGCCGCGAATAATGTGGTCGTGCCGTGGCGCGCGTAGTCGTGCGTGCGCCGCTCGGGGATCCCGGGGGCCAACGGCAGCAGTGGCTGGGTTCGATCCAGTGCCTGGATCTGGCTCTTCTCGTCCACGCACAGCACCATCGCCTTCAGCGGTGGGTCCAGATACAGCCCCACGATGTCGCGCACCTTGTCCACGAACATCGGGTCGCTGGAAAGCTTGAATGTCTCCTGCCGATGTGGCTGCAAGCCGAAGGCGCGCCAGATGCGCGAGACGGCCGCCTGCGACAAGCCGCTGTCGCGTGCCATCGTGCGCGTGCTCCAGTGCGTGGCGCCGGCTGGCACGCTCTCCAGCGTCTTGGCAATCACCGCGTCCACGCGCGCGTCGTCGATCGTCCTCGGCGCACCCGAGCGCGGCGCATCCAGCAGCCCGTCGAGCCGCTGCTCGATATAGCGCGCTCGCCATTTGCCCACCGTCTGCTGCGTCACGCGCTGGCGGGCGGCCACGACCTTGTTCGCTTGACCCTCGGCGCATGCCAGCACGATGCGCGCACGCAGCGCCAGCGCTTGCGCAGTCTTGCGCCGCAGCGTCAACGCCACCAACTCCTCGCGTTCCGCCTCGCTCAGTACCAGTTGCCCTTGCGCTCTTCGACCCATCGCAGCCTCGTCGTGCACACACGGTACACGACAGACCTCGATGGCATCACATAGTTCAACTAACTTCCAATTCAAGACACTGATATGGCCGCTCTCCGCAAGTCCTGTGCGTTTAGTTGATGCTTGAATGGCAATGGCCCGAGGGGATGCGACACGAAGCCTGCTGCGACGATGGATCAGACTGATATCCGTGGGTTGGGTACCACTGTGCATGGATCCGCCGTGGAAGCTGCCTCGCTCTAGTTTCGCGGGTTGCCAGGGCCTTCCGTCGTAGTGTGACTGAGGGTTCTTCCCGTCGGATGCCGTGTCGCATCGCCTCGGGCCACTACCGATCAAGCGCCGTTGCGTAATGGCGCAGCGGCTTGTGCCTGACGCGCTATCGCCCAGACGAATCCCGCCAGCTCGCGCGCGACTGCAACGCAGACCTTATTTATCTGCACGCCACGCGAGGACAACTGGGCAAACCGACTGCTGAGCCTCATCTGTGCCTTCCAGGCATGGTCGCGAATCGCAGCTGGCAGCTCCGCGCTGCGATTGCGCAGCGTCGTGCTCATGCGAGCCGCAAAGCGGTAGTTCCACGCTGCCTCCACGAGCAGCCGCCGAGCGTGGCCGTTTCCGGTCTTGGTGATGGAGCCGCGTCGCACGCTGTTGCCGCTTGAATGCTCCGACGGCACCAGGCCCAGATAGCCCATCAGGTCACGCGCGGTCTCGAAGCGCTCGAAATCTCCGATCTCGGCGATTAGGCCGATCGCCGTGACGCTGTCGACACCACGCAAGCTGCGCAGCGCCGCGACGACCGGCGCGAAGCACCAGCTCTGCACGATTTGCAGCAGTGCTGTCGTCAAGCGATCGACCCGCTGCTGAGCCGCTTCCACGGCCAGCAGGTATTCCGCCATGGCCAGTGTTTCGCCAGCATGGTCGAATCGCTGGTCGGCGATCCAGCGTTCATGGGTCTTGGTCCACGATGTCTTGCCGGGATAGCGCCGATCGTGGCGCAGCATGAACGACTTGAGCTGTTGGCGAGCCCGCAGCCTGGCCTGTACGGCGTCTTCCCGAGCTCGGCACAGATCCCGAATGCTCTCGTGCGCCTCGTCTGGAACCCAGATCGCTTTGAGTTCGCCAGCTCGCGACAGCTCCGCCAGTCGGCAGCAGTCACGTCGGTCGTTCTTGATCCGGTCGCCAGCACGCTGGGGGATCAACGAAGGCGCAACGATCTCGCACCGGTAGCCCCGGCGGCACAACTCCCGATACAAGCCGAAGCCGGTCGGGCCGGCCTCGTAGACGACGCGAATGTGCGATGGGTCGCCTGCCTGGGCCAGCAGCTTGGCTAACTGCCGAACGTCCGGTCCGAGAACACCGACGAATCTCGCCGGGGTTCGACCCGCCTCGCACGCCGCCACACTGATGCTGTCCTTGTGGACGTCCAGGCCGACAAAAAACTCGGTACGCTCTTCCATGGCTCGTCTCCTTCAGTTGCGTCTGGCTCGTCCAGCCGTATGTGGCTCGGCACACTTCGGTGAGTAACCCACGGATCCGGAGACGAGCCCTTGACGCTCTCACTGAGCGGCCATCATGTCTAG
>CAKZXL010000188.1 GCA_937883885.1 uncultured Aquincola sp. | reverse complement strand
TCCAGGCAGCGCCACGCGCCCACGCGGTTGCCGTATTCGCGCCAGGCGTAGTTCAGCACGTCCGGCTGGTTGGGTAGCGCCGGCGCCAGCCGCGCGCCCAGGCCTTCGCCAAAGGCGAAATGCTCGAGGTTGAAGCCGATGTACACCGCCAGCCGCGCACCGCCCGGCCAATCGGGCAGATTGCGCCGGGTGATCGGCGAGTAGTCGAAACGGTCGTGGTGGAGCGGTGGGGTGAACGGCATGCGGGGATGATGCCGTGGCCCGCGGGGACGGTGTCCTATCGACCCGTGAGGGCGCCACCGTTGACGGGGAAATCGACCCCCGTCATGAACGCCGCATCGTCCGACGCCAGCCAGTTGCACAGGCTGGCCACTTCCTCGGGCCGGCCGAGGCGGCGCACCGGGGTGGCGGCGGCCAGTTGCTGCAGCACGTCGGGCGGCGGCGTGCGCGCGCCGGCCCCGGCGATGTGGCCCGGCGACACCGTGTTGACGGTGATGCCGTGCGGCGCCAGCTCCTGCGCCAGCGAGCGGGTGAAGCCCTGGGCAGCGGCCTTGGCGGTGGCGTAGTTCACCTCGCGCACCCGACCCTGGCCGCCGGTGAGCGAGGCCATCAGCACGATGCGGCCGAAGCGCCGCTCCATCATGCCGTCCACCACCTGCTTGGTGACGTTGAACAGCGAATCGATGTTGCCGCGGATGACCGCCTGCCAGTCGCTGGGCGCCATGTCGCGGAAGTGGCGTTCGCAGGAACGGCCGGCGTTGTGCACCAGCACGTCGATCGGGCCCAGCTCGCGCTGCACCGCCCCGAAGGCGCGGGTGGTGCTGGCCCAGTCGGTCACGTCACCTTCGGAGGCGATGAAATGGAAACCCAGCGCCTTCTGCGCCGCCAGCCAGGCCGCGCGGCGCGGCGAATCCGGCGCACAGCCGGCCACCACGGTGTGGCCGCTGCGCGCCAGGGCTTGGCAGATGGCAGTGCCGACGCCACCCATCCCGCTGGTGACGTAGGCGATGCGCGAACTCATGGAAACAACCCTCTTGTGTTGACGGACGCGGCCCCAGCCGCCGCCTTGGAAATACCTTCGGACACCGGCCGGGCGGCTGAACCGCCAGGGGCGCCCCCTGCGCGCCAAGACGGTGCATATTTGCACGGTGCTTGACGCCAGCGTCTCTACGCTGCACTGCAGCAATTGTGGCGCTTTGCGGGCGATCGTGCTTGCCCCCGACGCCATCTCAATGCGGCCCCGCGCCTGCGGGTTGACGACTCCCGTCGGGTAGACGCGTGCGCCAGCGAGCTTGGGGGCGAACCTCAGTCCCGCCGGGCCGCCCCAAGGGACTGAGATCCCCCTTGGGGGGGCGCGAGCACAGCGAGCTTGGGGGCCAACTTCAAAACACCGTGCCGTCGCTGTCGATCTGCACCGGTGGGCCGCCGCAGGGGCGCAGTTCGGCGGCGATCTGGCGGCCGGCCTGCCAGGTGCCGCCTTCCAGCACGCAGGCCAGCGGCATCTGCTCGGCGGTGACGCCCAGGCGCTCACGCACCCGCGGGGCCAGTTCGTCCAGCAGCACCACGGTCAGCGCCCGCCACTCGATCACCCAAGGCTCACCCGGCCGGCGGGGCCGATCGGCGAAGCCCGCGTCGCGCGGGAGGATGACGCCTGCATCCAGCAGCAGGCCGCCGTTGCGGTACTCGGGCAGGCCCGTCAACGCGTCCAGGCCCGCCACCGGCACGCCGGCCCATTCAAACGGCTCCAGCAGCGAGTAGCTGAGCCACTGGCTGAGCTTGTGGAAGGGCACCCAGCCCGCACTCGCACCGCTGCCGCCGGCCAGCGCATGCGGCCAGGCATCGCCCACCGGCAGCTGCGCTGGGCCGAAGCGCTGGCCGCTGGGCCAGATGCCGCTGAAGGCATCGAGCAAGGCCTGCAGGATGGCTGCCGCCTGCACCGTGCCGGCCGGCTGCAGCAGGTCGAACAGGCGGCCGGGCCGGCCTTCCGGGCCGAACCATTCAGGCTGCGCGGCCAGTGCGTCACCCAGACGGCGCAGCAACGCGGCGCGGCCGTCCAGGCCCACCAGTGGGTTGGTGTCGCTCACCTGGAACACCGCCGCCAGGCGCGTGGCATCGATGGACTGCAGCGCCCGCGCATCCACCCGCAGCGGCTCGGCCGGGTCGGACGAAAACGCACCGGCCAGGAAAGCGCGGAAGCTGGCCACGCCCAGCCCTTCCGAGCGGCTGTAGCGGCCGCCGGCAGCGCCGCCGGGCAGCACTTCGGCATACGACCACTGCGGCCCGGCGCCCGCGTCCAGCAGCACGCTCACCAGGGCCAGATCGATGCGCGCGCGCGCCACCTCGGCCGCGCTGCGGCCGGCCAGCAGCGCATCCATCTCGGCCTTGCGGTCGACGCCGCCGGCCTCGAAGTGGCGCCAGCGGCTGTGGTACGGAATGCCCCCGTCCGGAAAGCGGCCGCGCGTGAGTGCGGCCACGCGGTCGGCCACCGCGTCCAGCCGGCGGGCATCCAGCGTGAAGTGCTGCGAGCGGCCGGCCTCCACCGCGCGGGCGATGTGGGCGCAGCGCTCGCGGATGGTGGCGGCCTGGCGCAGTTGCTGCACCGCGGCCAGGGTCGATGCGTCAGCCACTTCAGACAAGGCCACGCCCCTTCACCTGCGCCAGGTCGGCTTCGGTCATCACGCCGCCATCGGTGAAGTAGCCGGCGGCGATCTTGGCCTCGATCTCCACCTTGGCATCGGCCGGCACCAGCGCATCGGGGATCTTCACCCGCTCGCCCACCTCGATGCCGCTGCCGGTGATGGCGTCGTACTTGTCGTTGCTCATGCTCACCAGCCGGTGGATCTTGCGGATGCCCAGCCAGTGCAGCACGTCGGGCATCAACTCCTGGAAGCGCATGTCCTGCACGCCGGCCACGCATTCGGTGCGCAGGAAGTACTTGTCGGCGCGGTCTCCGCCCTCCTGCCGCTTGCGGGCGTTGTAGACCAGGAACTTGGTCACCTCGCCCAGCGCGCGGCCTTCCTTGCGGCTGTAGGCGATCAGGCCCACGCCGCCCTTTTGCGCGCCCTGGATGCACTCTTCGATGGCATGCGTGAGGTAGGGCCGGCAGGTGCAGATGTCGGAGCCGAACACGTCGGAGCCATTGCACTCGTCGTGCACCCGGGCGGTGAGCGTGACCATGGGGTTGGCCAAATCGCGGATGTCGCCGAACACGTACAGCGTCTGCCCGCCGATGGGTGGCAGGAACACTTCCAGGTCACTGCGCGTCACCAGCTCGGGGTACATGCCGCCGGTTTCTTCGAACAGCGCGCGGCGCAGGTCCGATTCCTTGACGCCGAAGCGACGGGCCACGCCGGGCAGCCACCACACCGGCTCCACAGCCACCTTGGTGACCACGGCAGAGCCGTCTTCCAGCAGGAACTTGCCATCGGGCTGCAGCCGCTGGAAGGCGATGGCCTGCTTGACCTCGGGCAGGTGCACATGGGCCTTGGTCACCGCGATGGTGGGCCGGATGTCGTAGCCGCGCGCCAGGTAGTCGGCATAGACCGACTGCACCGAAGCACCCCAGGGGTCGATGGAGACGATCTTCTCGGCCTCGGACCACTGCGGGTAGGGGCCGATCTCGTCCGTCGGTGCGGTGTTGGTCAGGTCGGCGCGATGGCCGCGCACCAGGTTGCCGGCCGCCACCGCCAGCGCCCGGTACACGCCATAGCCGCCGCTGTGGGTGCCGATGACGTTGCGCTGCGCTCGGCTGGTGGTGCTGCCCACGATGGGGCCGCGGGCCAGTGCATCGGCCGCGCCCCACTGGATGGGCGGCGCCCCGGTGGGGCCTTGCTGGCCGGGGTGCGAGGTCAGGCGGATGTGCCGGGCGGGCTCGCTGGTGGATGGGTTCATCTCAGGCTCTCCGGAAGAACGGGATCTGGCATCGACACGCTGCGGACCATCGTACGCGGGGCGCTGTGTGTGCGGTGTGGCGCGGCTTCAACGCTCGCCCTTGCGGTAGGGCTTCATCAAGGCCTGCGGATAGGCCGCGCGCCGCGCCACCACCACCAGCGCCACGATGGCCATGGCATAGGGCAGCATCAGGTACAGCTGGTAAGGCAGCGCCAGCGCGGCCTCGGCGCCGCCATCGGCCTGCTGCAGCCGCAGCTGCAAGGCATCGAAAAAGGCGAACAACAAGGCGCCCAGCAAGGCCTTGCCCGGCCGCCAAGAAGCGAACACCACCAGCGCCACGCACACCCAGCCGCGGCCGTTGACCATGTTGAAGTAGAAGGCGTTGAAGGCCGCCAGCGTGAGAAAGCCGCCGGCCACGCCCATCAAGGCCGAGCCGGCCACCACCGCCCCGATGCGCAGCCGTGCCACCGACAGGCCCTGCCCTTCGGCGGCCGACGGGTTCTCGCCCACCATGCGGATGGCCAGGCCCAGCGGCGTGCGCATCAACCCCCACGCCACCGCCGGCACCAGCAGCAGCGCCAGCAGCGTGAGCGGCGTCTGCTGGTTGAGCACCGGCACGGGCAGCCACTCCATCGGTGCGAAGGGCGTGATGGTGGGCGGGCTCTCCACCTTCGGAAAGCTCACCCGATAGGCATAGCTGGCCAGGCTGGTGGCCAGCAGCGTGATGCCCAGACCCGACACATGCTGCGACAGCGCCAGCGTGACGGTGAGCCAGCCATGCAGCAGGCCGAACACCATGCCCACCACCGCCGCCGCCAGCACGCCCCCCCACAGCGGCGCGCCCTGGTACACCGCCAGCCAGCCGCCGAAGGCACCGGCCACCATGATGCCTTCGATGCCCAGGTTCAACACGCCGGCCCGCTCGCACAGCAGCACGCCCAGCGTGCCCAGCAGCAAGGGCGTGGCGATGCGCAGCACCGCCACCCAGAAGGGCGCCGAAGCCAGCAGCTCGGCGATGGCACTCAGGAACGCCTGCATCGGTATTGAGCCAACAGGCTGGTGACGAGGATGGCGATCAGGCTCACGGCCACGATCACGTCGGCGATGTAGGTGGGCACGCCCACGCTGCGGCTCATGCTGTCGGCGCCCACCAGCATGCCGGCCACGAACACCGCGGCCACCACCACGCCCAGCGGGTTCAGGCCCGCCAGCATCGCGATGACGATGCCGCTGTAGCCATAGCCCGGCGACATGTCGAGCGTGACGTAGCTGGTGCGGCCGGCCACTTCCACCGCGCCGGCCAGACCGGCCAGTGCGCCCGACATCATGGCCACCTTCACCGTGACCCAGCCCACCGGCATGCCTGCAAAGGCTGCCGCCCGCGGGTTGGCGCCGACGGCCCGGATCTCCAGGCCGGTGGCGGTGCGCTGCAACAGCAGCCACAACGCCACCGCCAGGCCCAGCGCCGCCAGCAGCCCGGTGTGCACGCGGCTGCGCTCGATCAGCTTGCCCAGCTGCAGCGGGTCTTGCAGGGCCACGCTCTGCGGCCAGCCCATCGCGGTGGGGTCTTTCATCGGGCCGTCCAGCATCATCGAGACGAACAGCAGCACGATGAAGTTGAGCAGCAGCGTGGTCACCACCTCGTCCACGCCCAGCCGCGACTTCAACAGCGCCGGGCCCAGCAGCAGCAGTGCGCCGGCCAGCATGGCGGCGGCAATCATGGCCGGGAACAGCAGCCAGGTGGCGGCCTCGAAGCCGGTGCCGTCGTGCAGGCCACCCACCGCCACCGCGGCCAGCGCACCGGCATACAGCTGCCCCTCGGCGCCGATGTTGAAGAGCCGCGCCCGGAAGGCCACCGCCGCCGCCAGCCCGGTAAAGATCAGCGGCGTGGCGCGGGTCAGCGTCTCGGTGATCGCAAAGCGCGAGCCGAAGGCGCCTTCGAGCAGCAGCGCATAGGCCTGCCCCACCGGCGCGCCGGCCCAGGCCACCAGCAGCGAAGCCACCGCCAGCGTGAAGGCCACCGCCACGAAGGGCGCGGCCAGCTGCCAGCCGCGCGAGGGCTCGGCCCGGCGCTCGAAGCGCAGCGGCCAGGCTTGTCTAGACATGTTCGGCCTCCTGGCCCGCGTCGTTGCCGGCCATCGCCAGCCCGATGCGCTGCAGCGTCCACTCGGCCGTGGGACGGGCGGGCGTCAAGCGCCCGTGGTGCATCACCGCGATGCGGTCGGCCAGCGCCAGCACCTCGTCCAGGTCTTCGCTGATCACCAGCACCGCGGCGCCGCGGGCGCAGGCGTCCAGCAGCTGCTGGTGCACGTAGGCCACCGCACCGATGTCCAGGCCCCAGGTGGGCTGGTTGACGATGATGAAGGGCGGCACCGCCTCGCCATTGGCCGCCAGCGCCCGCCCCAGGATGAGCTTTTGCATGTTGCCGCCCGACAGCCGCCGGGTGACGGTGTCCAGCCCACCCGCTTCCAGGCCGCGCACGTCGAAGCGCTGCACCAGACCTTGCGCATGCGCCCGCATGCGGCCGCGCCGCAGCAGGCCCCAGCGCGAGAAGGCCGGCTGCGCATAACGGTCGAGCACCGCGTTTTCCCACAGCGGCAGGTCGCCCACCACGCCGGCGGCATGGCGGTCTTCCGGCACACGGGCGATGCCGGCCTGCACGAAGGCGCGCGGCCGCGCGGGCAGCGCCCGGCCGGCCAGGCGCAGCTGCCCGGCCGCCAGCCGGTGCAGCCCGCACAGCAGGTCGGCCAGCGCCTGCTGGCCGTTGCCCGAGACGCCGGCAATCGCCACCAGCTCGCCGGCATGCACCGTCAGGTCCACGCCATCGAGCAGGCGGCGGCCTTGCGCATCCGTCACCACCGCGGCCTGCAGCTCGCACACCGGCGCGCCGCGCTCGCGGGCTGCCCGCGTGGCCGGCGCCACGCGGCGGCCCACCATCAGCTCGGCCAGCTCGGCCTTGGTCAATGGCGGCCGGCCGCTAGCAGCGTCAGGCCGGGTAGGCAGCGTGGCCACCAGCCGGCCGGCGCGCAGCACCGCCACGCGGTCGCTCACACGCAGCACCTCGTCCAGCTTGTGGCTGATGAAGATGACGGCCAAGCCCTCGGCCACCAGCTGCTTGAGCGTGGCGAACAGCGATTCGCTTTCCTGTGGCGTCAGCACCGCGGTGGGCTCGTCGAGGATCAGCACCCGCGCCCCGGCCCGGCGGCCGCAAGGCACCAGCGCCTTGAGGATTTCCACCCGCTGGCGTTCGCCCACCGACAGGTCGCCGACGCGCGCGTCCGGGTCCACGCCCAGGCCGAAGCGGCGGGCCGTGTCCAGCAGGGCGGCGCGGGCAGCGGCCCGGCGCGAGAAGGGCTGCCACAGCGGCTCGGTGCCCAGCATCACGTTGTCCAGCACGCTCAGGTTGTCGGCCAGCGTGAAGTGCTGGTGCACCATGCCGATGCCGGCCTGCAGCGCCGCCCGTGTGTCGCCCGGCGGCAGCGGGCGGCCGAAGGCCTGCACCGTGCCGCTGTCGGCCACGTAATGGCCGAACAGGATGGACACCAGCGTGCTTTTGCCGGCGCCGTTTTCGCCCAGCAGCGCCAGCACCTCGCCACGGTGCAGGCTGAGCGAGATGTCGTCGTTGGCCACCAGCGCGCCGAAGCGCTTGGCGATGCCCTGCAGCTGCAGCACCGGCGCGGCGGCCGGCGCGGGGCCGGGCGCCGCGTGGGGATGAATCGTCACTTCGCGTCGTTACTTCGCGCAGTCACTTGGTCTTCGGCGCCGCGTCGTTCACCTTCACCGTGAACTTGCCGTCCAGGATGGCCTGCTGCCTGGCCATCACCTTGGCCTTGAGATCGGCAGGCACTTTGGTGTCGAAGCTGCCCAGCGGCGCCAGCTCGCTGCCCTTGACCTTCATCAGCGAGTACTTGCCGTAGTCCTCGGCCTTGAACTGCCCGGCCTTGACCGCCGCCAGCGCCGCGTCGATGGTGGGTTCCATGTGCCACAGGGCCGAGGCCACCACCGTCTCGGGGTACTTGTCCTGCGTGTTGATCACGTTGCCGATGGCCAGCACCTTGCGCTCCTTGGCGGCGTCGCTGACGCCGAAGCGCTCGGCATACAGCACGTCCACGCCCTTGTCCACCATCGCGAAGGCAGCTTCCTTGGCCTTGGGCGGGTCGAACCAGCTGTTGATGAAGCTGACGGTGAAGGTGGCCTTGGGGTTCACTTCCTTCACGCCTTCGATGAAGGCATTCATCAGCCGGTTGACTTCGGGGATGGGGTAGCCCCCCACCAGGCCGATCTTGCCGCTCTTGCTCATGCCGCCGGCGATCATGCCGGTGAGGTAGGCCGGCTCCTGGATGTAGTTGTCGAACACCGAGAAGTTGGGCGCCTGCGGCTTGCCGCTGCTGCCCATCAAAAACGCCACCTTCGGGTAGTCCTTGGCCACCTTGCGGGCCGCGGCCTCCACCGCGAACGATTCACCGACGATGAGCACGTTGCCCTGCTCGGCGTACTGGCGCATCACCCGCTCGTAGTCGGCGTTGGCCACGTTCTCGCTGAACACGTACTCCACCTCGCCGCGGGCGACGGCCGCCTTCAGCGCCTTGTCGATGCGGCTGACCCACTGCTGCTCCACCGGCACGGTGTAGATGGCGGCCACCTTCATCTTGGCCTGGGCAAAGGCAGGCGAGGCAGCGGCGGCTGCAGCGCAGGCCAGCAGGGAGAGAACGGTGCGGCGCAGGACAGATGACATCGAGCACTCCAACGGAAGGTGGCGAAAAGTAGCAGGGTGAATAGGCACCATGCAAGTGTTGTTCCTCCTGTCGAGAACGGGTCTTCCGGCTTGCGACCGCCATGCAGTCCGTCGCGACCCACTTGACCGACGAGGACTTCATGACCACCCCGACCCCCGCAGGGCAGTACCTGCACATCCGCTTCACCGGCTCCGGCAGCGAATACTTCCGCATCTGGATCGTCAACGTGCTGCTGACCATCGTGACCCTGGGCCTTTACCACCCCTGGGCCAAGGCGCGGCGCCTGCGCTACTTTCACGGCAACACCCTCGTCGGCGGCCACCCGATGGGGTTCCACGGCGAGCCCATCCAGATGCTCAAGGGCAGCTTGTTGGTGGCAGCCTTCCTGTTGGCCTACGTCTTCGTGGGCGGTGTCTCTCCTGGTCTGCAAGCCCTGATGACGCTGGCTGCCTTGGCGGCGATGCCGGCCTTGACGCGGTCTGCCCTGCGCTTTCGAATCACCCACACCAGTTGGCGGGGCCTGCGCTTCGGCTTCTCCGGGACGATGGCTCAAGCCTACCGGAGCCATTGGCCGATCCTTGCTGCCTTTGCGAGCGTGGTGGCGTTGACCATCCTCGCTTCCGCCGCCGTGTCCGGGGCCTCTCGTGCCAACCGCCTCGAGGGCGTCCTCGTTGTTGCAGTGCTCAGCCTCTCTATGCCGATCACGATGGGCGTCATCCCGCTGTGGTGGCATCGGCAGGCGCGCTACCGCATGGAGCATGCCAACTTCGCGGGCGTCTGGGTCCGCATGAAGGCCGCTGCCGGCGAGTTTTACGGCGCACTGGTCGGCACCGCCGGGGTGTCCATGCTGGCGACGGTGCCCGCGGCGCTGGTGATTTGCCTCATGCCGCTCACCGCCGCGACGTCCGATGACCCAGGCCTGCAACAGATGCTCAGGCCGCAGGCCCTGCAGTCCACCACCTGGTGGACCGCCGCCGTCCTGGCGCTGTGCTACCTGCTGGCCGTGTGCGCGGGCAAGGCCTATCACGCCAGCCGCATGCAGAACATCGTGTGGGGGAGCGCTGAAGGCGACCAGATTCGCTTTCAAAGCCGGTTGGGGTTCCTGCCGATGCTCACGCTCTACATGAAGAACGGGCTGTTGACGGTGGTTTCGCTCGGCCTCTACTGGCCTTTCGCGCAGGTGGCCTTGGCGCGGCTGCGTTTGGAGGCGGTGTCCGCCGAACTCTTCACCGATGTGGATGCCCTGGTGTCCGGCCAACGCGGCGGCAGTGCACACGCCACAGGCGATGCGGGGGTCGATGCCTTCGGCATCGACGTCGGCTTGTGACGGCGACGCCCGACCCGGCAGCACCCGCGCCTGGACTGGCCGCGCAGTACTTCGACGGCCGCAGCGCACGTGCCCATGAGGCCCTCGTCCAGGTCCAGGCCGGCGAACTGATCATCCGTCCGGCCGGGGAAGCGAGTTTCGACACGCTGCACGTGGCGCTGGCGGCGGTTCGCTGGTCGGAGCGACAACGTCACGGCTCGCGCCACGCGGACCTTCCCAACGGTGCCAGGCTGCACGCGAGCGATGCGCTGGCATGGGATCGATGGCGCCGCAGTCTCGGGGCCGGCGACTCGCTGGTCGTGCGCTCACAGCAGAGCTGGCGCGGTGTCGTCCTCGCCAGCCTGCTGCTGATCGCCGCCAGCGTCAGCGCCTACCGGTGGGGCCTGCCTGCGGCGGCCATGGCCACGGTGGCCGTGCTGCCGCACACCGTCGACGCGCAGGTGGGCGACCAACTGCTGGCAGCGCTGGAAGATGAGTTGTTCGCGCCCTCGCTGCTGCCGGAAAGCACGCAACGGCGGTGGCTCTCACGCTTTGACCAGGCGGCCCAGGCCACCCATGCGCCGCAGCCACCACCCCCGCACCGCGTGCTGTTCCGCCACAGCCCGAAGCTGGGCGCCAATGCACTGGCGCTGCCCGGGGGCACCATCATCGTCACCGACCAGATGGTGCAGGCCTTCGCGCAGGATGCCGACCACGGGGAACCGGTGTTGGTGGGAGTGTTCGGCCACGAACTGGGACATGTGGCCCACCGGCATGGCATGCGCACCGTGGTGCAGGCTTCTTTGCTGGCGGTGGCAGCCGCCATGGCCATCGGCGACGTGACCGGTGTGACCAGCGCGCTGGCGGTGACGGCCCTGCAGATGGGCTATTCGCGTGAGCTGGAACGAGAGGCGGATACCGAGGCCATCCGCACCTTGCAGGCCGACGGCCAGGACCCGGCCCAGATGCGCCGGCTGTTCGGCGCGCCGCACGCGAACGGCGAGCGATCTGCGGCCACACGGCTGGGCATCGCACTGTCCAGCCACCCCGACGACGCCGAGCGCATCCGCCGGGTCGGACAGGCCGGCCGCCTAAAATAGCGCCCTTTGTGCAAAGGGCGTCCGCGCCCGCTGGTCTGCCATGACGCCCACCTCCCTCACCGCCCTGTCCCCGCTCGATGGCCGCTATGCCGCCAAGGTGGCCGCGCTGCGCCCATTGCTGTCCGAGTTCGGGCTGATGCACCGGCGCGTGCAGGTCGAGGTGGAGTGGTTCATCGCGCTGTCGGACGCCGGCTTTGCCGAGTTCAAGCCGCTGACCGAAGCCTCGCGCGGGCTGCTGCGTGGCCTGGTGGTGCGCTTCTCGGAAGAAGACGCCCAGGCCATCAAGGACATCGAGAAGACCACCAACCACGACGTGAAGGCGGTGGAGTACTGGCTGAAGTCGCGCATCGCCGGCCAGGCCGAGCTGGAAGCCGCCAGCGAATTCATCCACTTCGCCTGCACCAGCGAAGACATCAACAACACCAGCCATGCGCTGATGCTCAAGGCCGCGCGCGACGAGGTGATGCTGCCGGCGCTGGACCGCATCATCGACAAGCTGGCCGGCATGGCCCGCCAGTTTGCCGCGGTGCCCATGCTCAGCCGCACCCACGGCCAGACGGCCAGCCCCACCACCGTGGGCAAGGAAGTGGCCAACGTGGTGGTGCGGCTGCGCAATGCCCGCACCCGCATCGCCGAGGTGCAGCCGCTGGCCAAGATGAACGGCGCGGTGGGCAACTACAACGCCCACCTGTCGGCCTGGCCCGGACACGACTGGGAGGCCCATGCCCGCCAGGTGGTGGAGCAGCAGCTCGGGCTCACCTTCAACGCCTACACCATCCAGATCGAGCCGCATGACTGGATGGCCGAGCTGTTCGACGCCGTCACCCGGGCCAACACCATCCTGATCGACTGGGCGCGCGACGTCTGGGGCTACATCTCGCTGGGCTACTTCAAGCAAAAGACCAAGGCGGGCGAGATCGGCAGCTCCACCATGCCGCACAAGGTCAACCCGATCGACTTCGAGAATGCCGAGGGCAACTTCGGCCTGGCCAGCGCGCTGCTCACCCACCTGAGCCAGAAGCTGCCGATCAGCCGCTGGCAGCGCGACCTGACCGACAGCACCGTGCTGCGCAACATGGGCGTGGCCCTGGGCTATGCGCTGCTGGGCTACGACAGCCTGCAGCGCGGCCTGGACAAGCTGGAGCTGAACGAGCCGGCGCTGGCCGACGACCTGGACGCCGCCTGGGAAGTGCTGGCCGAGCCCATCCAGACCGTGATGCGCCGCTACGCGCTGCCCAACCCCTACGAGCGCCTGAAGGAGTTGACCCGGGGCAAGGGCATCACCCGCGAGGCGATGCAGCAGTTCGTCGCCACGCTGGAGATTCCCGAGGCCGACAAGGCACGGCTGCTGGCGCTGACGCCCGGCGGCTACACCGGAAAGGCGGCGGAGCTGGCCCAACGCATCTAGCCGGGCAGCAGCATGGGCTGCCTAGAATCAGCCGATGAACTTCGTCACAGCGCTGCGGCAGGCCGCCCATACCCAGGATTCGATGCTTTGCGTGGGCCTGGACCCGGACCCGGCCCGCTTTCCCGGCGCCTGGGCCGGTGACGCCAGCCGCATCTTCGACTTCTGCGCCGCCATCGTCGACGCCACGCACGACCTGGTGTGCGCCTTCAAGCCGCAGATCGCCTACTTCCACGCCCACCGCGCCGAAGACCAGCTCGAACGGCTGATCGCCCACATCCGCCAGGTGGCACCCACGGTGCCGGTGATCCTGGACGCCAAGCGCGGCGACATCGGCGCCACCGCCGAGCAGTACGCGCGCGAAGCCTTCGAGCGCTACCAGGCGCATGCGGTCACGCTCTCGCCCTTCATGGGCTTCGATTCCATCGAGCCCTACCTGCGCTACGAAGGCCGCGGCGCCATCCTGCTGTGCCGCACGTCGAACGCCGGCGGCAGCGACCTGCAGGCGCAGCGCCTGGCCAGCGGCGAGCTGCTGTTCGAGCACATCGCCCGCCTGGCCGCCGGCCCGTGGAACGCCAACGGCCAGCTGGGCCTGGTGGTGGGCGCCACCTTCCCGGCCGAGGTGGCGCGGGTGCGCGAGCTGGCGCCCACGCTGCCGCTGCTGATTCCCGGCGTCGGCGCCCAGGGCGGCGACGCCGAAGCCACGGTGCGCGCTGGCTGGCGGCCCGAGGCGCCGATCATCGTGTCGTCGTCGCGGGCGGTGCTGTACGCCTCGCGCGGGGACAACTTCGCGGCCGCCGCCCGCGCGGCCGCGCTGGCCACCCGCGACACCCTGAACGCGGCGCGGTCGCAACCCGCGGGCTGACCGTGCGGCAACGCCGCATGCCACACCCCACCTGCCCTCCCCGGGGCATCCGCGCGTGAACGCCTCGCCCCTGGTCGATCCGCTGCCGTCGGTGCGCGCACTGGTGGCGCACTACTTCTATGGCACCGTCAGCGTGGGTGCGCTGGCCGCCGCCGCGCTGCTGATGCTGGCGCAGCCGGGGCCGCTGGCGCCGCGCGGCCTGCTGGCCGGCGGTTTCCTGCTGATGGCGCTGGCCGGTGCCCTGCTGCAGCGCCAGCGCGGCCCGGTGATCGACCGGGCGGTGATGCCGGTGGCGCTGGGCACGGTGCTGCTGATCACGCTGACCAGCCTGATCTTCCAGTGGGGCGTCAACAGCGCTGCCATCGGTTTTTACAGCCTGCTCACCTGCACCGCCTGCGCCATTTCCACGGTGCGGCGCGGAACGCTGGTGGCGGCCGGGGCGGCGCTGTCCATCGGCCTGCTGGCCTGGGCCGAGCACCGGCAATGGATCACCGGCGCCGCCGCGGTGGCCGACGTGCCGCTGCTGCGGCGGCTGCTCAACCAATGGCTGCTGCTGGCCGCCGGGCTGGCCTGCGGCACGCTGCTGGCCCGCGTGCTGCGCCAGCACGTGGGCGCCAGCGCCGAGCGCGAACTGCGCTTCGTCGGCCTGCTGGGCATCGCCGCCGATGCCTACTGGGAGCTGGACACCGGCTTTCGCATCGTGCACCTGTCGATGCGCAACCCGGACCACCGCTTCCAGCCGGTGCAGCCGCCGCCGCTGTGCCCGCCCTGGCAGATGCCGGGCCGCCTGTTCGACGAAGACGTGCTGGACGCCTTGCGCGCCGACCTGACGGCCCGCCGCCCCTTCCGCGAAGTGCATGTGCGCGAGCAGCAGCCCGACGGCAGCCTGCGCCATGAGGTGCTGAGCGGCGAGCCCCGCTTCGACGCCCGCGGCGTCTTCGTCGGCTACTGGGGCGTGTCGCGCGACGTCACGCTGGACATGCGGGCCCGCGCCGCCCTGGTGGCCACCGAAGTGCGCTACCAGGAGCTGTTCAGCCGCCTGCCCTCGCCGCTGCTGCTGCACCGCCAGCGCCGGGTGCTGGATGCCAACCCGGCCGCCGCCGCGCTGTTCGGCTACCCCGACGTTGCCTCGATGCTGGGCCAGGACGTGTTCGGCGCGCTGCAGCCGCCGGAGGCCCAGGCCGGTGAGGCGCTGCTGCTGGAGGCGGCGCCGGGCCATCCGCAGCTGTCGCCGGCCGAATACACCTTGAACACCGTGGACGGGCGCCAGCGCACCGTGCGCGTGGCCGGCGTGGGCGTGGAAGCCGACGGGCAGCCCGCCACGCTGTCCAGCTTCCTCGACGACACCGAGCGCCGCAGCGCCGAGCAGGCGGTGCGCCGCTCGGAGGCGCTGCTGTCGCACCTGGTGGCCACCAGCCCGGACGTGATCACCCTGTCGGAGCTGGGCGGCCGCTACGTGATGGTCAACGACACCTTCGTGCGCCTGACCGGTTACACGATGGACGAGGTGATCGGCCGCAGCGCGCTGGAGCTGGGCATCTGGGTGCACCCCGAAGACCGCGCACGCATCGTCAAGGGCGTGCAGCAATCGGCCGTGGTGCGCGACCTGCCCACCCAGTTCAACGCCAAGGACGGGCAGCGGCTGGACATGCTGGTGTCGGCCGCACGCTTTGCGATGGACGGGCGGCAGTACCTGGTGCTCAACGCCCGCGACGTGACGGTGCAGGAGCGCGCCCGGCTGGAGCGCGAGGCCATCCTCGAGAACGCCTCCATCGGCATCGCCCTGACGCGCGACAGCGTGTTCCAGCTGGCCAACCCGCGCTTCGAGCAGATGTTCGGCTGGTCACGCGGCCAGCT
This sequence comes from uncultured Aquincola sp., assembly GCA_937883885.1. The sequence goes on along the minus strand of CAKZXL010000188.1, from coordinate 3,526 downwards.
GCCCGGCCAGCCCGGCCGCGCGGTGTGGCCCGACGACGCCGCCTACGCCGCCATGGGGCGCGCCATCGGCCCTTCGCTGGCGCGCGGCGAGCAGGTGGAGTACGAGGCGCCGATGCGCCGCCACGACGGCAGCATGTTCCTGTGCCGGCTGCTGGCCCGCGCGGTGGACCCGCACCACCCCAGCGGCGGCAGCACCATCTGGATCGCCGATGACGTGACCGAGCGCCGCGGCGTGGAAGCCGCGCTGGCCAAGGCCCGCGACGAAGCCGAAGCCGCCAGCCAGGCCAAGAGCGCCTTCCTGGCCAACACCAGCCACGAGATCCGCACGCCGCTCAATGCGCTGGTGGGCCTGGCGCGCCTGGCCCGCCAGAGCGACGTGGACGAAGACCGGCGCGGCCAGTACCTCGACCAGATCGTCGACAGCGCCAAGCTGCTGTCGGCCATCATCTCGGACATCCTCGACCTGTCGAAGGTGGAAGCCGGCAAGCTGCGGCTGGAGACCGTGCCCTTCGACCTGCATGCGCTGCTGGGCAACCTGCACCGCGGCAGCCTGGGCCCGGCCGAGGCCCGCGGCCTGGCGCTGCACCTGGACATCGACCCCGCGCTGCCGCAGCGGGTGCTGGGCGATCCGGTGCGGGTGCGGCAGATCATCGGCAACTTCCTGAGCAATGCGCTGAAGTTCACCGCCAGCGGCAGCGTGACGCTGCGCGCCCGGCCGGCCCGTGCGCTGCGCAACGGCCGACCCGATCCGCTGGCGTCCACCGCCCGGCTGCGCATCGAGGTGGTGGACACCGGCCCGGGCATCGACCGCGCGACCCAGGGCCGCCTGTTCCAGCCCTTCACCCAAGGCGACGAATCCACCACGCGCCGCTTCGGCGGCACCGGGCTGGGTCTGTCCATCTGCCGCGAGCTGGCCACCTTGATGAGCGGCGAAGTGGGCGTGCAAAGCCAGCCCGGCCGCGGCAGCGCCTTCTGGGTGGAGCTGCCGCTGCCTTCCAGCGACGACGACGGCACACCCTCGGCCTTCGGCCCGCTGGACACCACCAGCCCGCTCGCCGGCCGCCGGGTGCTGATGGTGGAAGACAACGCGGTGAACATGATGATCGGCGTGGCGCTGCTGGAGCGCTGGGGCGTGGAAGTGGCGCAGGCCGCCAACGGCCGCGAGGCGGTGGAGGCGGTGCGCCAGGCCGCCGACAAGGGCCGGCTCTTCGACGCCGTGCTGATGGACGTGCAGATGCCGGTGATGAGCGGCCATGAAGCCACCCGCGTGCTGCGCGAGCAGTTCGACGCCCGCGCGCTGCCCATCCTGGCGCTGACCGCCGCGGCCCTGGTGTCCGAGCGTGAGCAGGCCCTGGCCGCCGGCATGAACGACTTCCTCACCAAGCCCATCGACCCCGTGCGGCTGCATGCGGCGCTGGTGGAGGCGATGGCGCTGGGCACCCTCTAGGCGCATCTTGCATACAACCGTGCACCACAAGGTGACACGGCTTGTCACTTGGGGGTGCGTGCGGGTGCATGGGACAGCCATGGCGATGGGCATGCGACTTGCGCCCTGGGGCGCTGCACTTCAACACAGCCCCGGAGCCCGTTCGACCATGCATTTCTCCTTCGAAGCCCGCCTGCGCCCCGCCGCCTTTGCTGCCTTGCTGGCCCTGGCCGCCGGCGCCGCACACGCGCAGTCCAGCGTGTCCATCTACGGCCTGGTCGACATGTCGGCCGGCCAGTTCCAGAACGCGGGCGAAGCCAAGCTCAAGCGCGTGCAAAGCGGCAACCTCTCTACCAGCTATCTCGGCTTTTCGGGCACCGAAGACCTGGGCGGCGGCCTGAAGGCCACCTTCGCGCTGGAGAGCTTCTTCCTGGCCGACACCGGCGGCGCCGGCCGCTTCGGGCCCGACGTGTTCTGGGCCCGCGCTTCCAACGTGGGCATCGCCGGCAGCTTCGGCTCGCTGCGCGCCGGCCGCGCCAGCCCGCCGCTGTTCGTGTCCACGCTGCTGTTCAACCCCTTCGGCGATTCGTTCGGCTTCTCGCCCTCGATCCGCCAGTGGTACAACAACGCGAAGGGCGCCGGCAATGCCGTGTTCCAGACGCCGTTGATCGGCGACTCGGGCTGGAGCAACGGCGTGTTCTACGGCACGCCCAAGTTCGGCGGCCTGAGCGCCAACGTGGCCGTGACGGCCGGTGAAGGCGGCGTCAACAAGGGGCCCAACTACGGCGCCAACGTGCTGTACTTCGGCGGCCCGTTCTCGGCCACGCTGGCCTGGCAGCACGTGGAAGCCAACGGCCCGGGCGGCAACAACCTGACCAACTTCGCCGGCTTCGACCACCAGGAAGCCTGGCAGCTGGGCGCCTCGTACGACTTCGGCATGGTCAAGCTGTTCGGCCAGTACGGCCAGATCACCACCGACGCCACGCTCGAGGTCAAGACCAAGAACGCCCAGGTCGGCGCCAGCGTGCCGGTGGGCGCGGCCGGCGCGGTGCTGGCCTCGTACGGTGAATCGAAGCGCGAAGGCGGCGTGGGCCGGCTCAACAAGACGCTGACGCTGGGCTACGACCACAACCTGTCCAAGCGCACCGACCTGTACGCGATCTACATGAGCGACAAGCTCACCGGCTTCGACACCGGCAACACCTACGCCATCGGCCTGCGCCACAAGTTCTGAGCGAACCCCTCGGTCCGGGCGCAGCCCGGGCCTTGGGGGCCCAATCAATCCACCTTGGCGCCCGACACCTTCACCACCTGCGCCCACTTGGCGGTCTCGGCGTCGATCAGCTTGGCGAACTCGGCCGGCGTGTTGCCGCTGGGCACCGCGCCCTGGGCCATCAGGCGTTCCTTCAGCACCGGGCTGGCCAGCGCCTTGGCAGTTTCCTGCTGCAGGCGATTGACCACGTCGGCGGGCGTGCCGTGCGGCGCCAGCAGGCCGAACCAGCTGCTGGCTTCATAACCCTTGACCGGCCCGGCCTCGGCGATGGTGGGCACGTCGGGCAGCGCGGGCGAACGGGCCGCGCTGGTCACCGCCAACGCCTTCAGCTTGCCGGCCTTGATCTGCTGCATCGACGACGGCAGGTTGTCGAACATCAGGTCCATGTTGCCGCCGATCAGGTCGATCAGCGCCGGGCCCGAACCGCGGTACGGGAAGTGCACCATGTAGCTGCCGGTCATGGCCTTGAACAGCTCGCCCGCCAGGTGGATGGAGGTGCCGTTGCCCGAGCTGGCCATGTTGAGCTTGCCGGGGTTGGCCTTGGCGTACTTGATCAGGTCGGCCACGTTGCGGATGCCCAGCCGCTCGGCCTTGGCCGGGTTGAACACCAGCACGTTGGGCACCGCGGCCACCAGCGTCACCGGCGCGAAGTCCTTGATGGGGTCGTAGGGCAGCTTGGGGTACAGCGACTGGTTGATGCCGTGAGTGCCCACGGTGCCCATCAGCAGCGTGTGGCCGTCGGGTGCCGACTTGGCCACTTCGGCCGCGCCGATGTTGCCGCCCGCGCCGGGCTTGTTGTCGACGATGAAGGGCTGGCCGAACACCCG
>CAKZXL010000187.1 GCA_937883885.1 uncultured Aquincola sp. | reverse complement strand
CTGCCCACGCTGGCGCTGTCGGCAGACGCCACACGCGGCCGCACGCCGGCTGATCTGAGCGTGACACGCCGCGCCGTCACCGCCAGCCAGTGGCGCGCGGGCCTGGCCGTCAGCAGCTGGGAGATCGATTTCTGGGGCCGCCTGGCCAGCCTCAACGAATCCGCGCTGCAAAGCGTGCTGGCCACCGACGAGGCCCGCCGCGCCACCACGCTGCTGGTGGTGGCCGGCGTGGCCGATGCCTACCTGGGCCTGCGCGAAGTGGACGAACGGCTGCGCCTGGCGCAAGACAGCGCCGCCAGCCAGCGCGAATCGCTGCGCATCTTCGGCCGCCGCTTCGAAGTGGGCGCCGCCTCGCGGCTGGAACTCACGCAGGTGCAGACCCTGGTGACGCAGGCCGAAGCGCTGGTCACGCAACTGCAGCAGTTGCAGGAGCAGCAACGCCATGCGCTGGACCTGCTGGTGGGCCGGCCGGTGGCCGCCACGCTGGCGCCGCTGCCCGAGCCGCTGGCCGCCTGGCGGCTGCCCACGCTGCCGGCCGGCCTGCCCTCGGCCCTGCTGCTGGCACGGCCCGACCTGGTAGCGGCCGAGCACCGCCTGCGCGCCGCCCATGCGCAGATCGGCGCGGCGCGGGCCGCCTTCTTTCCCACCATCCAGCTCACTGCCTTCGGCGGCACCGCCAGCGATGAACTGGACGGCTTGTTCAAGGGCGCCGGCCGCAGCTGGAGCTTTGCGCCGCGGCTGGTGCTGCCCCTGTTCGATGGTGGCCGCAACCAGGCCAACCTCGACCTGGCGCAGGTGCGCACGCAGCAGGCCGTGGTGCAGTACGAACAGGCGGTGCAGGTGGCCTTCCGCGAGGTGGCCGATGCCTTGTCGGCCCGCCACTGGCTGGCCGAGCAGCTGCAGGTGCAGCAGCAGGCGCTGGCGGTGCAGCAGGAACGTGCACGCCTCTCGCGCCTCAGCCACGACCAGGGCGCCAGCAGCTTCCTCGATGTGCTGGATGCCGAACGTTCGCTGATCGCCGCCACGCAGCAGCTCACGCAGACGCAGCGGGCGCTGCTGTCCAGCCAGGTGGCGTTGTACCGCGCGCTGGGCGGCGGCTCGGCGTCCTTGTCCTTTCCGCAGCCCTGAACACCATGGCCCCCTCCAAGAACAAGCTCATTCCCGCGGCCGTGCTGCTGGCGCTGGCCGTCGCCGCCGCCTTGCTGTGGCGCCAGCACCAGGCCGCCGCGGTGGACCAAGGCTTCATCGGCAGCAATGGCCGCATCGAGGCCACCGAGGTGGACGTGGCCACCAAGCTGGCCGGCCGCGTGCAGGACATCCGGGTGGACGAAGGCGACTTCGTGCAGGCCGGCCAGGTGCTGGCCACCATGCAGGTGCAGACGCTGCTGGCCCAGCAGCAGGAAGCGCAGGCCCAGCGTGAACAGGCCGTCACCGCGGTGGCCGCGGCCCAGGCCCAGGTGGCCATGCGCCGCGCCGACCAGGCCGCGCTGCAGGCCCAGGTGCGCCGGGCCGAAGCCGACTTCGATGCCGCGCGCCGCCGGCAGGACCGTTCGGAAACCCTGGCGCGTGAAGGCGCCACCTCGGCCCAGACGCTGGACGACGACCGCGCCCGCAGCCGCAGCGCCGAGGCGGCGGTGGCCGCGGTGCAGGCCCAGGTGGTCTCGGCCCAGGCCGCCATCAGCGCGGCGCAAGCCCAGGTCACCAGCGCACAGGCCCAGGTGCAGGCGGTGCAGGCCACGCTGCAGCGCATCCAGGCCGAGATCGACGACAGCCAGCTCAAGGCCCCGCGCGACGGGCGGGTGCAGTTCCGCGTGGCGCAGCCGGGTGAGGTGCTGGGCGGCGGCGGCCGGGTGCTCAACCTGATCGACCTGTCGGACGTGTACATGACCTTCTTCCTGCCCACCGAAGTGGCTGGCCGCGTGGCCATGGGCACCGAGGTGCGCATCGTGCTGGACGCGGCGCCGCAACTGGTGATTCCGGCCAAGGTCTCGTACATCGCCAGCCAGGCGCAGTTCACACCCAAGACGGTGGAGACCACCAGCGAGCGGCAGAAGCTGATGTTCCGCGTGCGGGCGCAGATCGACCGCCAGTTGCTGCAGCAGCACCTGGACCAGGTGAAGACCGGCCTGCCCGGCATGGCCTGGGTGCGCATGGATGCGCAAAAGCCCTGGCCGGCCCACCTGGCCCGGCTGGTGCAGCCGTGACCGGCAACGCCGCCACCGCCGTGCCGGTGGTGCGGCTGCAGCGCGTGCAGCAGCGCTACGGCAGCACGCAGGCGCTGGCCGACCTCACGCTCGACCTGCCGGCAGGCTGCATGGTGGGCCTGATCGGCCCTGACGGCGTGGGCAAGTCCAGCCTGCTGTCGCTGGCGGCCGGCGCGCGCCGGGTGCAGGCCGGCCAAGTGCAGGTGCTGGGCGGCGACATCGCCGATGCCGCGCACCGTGAGGCCATCGGCCCGCGCATCGCCTACATGCCGCAGGGCCTGGGGCGCAACCTCTACCCCACACTGTCGGTGGAAGAGAACCTGCAGTTCTTCGCCCGCCTGTTTGGCCATGACGCGGCCGAGCGGCGCCGCCGCATCGATGGCCTGACCGCGGCCACCGGACTGCACCCCTTCCTGTCGCGGCCGGCCGGCAAGCTCTCGGGCGGCATGAAGCAGAAGCTGGGGCTGTGCTGCGCCCTCATCCACGACCCCGACCTGCTGATCCTGGACGAGCCCACCACCGGCGTCGATCCGCTGGCGCGTGCGCAGTTCTGGGAGCTGATCGCCCGCATCCGCAGTGAGCGAAGAACGATGTCCGTCATCGTGGCCACCGCCTACATGGACGAAGCCCAGCGCTTCGACTGGCTGGTGGCGCTGGACGCCGGCCAGGTGCTGGCCACCGGCACGCCGGCGCAGCTGCTGGCCCGCACCGGCGCAGCTTCTCTGGAACAGGCCTTCATCACCCTGCTGCCCGAAGCCCGCAAGCGCGGCCATGCGCCGGTGGTCATCCCGCCGCTGCAGGCGGCCGAAGACGACATCGCCATCGAGGCGCAGAACCTGACCATGCGCTTCGGCGACTTCGTGGCGGTGGACCGGGTGAACTTCCGCATCCGGCGCGGCGAGATCTTCGGCTTCCTCGGCTCCAACGGCTGCGGCAAGTCCACCACCATGAAGATGCTGACCGGCCTGCTGCCGGCCAGCGAAGGCCAGGCCCGGCTGTTCGGCCGCGAGGTGAACCCGAAAGACCTGGCCACCCGCCGCCGCGTGGGCTACATGTCGCAGGCGTTTTCGCTGTACGGCGAGCTGACGGTGCAGCAGAACCTGGTGCTGCATGCGCAGCTGTTCCAGGTGCCGGCCGACCAGATCGCGGCGCGGGTGGACGACATGGCCGAGCGCTTCGGCCTGCAGGCGGTGCGGGGCAGCCTGCCCGAAAGCCTGCCGCTGGGCATGCGGCAGCGGCTGTCGCTGGCCGTGGCCATGGTGCACCGGCCCGAGCTGCTGATCCTGGACGAGCCCACCTCGGGCGTGGACCCGGTGGCACGTGATGGCTTCTGGCGGCTGCTGGTGGAGCTGTCGCGCCGCGACCGGGTGACCATCTTCATCTCCACCCACTTCATGAACGAGGCCGAGCGCTGCGACCGCATGTCGATGATGCATGCCGGCCGCGTGCTGGACAGCGATGCACCGGCCCGCCTGGTGGCCAAGCGCGGCGCGGCCACGCTGGAAGAAGCCTTCATCGGCTATCTGAAGGAGGCCGAGCAGCCAGGCCCTGCCGAGGGCGGCCAAGCAAGCCCGGCGCCGGTCGTGGCGCAGGCGGGCACGCCCGCGGCGCCGCTGCGCCACCGCCGCTTCAGCCTGCAACGGCTGCTGAGCTACCTGTGGCGCGAGGCGCTGGAGCTGCGGCGCGACCCGGTGCGCGGCACGCTGGCGCTGGCCGGCTCCTTGATCCTGATGGCGGTGATCGGCTACGGCATCAACCTGGACGTGGAGCACCTGCGCTATGCGGTGCTCGACCGCGACCAGTCGACGCTGAGCCAGAGCTACCGGCTGGCGCTGTCGGGCTCGCGCTATTTCAGCGAGCAGCCGCCCATCACCGACGATGCCGACGTGGACCGCCGCATGCGCAGCGGCGAGCTGTCGTTGGCGCTGGAAATACCCCCCGGCTTCGAGCGCCAGGTGCTGCGCGGCCAGCCGGTGCAGCTGGGCGCCTGGATCGACGGCGCGATGCCGCAGCGGGCCGAGACCGCCCGCGGTTATGTACAAGGCATTCACCAGCATTGGCTGGCCGAGCAGACGGGCAGCGCCGGCGGCCAGCCGGGCGTGCAAACGCGTTTTCGCTACAACCCCGACGTGCGCAGCCTGCCGGCCATGGTGCCGGCCACCATGCCGCTGCTGCTGTTGATGCTGCCGGCCATGCTCACCGCGCTGGCGGTGGTGCGCGAGAAGGAGACCGGCTCCATCCTCAACCTGTACGTGACGCCGGTGACGCGCACCGAATTCCTGCTGGGCAAGCAGCTGCCCTACGTGGCGCTGGCGATGCTGAACTTCCTGCTGATGAGCTTGATGGCCGTGCTGGTGTTCCGGGTGCCCATCACCGGCAGCTTTGCCACGCTGGCGCTGGGGGCGCTGCTGTTCAGCCTGTGCTCCACCGGCATGGGCTTGCTGGCTTCCAGCGTCACCCGCAGCCAGATCGCGGCGCTGTTCATCACCATGATCGGCACCATCGTGCCGGCCACGCAGTTCGCGGGGCTGCTCGACCCGGTGTCTTCGCTGCAGGGCGGCGCCCGTGTGGTGGGCGAGTTGTACCCCGCTTCGCACATGATCAACCTCAGCCGCGGCGTGTTCAGCAAGGCGCTGGGCGCGGCTGATCTGCAGCATGCGCTGACCAGCATGGCGCTCGCCGTCCCGGTGATCCTCGGCGCGGCCATCGCGCTGCTGCGCAAACAAGAAGCCTGACCCCATGCAAGAGCTTGACCCCATGCGCCACGTCATCGCCAACACCTGGCGCCTGGGCATCAAGGAGCTGTGGAGCCTGTGGCGCGACCCGGTGATGCTGGTGCTCATCGGCTATGTGTTCACGCTGGGCATCTACAACGCTGCTCGGGTGCAGCCCGAGACGCTGAACAACGCGGCCATCGCCATCGTCGATGAAGACCGGTCGCCGCTGTCGCAGCGCATCACCAGCGCGTTCTACCCGCCGCTGTTCAGCCCGCCGGTGATGATCGGCTGGCCGCAGATGGATGCCGGCATGGACGCGGGCGACTACACCTTCACGCTGGTGATACCGCGCCACTTCCAGCGCGACGTGCTGGCCGGCCGCGGCCCGCAGCTGCAGCTCAACGTCGACGCCACGCGCATGAGCCAGGCCTTCAGCGGCAGCAGCTATGTGCAGCAGATCGTGCTGGCCGAGGTGGCCGAGTTCGCGCAGCGCTACCGCGGCAGCGCCACGCCGCCGGTGGACCTGGTGCTGCGCTCGCGCTTCAACCCTTCGCTCAGCCGCGCGTGGTTCGGCAGCCTGGTGGAGCTGATCAACTACATCACCATGCTGGCCATCGTGCTCACCGGCGCGGCGCTGATCCGCGAGCGTGAGCACGGCACGGTGGAACACCTGCTGGTGATGCCGGTGACGCCGGCGCAGATCATGCTGGCCAAGGTGTGGTCCATGGGCCTGGTGGTGCTGCTGGCGGCCTGGCTGTCCATCAGCCTGGTGGTGCGCGGCGTGCTGCAGGTGCCCGTGGCGGGCTCGCTGCCGCTGTTCTTCACCGGGGCCGCCTTGAGCCTGTTCGCCACCACGTCCATGGGCATCTTCATGGCCACGGTGGCACGCAACATGCCGCAGTTCGGCATGCTGCTGGTCATCACCATCCTGCCGCTGCAAATGCTCTCGGGCGGCCAGACGCCGCGTGAAAGCATGCCCACGCTGGTGCAAAACGTGATGCTGGCCGCGCCCACCACCCACTTCGTGCAGCTGGGCCAGGCCATCCTGTTCCGCGGCGCGGGGCTGGCGGTGGTGTGGCCGCAGTTCCTGGCCCTGGCCTTCATCGGCGCGCTGCTGTTCAGCCTGTCGTTGCGGCGCTTTCGCAGCACGCTGGCGCAGATGGCGTGACGCCCTACTTCCCCTTCATCGCCATGACCCACAGCCCCACCCCACCACCGCCCACGCTGCTGCGCAACCGCACCTACGACGAACTGGCCGTGGGCGACAGCGCTCAGATCGAGCGCCAGCTCAGCGCCGAGGACATCCAGCTGTTCGCGGTGATGTCGGGCGACGTGAACCCCGCACACCTGGACGCCGAATATGCCGCTTCCACCCAGTTCCATGGCGTCATCGCCCATGGCATGTGGGGCGCGGCGCTCATCTCCGCGGTGCTGGGCACGCGCCTGCCCGGCCCCGGCACGGTGTACCTGGGCCAGACGCTGAAGTTCCATGCCCCCGTGCGCGTGGGCGACCGCCTGACCGTGCGGGTGACCGTGACCGACAAGGAACCGGTGCACCGGCGGGTGACCCTGGCCTGCACTTGCGTGAACCAGCAGGGCAGCACCGTGATCGACGGCGAGGCCACGGTGCTGGCGCCGCAGCAGCGCATCGAGCGGCCCGCTGCCACGCTGCCCGAAGTGCGGCTGCTGGCCGCCAACGGCCTGCCGCGGCTGCTGCAGCAGGTGCTGCCCCTGGGTCCCATCCGCGTGGCGGTGGTGCACCCCTGCGACGTGCTCAGCCTCGGCGGCGCGCTGGATGCGCGCGCCGCCGGCCTGATCGAGCCGGTGCTGGTGGGCCCGCGCGCCCGCATCGAAGCCGTGGCCGCCGAAGCGGGGCTCAGCCTGCAAGGCGTGCCGCTGGAAGACGTGCCCCACAGCCATGCCGCGGCCGCCCGCGCCGCGGAGCTGGCCGCTGGCGGCCAGGTGCAGGCCTTGATGAAAGGCAGCCTGCACACCGACGAGCTGATGAGCGCGGTGCTGCAGCCCGAAGCCGGCCTGCGCACCAAGCGCCGGCTGTCGCACTGCTTCGTGATGCAAACGCCGGCCTATCCGCGGCCCTTCATCATCACCGACGCGGCGATCAACATCGCGCCCACGCTGGAACACAAGGCCGACATCGTGCGCAACGCCATCACGCTGGCGCATGCCATCGGCGTGGCCGAGCCGCGGGTGGCCATCCTGGCCGCGGTGGAAACCGTGAACACCGCGATGCCCGCCACGCTGGACGCCGCCGCGCTGTGCAAGATGGCCGACCGCGGGCAGATCACCGGCGGCGTGCTCGACGGGCCGCTGGCCTTCGACAACGCGGTGTCGGTGGCGGCAGCGCGCACCAAGGGCATCGTCTCGCCGGTGGCCGGCCAGGCCGACGTGCTGGTGGTGCCCGACCTGGAAAGCGGCAACATGCTGGCCAAGCAGCTGGAGTACCTGGGCGATGCGGCCAGCGCCGGCATCGTGCTGGGCGCCAGGCTGCCCATCGTGCTCACCAGCCGCGCCGACAGCCGGGAGACCCGCATCGCCTCCTGCGCCATCGCGGTGCTGCTGGCCCACCATTTCAGGAGCAACCCGCCATGAGCGCGTCCGGCTACATCGTGGTGCTGAACTGCGGCTCGTCCAGCATCAAGTTCGGCTTGTTCACCATGCCCGCCAAGGGCGGCGAGCCGCCGCGGCAGGCCGCCTGGCGCGGCCAGGTGCAAGGCATCGGCGGGCCGAAGGCCACGCTGGACTTGGGCGACGGCAGCCCGCCCCGCCCGCTGCAGCTGGACGCGGCCCATCCTTATGCGGCCGCGCTGGCCGTCATCCGCACCGAAGTGCTGCGCTGGCTGGCCGGCCGCCCCATCGCCGCGGTGGCGCACCGCGTGGTGCATGGCGGGCCGCGGCACTTCGCGCCGCAGCGGGTGGACGCGGCGCTGCTGGCCGAATTGAAGGGCCTGATTCCGCTGGCCCCGCTGCACCAGCCCTTTGCGCTGGAAGCCATCGAGATCCTGCTGCGCGAGCGGCCCGACCTGCCGCAGGTGGCCTGCTTCGACACCGGCTTCCACCACACGCTGCCGATGGTCGAGCAGCTGCTGCCGCTGCCTTATGCGGCCTATGAACGCGGCCTGCGCCGCTATGGCTTCCATGGCCTGTCGTACGAATACATGGCGGTGGCGCTGGCCGAGCGGCACGGCGCGTTGGCGCAAGGCCGCACGCTGGTGGCCCACCTGGGCTCGGGCGCCAGCCTGTGCGCGATGCAGGGCCTGCGCAGCGTGGCCACCACCATGGGCTTTTCGGCGCTCGACGGGCTGATGATGGGCACCCGCACCGGCGCACTCGACCCCGGCGCGGTGCTGTACCTGATGGAGATCGAGCACCTGACGCTGCAGCAGGTGGGCCAGGTGCTGTACCACGACAGCGGGCTGCTCGGCGTCTCGGGCCTGTCGGCCGACCCGCGGGTGCTGCTGGCGCACGAGGCCGATGAGCCCCGCGCCGCGCTGGCACTTGACCTCTACGTGCGCCGCATCGTGCGCGAAGCCGGCGCGCTGGTGGCGGTGATGGGCGGCCTCGATCTGCTGGTGTTCACCGCCGGCATCGGCGAGCACAGCGCGGTGCTGCGCCAGCGCATCGTGCAGGCGCTGGGCTGGCTGGGGCTGGCGTTGGACGAAGCAGCCAACGCGGCACATGCCCCGGTCATCTCCACCCCCGACAGCCGCGTGCGCGTGGCAGTGGAGCCGACCAACGAGGAGTGGGTGGCGGCGCGGCATGCAGCCGCACTGGTGGCCGCGCAGGGCGCCTGAGCGCCCGGCTCAAAACCACAGATCGCGGATGCAACGCCCGTCGCGTGGCAGGTCGTCGAAGGCGTCCAGCCCGTCGAAGTGATCGATCGGCAGCGCCGCGATCGGGCCGGGGTCGGCGAGCCGCAGGTTCACCGCCATGCGCCGCCGGCCGTCCGCTTCCAGCTCCAGCCCGCGCCAGTG
>CAKZXL010000186.1 GCA_937883885.1 uncultured Aquincola sp. | reverse complement strand
GCACGCCGGATCCTGCTGACGCTGGAAGGCCTGGGCTACGTGGAGGCGCAAGGCCGGCAGTTCCGCCTCACGCCCAAGATCCTGGACCTGGGCTTTGCCTACCTGTCGTCGCTGCCGCTGTGGAACCTGGCCGAGCCGGTGATGGAAACGCTGGTGGCCGAGGTGAAGGAAAGCTGCTCGGCCGCGGTGCTGGACGGCGCCGAACTGGTGTACGTGCTGCGGGTGCCCACGCACAAGATCATGCGCATCCACCTGGGCATCGGCAGCCGGCTGCCGGCCTATTGCACCTCGATGGGCCGGGTGCTGCTGGCCGGCCTGCCGGCCGACGAGGTGCGCGCCCGGCTGTCGCTGCGCGAGCGCACGGCCTTCACCTCACGCACCGTCACCGACCTGCCCACGCTGCTGGGGCTGGTGGAAGACACCCGCCGCCAGGGCTGGTGCCTGGTGAACCAGGAACTGGAAGAAGGCCTGGTCTCGCTGGCCGCACCCATCGTCGACCGCACCGGCCGCACCATCGCCGCGCTGAACATCAGCGGCCAGGCCAACCGCACGCCGCCCGCCGCGATGGTCGAGCAGTTCCTGCCGCGCCTGCTGCAGGCCGCGCGGGACATCGCGCGGCTGCTGCACTTGAAAGCCTGATCACATCCTCAGCCGTGCTTGGCCTCGAACTCCTTCATGTAGTCGACCAAGGCCTGCACCGCCGCCACCGGCACCGCGTTGTAGATCGACGCCCGCATGCCGCCGACCACACGGTGGCCCTTGAGCTGCACCATGCCGCGGGCTTCGGCGCCCTTGAGGAACTCGGCGTCCAGCGCCGGGTCGGGCAGGCGGAAGGGCACGTTCATCAGTGAACGGTCTTCGCGCGCCACCGGGCTGGTGTAGAAGCCGCTGGCGTCCAGCGTGTCGTACAGCAGCCGGGCCTTGGCCTGGTTGTGGCGGGCCATGCCTTCCAGGCCGCCCTGGTCCTTGATCCACTGGAACACCAGCCCGGCGATGTAGATCGCATAGGTGGGCGGCGTGTTGATCATCGAATCGTTGGCCGCCAGGTGCTGGTAGTCGAACACCTGCGGCGTGATCGGCAGCGCACCGCCCAGCAGGTCTTCGCGCACGATCACCAGCGTGAGGCCGGCCGGGCCGATGTTCTTCTGCGCCCCGGCATAGATGAGGCCATAGCGGCTCACGTCCACCGGCTTGCTGAGGATGTTGCTCGACATGTCGGCCACCAGCGGCACGTCGCCGGTGTCGGGCGTCCAGTGGTATTCCACGCCGCCGATGGTTTCGTTGGAGCAGATGTGCACGTAGGCCGCGTGGGGGTCCAGGTTCCAGCTGTCTTGCGGCGGCACATGGGTGAAGCGGCTGGCCTCGGCCGTGGCCGCCACGCGCACGCGGCAGTACTTGCCGGCCTCTTCGATCGACTTCTTCGACCATTCGCCGGTGTGCACGTAGTCGGCGCTGCTGCGGCCGCGCAGCAGGTTCATCGGCAGGATGGCGTTCTGGCCCAGCGCCCCGCCCTGCATGAACAGCACCTTGTAGTTGGCCGGGATGTTCAGCAGCTCGATCAGCAGCGCCTTGGTCTCGGCCAGGATGCTCATGAACTCCTTGCCGCGGTGGCTCATCTCCATGACGGACATGCCCGAGCCGCGCCAGTCGCTCATCTCGGCGGCGGCCTGCTGCAGCACCGGTTCAGGAAGCGCGGCCGGGCCGGCGCTGAAGTTGAAAACGCGTGTCATGGAAAAGCGGCTCCGATGGGCTTCGTACGGGTGAGCCCGCGAGGATAGCGCCTGCCCCGCGCCAGCCCCGGCCGGGCCTGCGGCCGCCCTTTCAGCCGGCGTGCTCGGGCTCTTCGGCAGCGGCCGGCTCTGCGCCCGGCGGCGCTTCTTCCTGCGGCGCATGGCGCACCAGCGTCACCGGCACGGCCGCATGCTGCAGCACCGGCTGCGACACCGAACCCGCCAGCGCCTCGGTCAACGCGCCATGGCCGAAGGTGCCCATCACGATGGCGTCGCAGGCCTCGCGCTCGGCCACTTCCACGATCTGCTGGGCCGGCTCGCCGGTGACGATCTCCAGTTCGTAGTCCATGCCCGCTGCATCCAGCAGGGCCTCGGCCGCCCGCAGCGCGTTCTCGCCGGCCGCGCGCGCGGCGGCAGTGCGGGCGTCTGCATCGCGCAGCAGCAGCACTTCGTACAGGTGCGTCGGCTCCTGCACGTTGAGCAACAGGAAGCGGGCCTGCAAGCCGGCGCGCACCAGGCACAGGCCGTGGTGCACCGCGTCCAGCGAACGCTCCGAACCATCGATGGGCAGCAGGATGTGCATGGCAAGCTCCACAGCGGCGATGCGGCCCATCTTGCCAGCGCCCGTGCAGGCCGGCGCTGCGGGTCTACACCGTGTCGTCGTGCTTGGTGCCGAAGAGCTTGTCGCCCGCGTCGCCCAGGCCGGGAATGATGTAGCCGTTGGCGTCCAGGTGGCTGTCGATGGCGGCGGTCCAGCAGCGCACATCGGGGTGGGCCGCCTGCAGCGCGGCCACGCCTTCGGGCGCGGCCACCAGCACCAGCGCCCGCACGTCGGTGCAGCCGCGGTCCTTCAGCAGCTGGGCGGTGGCGATCATGGAGCCGGCAGTGGCCAGCATCGGGTCGATGATGATCGCGGTGCGCTGCTCCAGGTGGCCGACGAACTTCTCGAAGTAGCGCTCGGGCTGCAGCGTCTCGTGGTTGCGCGACAGGCCCACCACGCTCACCTTGGCGCCGGGCACGATGTCGAGCACGCCGTCCAGCATGCCCAGGCCGGCGCGCAGGATGGGCACCACCGTCACCTTGCGGCCCTGGATCTGCTCCACCTGCACCGGGCCGCTCCAGCACTGGAGCGTCACCGGCTGCAGCGGAAAGTCGGCCGTGGCCTCATAGGCCAGCAGCCGCGCCAGCTCCTGCGTGATGGCGCGGAAGTCGCGGGTGGTGATGCCGGCCTCGCGCAGCAGGCCGATCTTGTGGCGCACCAGCGGATGGGTGATCTGGATGACGGGCATGGACCGGCTTAGCCAGCTTCGTGCCAAGCGCGCCCTGCAGGCTGCTCGGTGCGGCTGCATGCCCCGCGCGCCTGTGCGGCCATCACGGCGGCCCTACCCTGCGGGCATGAACCCGCCTGCTGTTGCCGCCGGCCGCATGGCCGCCCTGCTTTCTCCAACTCGCCGACTGCTGCTGGCGCTGCTGAGCGCCGCTGCGATGCTGTCCGGCCCCGTGCGCGCAGAGGCCCCGCCTGCGGGCAGCGCCGCCGTGATGGCCGCGCTGCGCGAGCCCGGCACCATCGTGCTGATGCGCCATGCGCGAGCGCCCGGTGTCGGCGACCCGGCGGGCTTCAAGCTCGACGACTGCAGCACCCAGCGCAACCTCAATGACGAAGGCCGCGCCGACGCACGTGCCCTGGGCCAGCGCCTGCGCGAAGCCGGCGTGCCGGTGGGCCGGGTGCTCAGCTCGGCCTGGTGCCGCTGCCTGGAAACCGCACGGCTGCTGGGCGTGGGGCCGGTGCAGGCGCATCCGGCCTTCGCCAGCATTTTTCCGGACGATGCCAAGGGCGACGAGATCACGGCACAAGCCCGCCAAGTCATCGCCGACTGGCGCGGCCCGGGCGTGCTGCTGGCGGTGACGCACCAGGTGAACATCCAGGCGCTGGCGGGCGTCAACACCTCGTCGGGCGAGATGGTGGTGCTGAAGAAGCGGCCCGACGGCACGCTGCAGGAGGTGGGGCGGCTGCAGCCTTGATCCGGCGGTCTGCGCGCAGCGCTTCAGGCCACCGGCGCCAGCAAGCGCGGCAGCAGCTCGGCCGCGGTGCCGGCCAGGTGCTCGTCGGCGTCGTCGTCGATCTCCGTCGCCTGCGGGTTGAGGATGGCCACATGCGCGCCGCCGCGCCGGGCCACCGCGGCCAAGCCGGCGGCCGGCCACACGGCGCCCGAGGTGCCCACCACCAGCATCACCTGCGCCTTTCGCGCGGCGGCTTCGGCCTGCTGCAACACCTCGGCCGGCAAGGCCTCGCCGAACCACACCACACCGGGCCGCAGCAGGTTGCCGCACACCGTGCAGGCCGGCGGCCGGCCGGGCTGCTGTGGGTCGGCACGGCAGCCGCCGGCATGCCGGCAGGGGTCCAGCCAGCGGTTCTGCAGGATGTCGCCGTGCAGGCGCAGCACACCGTCCAGGCCGGCGCGCTGGTGCAGGTCGTCCACGTTCTGCGTCACCAGCGTCAGCACGCCGGGGCGGCGGCGGGCGAACTCGGCCAGCGCCAGGTGCCCGGCATTGGGCTGCGCGCGGCGCACGCCTTCGCGCCGCTGCTGGTACCAGTCCCACACCAGGCCGGGGTCGGCGCGGAAGCCGGCCTCGCTGGCCAGTTGCAGCGGGTCGCAGCGGGCCCACAGGCCCGTCTGCGCATCACGAAAGGTGGGAATGCCGCTCTCCGCGCTCATGCCGGCGCCGGTCAGCACACACACCCGCTCGGCCT
Organism: uncultured Aquincola sp.; assembly: GCA_937883885.1. The sequence continues at coordinate 68 of CAKZXL010000186.1, read as the reverse complement.
GCGCCAAGCGCTGGCGCAGGCGTTGGACGGCGGCTTCGTCAGGCGCCGCCACGCTGGCGCAGGGCCTC
>CAKZXL010000185.1 GCA_937883885.1 uncultured Aquincola sp. | reverse complement strand
GCTGGTGGCGCGCGACGACAACGCCTTCGGCATCGACCGCTTTGTGCACGACCCCATGGGCCGCATCGTCGAGCATGTCGACCCGCAAGGCCTGCTGCACCGCCATGCGCACGATGCAGCCGGCGACCTGCTCAGCACCCGGGTGCACGCGGCCAGCGCCGAACCGCCCACTGCCGGCACGGACGACTGGGCGCGTGGCGGCGAGCTGGACGGCGTGGCCTACCGCTTCGACCGCGCCGGCCAGCTGCGCCAGCGGCAGGACGCCAGTGGCCACACTGAGCTGGTATGGGACGCCCACCAGCGCCTGCTGGCCAGCCGCCACCACGGCCGTAGCACCCCGGGCGCGGCGCCCGTGATCACCACCTATGGCTACGACCCGCTGGGCCGCCGGCTGTTCAAGGACACCGCAGGCCAGCGCACCCGCTTCGGCTGGGACGGCGATGCCATCGCCGCCGATGCACGGCCCGGCGAGCGACCGCGCGACTATCTGATGTGGCCGGGCGGCTTCGAGCCGCTGGCGCTGCTGGACGGCGAAACCCTGGTCTACAGCAACGACCCCAACGGCGCCCCGGTGCGTCTGACCGATGCCGCCGGCCGCGTGCGCTGGTGCGCGGTGGCGGCGCCCGGTGGCTGGCGCCAGGGCGCGGCCGTGGCGCCGGTGGACAACCCGCTGCGGCTGCAGGGCCAGTACGCGGACAGCGAGACCGGGCTCTTCTACAACCGCCACCGCTACTACGAGCCGCGGCTCAATGCCTATGTGTCGCCCGACCCGCTGGGCCTGCGCGCGGGCGAGAACCTGCAGGCTTATGGCCCCGACATCTTCGCGTGGATCGACCCGCACGGCCTGTCGCAGACCTACTGGCTGGAAAAGTCGATGGAAGCCGCCGGCCGGCCGATGGCCAGCGGGCAGACGGCGCACCACATCGTTCAGCAGAACAACCCCAGCAAGTACGCCGACCTGTCGCGCGACCTGCTGGCGCGCAACGGCCTGGACACCGAGATCGCCGAGAACGGCGCGCGGCTGTGGGGCACCGCCGGCTCGCAGGTGGCCACCTCGGCCCACCCGGGGCGGGTCAATGCCCGTGGCATCGGCAACTACCATGCGGGCGCCCACATCCACAGCCCGGCCAACGACAAGCTCATCTACGGCATCTTGCGGCGGGCCGAAGAACGGGGCGGTGCCACCGGCGTGCGTGCGGCGCTGGGCGACATCGGCAAGCGGATGGAAGGCGGCTCGTGGTTGCGGGCCTTCAAGGCATGCGGAGGCTAGCGTGATCAAGGTGAACCAGTTCCAGTCGGCGGCGCAGGCGCAGCGGCTGGCCCCCCGCATCGACATGGCGGGCCTGTGCGTGGGCGATGCGCCGCCTTGCGTGAGCTTGGCGCAGGCGCTGGCCATACGCGCGGCCCTGCCCGGGCTGCCGCTGGCGGTGGCGCTGGCCGACTGGCGCCAGCACACGCCACAGCAGATCGACGCGCTGGTGCAAGACCTGGGCGCCAGCCACTTCGACTTCACGCCGGCCGACATGGCCAAGGCGCCCGACTTCGCCGACGACCTGGCGCGGCTGCAGGCCATCCGCAGCCCCAAGGTGGCCAATGGCTTTTTCCTGCTGGCCGACGACTTGTCGTTCATGGCCGACGTGGCGCCCTACTACGCGATGCGCCAGGCCGGCGTGGAGTGGTTCCAGTTCGAGATCGAATCGGCGGTGGACCCGACCTGCAAGCTGCCGCAGGCTGCGCTGAAGGGGGTGGACGCCTTCCTGGCCGGCCTGCCGGTGCTGGTCGGCGACCGGCTGCAGCAGCTGGCCGGCTATCCGCTGGCGTCGGCCAGCGGCTTCTTCTTCAACCTGGCCGCGCCCAAGGCGCCGCACAACTACGACATGGCGCAGCAGAGCTGGGCCGAGTCGCAGCTGATGCGTCTGCTGCCCAAACGGTGAAGCACCGGTGGACCTGCGGCCCTTGAAGCCTTACCGTCGCTGGCTCTGGTGGCTGGCGCTGCTGGGCATCGCCTGGCTGCTGCATCCTTTCATCCCGCCGGAATGGGCGCAGCCGGTGCGCCACCTGCTGCGTGAGCTGCTGCGCTTCGTCACCTGAAGGGCCGGGCGCGGCCGATACACTGCCGCCGGCCTTTGTGCCCTGACTCACCGAGCCATGACATCACCTGATTCACGCCTGCGCGGCCCCGCGATCGCCCTGGCGTTGAGCCTGCTGCTGGCCGCCTGCGCCAGCCCGCCCCCGGCCACGCCGCCGGCCGATACCGTGCCGCTGCAATGGCAGGCCAGCCTGCCGCATGGCGGCAGCACGGCGGCCCTGGCCGATTGGTGGCAGCGCTTCGACGACCCGCTGCTGCCGCAGCTGGTGGCCCAGGCCCAGCTGCGCAACCCCACGCTGGCCCAGGCCGCGGCGCGCATCACCCAGGCGCGGGCGTCGGCTCGCATCGCCGGGGCGGCCTTGTCGCCGCAGCTCAATGCCAATGCCGGCGTGCAGCGTTCCAGCACCCAGCTGCCGCCCACACCCGGCCAGCAGACCGCTGGCAGCGCCACGCTGGATGCCAGCTGGGAGATTGACCTCTTTGGTTACAACCGCCAGAACCGCGCCGCCGCCGAGGCCCGCGCGGCGGGCGCCGATGCGCAGTGGCACAACGCCCGTGTGAGCCTGGCGGCCGAAGTGGCCAATGCCTATGTGGGCCTGCGCGCCTGCGAGGCGGCCCTGGCCGTCTACCAGCAAGACGCCAAGTCCGCCGGCCAGACCAGCGACCTGACCGCCCGGCTGGTGCAGGCCGGCTTCCAGGCGCCGGCCAACGGCGCGCTGGCCCGCGCCACCGCCGCCGAAGCCAGCAACCGCGTGCTGGCGCAGCAGGCCGAGTGCGACGTGCTGGTCAAGCAGATCGCCGCGCTGGTGGTGGAGCCCGAACCCAGCCTGCGCAGCCAGCTGGCCGCGGCGCAGGCCCGGCTGCCGCAGCCGCAAGGCTTCGAGGTGCCGGCCGTGCCCGCCCAGGTGCTGGCCCAGCGGCCCGACGTGGCCGCCGCCGAACGCGAGCTGGCCGCCGCCTCGGCCGACGTGGGCGCGGCCCAGGCCGACCGGCTGCCGCGCCTGTCGCTCACCGGCTCCATCGGCCGGGCGGCGGTGCGCGCCGGCGGCAACACCTTCAATGGCGATACCTGGAGCTTCGGCCCCGGGCTGCTGGCGCCGCTGATCGACGGCGGCCGCCGCAGCGCCGCGGTGGAAGCGGCCCAGGCCCGGTACGAAGAAGCCGTGGCCGGGTGGCGCGCCCAGGTGCTGGCCGCCGCGCGCGAGGTGGAAGAAGCGCTGGTGCGGCTGCAGGCCGCCCAGCAGCGCGAAGAAGATGCCCGGCGCGCGTCGGCCGGTTATGCCGAGTTCCTGGCCGCGGCGCAGACGCAGTTCCAGGTGGGCACCGGCAGCCTGCTCGACCTGGAACAGGCCCGGCGCAACGCGCTGGTGGCCGATGCCAGCCTGGTGCAGGTGCGGCGCGAGCGCGTGGCCGCCTGGCTGGCGCTCTACAAGGCGGTGGGCGGCGGCTGGCAGCCGGTGCTGGCCACCGCCAACACGACGAGGGAAGTGAATTGATCCGCACGACGAACCTGCAGCGCCTGGCCCTGGCCACCACCGCGCTGGCCCTGCTGACCACGCTGGCCGCCTGCGGCAAGAAAGAAGGCGGCCCCACCGACGCCACACCCGCCACGGCAGCTTCGGCGCCGGCCGGCGCCGCATCGGCCGGCAAGGCGGCGCTCACCGTCACCGCCGTGCAGCCGGCCAGCGCCAACTGGGCGCGCACCCTCAGCGCCAACGGCAGCATCGCGCCTTGGCAGGAGAGCATCGTCGGTGCCGAGCAGGGCGGCTACCGCCTCGCCGAGGTGCTGGTGAACGTGGGCGACCGCGTCAAGCGCGGCCAGGTGCTGGCCCGCATGGCGGTGGACACGGTGCAGGTGGAGCTGGCGCAAACCCGCGCCGCGCTGGCCGAAAGCGAGGCCACGCTGGCCGAGGCCCAAGCCAATGCCGAGCGCGCGCGCCAGCTGCAGACCACCGGCGCCATCAGTGCCCAGCAGATCAACCAGTACCTGACGGCCGAGAAGACCGCCCAGGCACGGCTGCTGGCTCAGCGCGCCCGGCTGCAGAGCGACCAGCTGCGCCTGGCCAAGACCACCATCACCGCGCCCGACGATGG
>CAKZXL010000184.1 GCA_937883885.1 uncultured Aquincola sp. | reverse complement strand
CTCGCCCTCGAAGACTGGTGCGCCGTGATCCTCATGGCCGCGCTGGTGCTCATCACCTTCGCCAACGTGGTGGTGCGCTACTTCAGCAACCAGTCCTTCGCCTGGACCGAGGAGATCTCGGTCTTCCTGATGATCGTGATGACGCTGGTCGGCGCCTGCGCCGCCGTGGCGCGCGACAGGCACATCAAGATCGAGTACCTGCTGGAAGTGGGCAGCGCTGCGCGCCGCCTGCGGCTGCGGCGCTTCGGGGCGCTGTGCACCAGCGGCTTTTTCCTGCTGCTGGCCGGCCTGAGCGTGCGCATGGTGTGGGACGAGTTCCGCTACGGCGAAACCACACCCGCGATCGGCCTGCCGTCGTGGTGGTTCTCCGTCTGGTTGCCGCTGCTGTCGCTGGCCATCGCCGGCCGCGCCCTGGGCCTGTATCGCCGGCTGGGCGCCCGATGATCGCGACCGCGCTGTTCCTGCTGTTCATCGGCCTGATGCTGCTGGGCGTGCCCATCGGCGTGGCGCTGGCCCTGGGCGGCTCTTTCGCCATCGGCTTGGCCAACCCGGACACGATGATGTTCGGCCTGCTGGCCGTGCCGCAGAACTTCTACGCCGGCCTGTCCAAGTACCCGCTGCTGGCCATCCCGATGTTCGTGCTGGTGGGCGCCATCTTCGACCGCTCGGGCGTGGCGCAGCGGCTGGTCAACTTCGCGCTGGCCATCGTCGGCCGCGGGCCGGGCATGCTGCCGCTCGTGGCCATCGCGGTGGCCATGTTCATGGGCGGCATCTCGGGCTCCGGCCCGGCCACCGCCGCGGCCGTGGGCGCGGTGATGATCGCGGCCATGCACCGGGCCGGCTACCCGCCCGCGTTCTCTGCCTCGGTGGTGGGCGCGGCGGCGGCCACCGACATCCTCATCCCGCCGTCCATCGCCTTCATCGTCTATTCGGTGCTGGTGCCGGGCGCTTCGGTGCCGGCGCTGTTCGCGGCCGGCATGGTGCCGGGCCTGCTGGCCGGCTTCGCGCTGGTGGTGCCGGCGGTGTGGCTGGCCCGCAAGCACGGCATGGGCATGCTGGAAGCGCACCTGCCGCGCCCGCCGTTCTGGCCCAGCCTGCTGCAGGCCAGCTGGGGCCTGGCGGCGCCGGTGCTCATCCTGGGCGGCATGCGGCTGGGCTGGTTCACGCCCACCGAGGCGGCGGTGGTGGCGGTGGTCTACGGCCTCTTCGTCGGCATGGTGGTGCACCGCACGATCGGCGTGCGCGACCTCTTTCCCATCCTGCGTGAAGGCGCCGAGCTGTCGGCGGTGATCCTGCTGGTGGTGTCGCTGGCGGGCATCTTTGCGTATGCGCTGTCCACGCTGTCCATCATCGATCCGGTCACCCGCGCCATCGTCAACTCGGGCCTGGGCGAGTACGGCGTGCTGGCGCTGCTGATCACGGTGATGATCGTCGCCGGCATGTTCCTGGATGGCGTGTCCATCTTCCTGATCTTCGTGCCGCTGCTGCTGCCCATTGCCAACCATTACCACTGGGACCTGGTGTGGTTCGGCGTGCTGCTCACGCTGAAGGTGGCGCTGGGCCAGTTCACGCCGCCGATGGCGGTGAACCTGATGGTGTCCTGCCGCATCGCCCGCGTGCGCATGGAAGCCACGGTGCCCTGGGTGGGCTGGCTGCTGGCCGCCATGGGCAGCGTGATGCTGCTGGTGATCGTGTTCCCCGAGCTGGCGCTGTGGCTGCCGCGCCGTTTGGGATATTGAGTCAACGAGGAGACGACGATGAAACGACGTGCGATGAACGCCGCCCTGTCCGCCCTGGCGGTGGCTGCGCTGGGCCTGCTCGGCCCCGCGGCCCAGGCCCAGAACTACAAGGCCGAATACAAGCTGTCCACCGTGGTGGGCACGGCTTTTCCGTGGGGCAAGGGCGGCGAGATCTGGGCCGAGCTGGTCAAGCAGCGCACCAATGGCCGCATCAACATCAAGCTGTACCCGGGCACGTCGCTCGTGCAGGGCGACCAGACGCGTGAGTTCACCGCCATCCGCCAGGGCGTGATCGACCTGGCCGTGGGCAGCACCATCAACTGGTCGCCGCAGGTCAAGGAACTCAACCTGTTCTCGCTGCCCTTCCTGATGCCCGACTACGCGGCGATGGACGCCATCACCCAGGGCCCGGTGGGGCAGGACCTGTTTGCGCTGGTGGAAAAGGCCGGCGTGGTGCCGCTGGCCTGGGGCGAAAACGGCTACCGCGAGATCAGCAACAGCAAGCGCGACATCCGCAAGCCCGACGACATGAAGGGCCTGAAGATCCGCGTGGTGGGCTCGCCCCTCTTCATCGACACCTTCACCGCGCTGGGCGCCAACCCCACGCAGATGAGCTGGGCCGACGCCCAGCCCGCGCTGGCCAGCGGCGCGGTTGACGGGCAGGAGAACCCGCTGTCCATCTTCACCGCCGCCAAGCTGCCCACGGTGGGCCAGAAGCACCTGACGATGTGGGGCTACGTGGCCGATCCGCTGATCTTCGTCGTCAACCGCGACGTGTGGCAAAGCTGGACGCCGGCCGACCGCGAGATCGTCAAGCAGGCCGCCATCGACGCCGGCAAGCAGGAGATCGAGCTGGCCCGCAAGGGCCTGGCCGAAGCCGACCCGGCGGTGCTGAAAGACATCGCAGCCGGCGGCGTGACGGTCACCCGCCTGTCGCCTGCTGAACGTGAGGCCTTCGTCGCCGCCACCCGGCCGGTGTATGACAAGTGGAAGAGCAGCATCGGCGCGCCGCTGGTGACCAAGGCCGAGCAGGCCATCGCCGCGCGCAAGAAGTAAGCGGCGTGCAGCCCGGGGCAGGGCGGCGTTAGGGATTGCAAAATTTAACGACTGCGTCACAGCCCGACGCGATAGTTCACGCTCCTACAAGCAGTACCGAGGAGTAAGACATGTTCCACGCCCGACCCCTGGCCGCCCTGGCGCTGGCCGCCGCCACGCTGGCCTCGCCGCTGGCCGCGCAGGCCGCGCTCAACACGCTGGACGGCAAGGCGCCGCTGGTCATCGCCCACCGTGGCGCCAGCGGCTACCTGCCCGAGCACACCCTGGGCGGCTACGAGCTGGCGGTGAAGATGGGCGCCGACTACATCGAGCCCGACCTGCAGCTCACCAAGGACGGCCAGCTGGTGGCCATGCACGACACCACGCTGCAGCGCACCACCAACGTGGCCGATCTGTATGGCAAGCGCAATGGCGCCTACAACGTCTCTGACTTCACGCTGGCCGAGATCAAGACGCTGACCGTCAAGCCCACCGGCGGCCTGGCCTCCACCAGCTACAACGGCTTCACGCCCAGCTCGGCCGATCCGTACCGCGTGCCCACCTTCCAGGAAGTGATCGACCTGGCCAAGTCGCAGAGCGCGCTCACCGGCCGCCAGATCGGCATCTACCCCGAAGCCAAGCAGGCCGACCCGCTGATGGAGGACCTGATCCTCAGCACCCTGGTGAGCAACGGCTACAAGGGCAGCGACAAGGTGTTCATCCAGTCGTTCAGCGCCGACACCATCAAGAGCATCCACGCCAAGCAGCAGGCGATGGGCGCCGACTTCCAGCTGGTGGTGCTGGGCAGCGCCAGCGCCATCAACACCCTGGGCCTGGCCAACATCGCCCAGTACGCCGATGGCGTGGGCGTGTCCATCACCAGCAACGGCATGGGCCAGAGCTTCATCGAGGCGGCGCATGCCAACCAGCTGAAGGTGCACGGCTACACCTTCAGCAAGTTCGACGACAGCGCCAGGCAGCAGTACCTGGACTGGTACGGCTACGGCATCGACGGCGTGTTCAGCAACTACACCGACAAGGCGCTGGCCGCCCGCACCGAGTTCCTGGCCGCCGCGGTGCCCGAGCCCGGCACCTGGGCGATGTTCGGCCTGGGCCTGGCCGGCCTGGCGGTGTTCGGCCGCCGCCGTGCTGCCGCCGCCACGGCGGCCTGAGCAGCGGCTGCGATACCGTTGTAACCCCAGCCCCCGGCGGGGCTGATTTGCCCCTGCCGGCGGCGGTCCATCCGGGTTTGCGCCAACAATGCGGCCCATGGACCAGTTCAAAGCCATGCGCACCTTCGTGCGCGTCATCGACGAAGGCAGCTTTGCCGGCGCCGCCCGCTCGCTCGACGTGGCGCCGGCCGTCGTCACCCGCGTCGTCGCCGAGCTGGAGGGCCACCTCGGCACCCGGCTGATCAACCGCACCACGCGCCGCATCGCGCTCACCGAGATCGGCGAGCAGTACCTGGAGCGGGCGCGCCTGATCCTGGCCGAGGTGGAAGAGGCCGAAGCCCTGGCCAGCAGCGCCCAGCGCGAGGCGCGCGGCATCGTGCGGCTGCGCGTGCCGCCGGCCTTTGCGGTGCACCGGGTGGCGCAGCTGCTGCCGGCCTTCCACAAGCAGTACCCGCACGTCACGGTCGAGATCAACGCCTTCGGCGCGGTCGACGACATCGACGATTCGCAGGACATCACCATCCTGTGGAAGCGCGGCGCGCTGGACGGCGAATTCGTCGCCCGCCGCCTGGCCCGCAGCGAGGTGGTGCTGTGCGCCGCGCCCGAGTACCTGGACCTGCACGGCCGGCCCAGCCACCCGCGCGAGCTGAGCACGCACAAGATCCTGATTCCGCCGGTCTCGGAGATGCAGAACGGCCTGACCTTCTACCGTGGCGTGTGGAGCGAGGGCGAGCCCGAGGCCGAGGCGGTGTCGCTGGTGCGGCCCGGCCCTTCGCCGATGAGCTCGCTCAACACCGACGTGAACTACGCCGGCGCGCTGGCGGGCCTGGGCATCGCCGGGCTGCCGTCCTTCATCGCCGGTGATGCGCTGGTGGAGCAGGCGCTGGAGCGGGTGCTGCCGGAGTGGCAGCTGTTCACCTTCACGCTGTGGGCCTGCATGCCTTCGCGCAAGCATGTGCCGGCGCGCACGCGGGCGCTGCTGGAGTTTCTGGTCAGCAGCTTCGGCGGTGAAGACCGCGACCCCTGGCTGGAAGCCGCGGGCTGCCCGACGCTGGATTGCGAGGGCTCGGCCGCTTCAGCGCAGCGAATAGGCGATCTCGCCGCGCATGCCTGACAGCGGCTCGATCAGCGGCAGCAGCGGGCCCAGCTCGCGGTAGCGCCGCGCCACTTTGGTGGCGTAGGCGAAAAAGCGCGGCAGGTCCTCGGCGTACTTGGGCTTGCCGTCGCGGTGCTTGAGGCGGCAGAAGATGCCCAGCACCTTCAGGTGGCGTTGCAGGCCCATCCACTCCACTTGGCGCCAGAACTCGCCGAAGTCGTCGGGCACCGGCAGGCCGGCCTTGCGGGCCTGTTCCCAGTAGCGGGCGGCCCAGTCGATCTCGCGTTCTTCCTCCCACGAGATGAAGGCATCGCGCAGCATCGAGGCCACGTCGTAGCTCAGCGGGCCGCGCACCGCGTCCTGGAAGTCGAGGATGCCCGGGTTGGGGTCGCACACCATCAGGTTGCGCGGCATCCAGTCGCGGTGCACCGCCACCTGCGGCTGCGCCAGCGCGCTGTCGGCCAGCCGGCGGGTAACGTGGGCCCAGTGCTTGTGTTCCGTCTCGCCCCAGGTGACGCCGAATTCCTTGGCCACGCACCATTCAGGAAACAGCGCCATCTCGCGCTGCAGCAGCGCCTCGTCGTAGACGGGCAGGCCGCTCGCGTCCACCTGCTGCTGCCAGTGCACCAGGGCCTGGATGGCCTGGCGCATCAGCTGGTCGATCTGCTGCGGGCCGCCGTCCTGCAACGCTTGCAGGTACAGCTGGTTGCCCAGGTCGGTGAGCAGCAGGAAGCCGCGTGCCTCGTCGGCCGCCAGCACCTGCGGCGCATGCAGCCCGGCGCGCTGGATGCGGCCGGCGATGTCGATGAAAGGCCGCACGTCTTCCTGCGGCGGCGGCGCGTCCATCACCACGAAGCTGCGGTGGCCGTCGGCATCGACGCGGAAGTAGCGGCGGAAGCTGGCATCGGCCGAAGCCGGCCGCAGGCTGGGCAGCTGCAGACCATGTTGGGTGGCCAGCGGTGCCAGCCATTGCTGGAACTGGGCCTGGCGCTCGGCGCTGGGCCAGGCGATGTCGGGCGAAGAAGGCGCGGTCATAATCGATTCTACAAATCGCCCCGGTGTCGCCGATGCGGCTGCGCGCCGCCCCGCCGGGGTGGCGCGGCCCACGCGCCGGACGTTCCAGCCGACGTTGTCCCCGAGTTGCCTTTGACGCGCCCCAACCCTTCGCACCTGGCCTGGCTGCGCGCCTGCATGCCCACCCCGCTGGCGATGGCCGCCGCCCTGTGCTGTGCGCAGGCCGGGGCGCAGCCGGCGCCCGCCGCACCGGCGGCTTCCGCCGCTGCCGCCTCCTCGCCTGCCGCTTCTTCTCCTGCCGCGGCCTCAGCGACGCCCGCTGCCGCTGCGGCCAGCCCCGCCGGCCAGCCGGTGCTGCTGCAGGCCGACCGCATCAGCGGCCGCCCCGACCTGGACGCCGTGGCCGAAGGCAATGCCGAGCTGCAGCGCGGCCCGCTGACCATCCGCGCCGACAAGCTCAGCTACGACAGCGTGGGCGACCTGGCCCGGGCACAAGGTAACGTGCGCATCACCCGCGGCGAAGACCGCTTCACCGGCCCCGAGGTGCAGATCCAGCTGCAGCGCTTCGAGGGCTACTTCCTGCAGCCCGAGTACTTCTTCCCGTCCACCGGCGCCGGCGGCAAGGCCGACCGCATCGACTTCATCGACGACCAGCGCTCGCAGCTGTGGGGCGCCACCTATTCGTCCTGCGGTGCCGACGGCACCGGCACGCCGGCCTGGCTGCTGAGCGCCGACCACATCAAGCTCGACCGCGAAGCCAACGAAGGCGTGGCCGAAGGCGGCGTGCTGCGCTTTTACGGCGTGCCCATCCTGGCCGCGCCCAGGCTCAGCTTTCCGCTGACCGACGAGCGCAAGTCGGGCTGGCTGCCGCCTTCGTTCGACGTGGACAACAAGAGTGGCCTGGGCCTGGGCGTGCCCTACTACTGGAACATCGCGCCCAACCGCGACGCCACCATCACGCCCACGGTGATGACGCGCCGCGGCTTTGCGGCCGAGGCGCAGTTCCGCTACCTGGAGCCCAGCTTCCGCGGCGAGATCGACCTGCATGCGCTGCCCGACGACCGCGTGACCAACACGTCGCGGCACGCCATCCGGCTGTTCCATGAGGGCGATGCGCCGCAGGGCATCCACTACGCGGTGCGCAGCCTGCGGGTGTCCGACGACCAGTACTGGAAAGACTTCTCCAGCCAGGCCAGCTCATGGACGCCGCGGCTGCTGGCCACCGACCTGCAGGCCGACCGCAGCTTCCGCTGGAACGGCATCGACGCCACCGCCTACGCCCGCGTGCAGCAGTGGCAGGTGCTGCAGCAGGACGACGCGCGCATCGTGGCGCCGTACCAGCGCAGCCCGCAGCTGGGCCTGCGTGGCAGCAGCGCGCTGGGCGGCGGCTTCGAGGCCGCGTTCGAGACCGAGATCAACCACTTCAGCCGGCCCACCAACGGCCAGCTCGACCTGCTGCCCACCGGCACCCGGCTGCATGCGCTGGGCAGCATCAGCCGGCCCTGGCGCGGCCCGGGCTGGTGGCTGGTGCCCAAGGTGGCGGTGAACGCCGCGCAGTACCAGATCGACCGCTCGGCCGGCGGCCTGTACGACAGCAGCTCGCGCACCATTCCCACCGTCAGCGTCGATGGCGGCATGGTGTTCGAGCGCCAGGCCACCTGGTTCGGCCAGGCCATGCGCCAGACGCTGGAGCCGCGGCTGCTGTACGTCAACACGCCCTATCGCGAGCAGCGCAACACGCCCAACTTCGATGCCTGGGGCAAGGACTTCAACGCCGTCTCGGTCTACAGCGAAAACGAGTTCTCCGGCGTCGACCGCGTCTCCGACAGCAACACGCTGACGGCCGGCGTCACCACGCGCCTGCTGGACGCCACCACCGGCGTCGAGAAGCTGCGCCTGGGCGTGGCGCAGCGGCTGCAGTTCCGCGACCAGCGCGTGGTGGCCAACCCCGATGGCACGCCCAACATCGATTCGGTGCCCGAGGGCGCGCCCGACACCCAGCGGCTGTCGGACCTGCTGCTGTTCGGCACCGCCACGCTGTCGCCCCGGTGGATGGTGGACGGCGCCGTGCAGTACGACCCCGAAAGCCGGCGCACCGTGCGTTCGCTGCTGTCCACCCGCTATTCGCCCGGGCCGTTTCGCACGCTCAGCGCCAGCTATCGCCTCACCCGCAACCTCAGCGAGCAGCTGGAGCTGGGCTGGCAGTGGCCGCTGTTCCGCCGCAGCGCCGAGCAGGCCCGCGCCAACGCAGGCGCCGGTGCCTGCAGCGGCACGCTGTATGGCGTGGGCCGCCTGAACTACAGCCTGCGCGACAGCCGCGTCACCGATTCCATCGTGGGCATGGAGTACGACGCCGGCTGCTGGATCGGCCGCGTCGTGGCCGAGCGGCTGTCCACCGGCCGCAGCGAAGCCACCACCCGGCTGCTGCTGCAGCTGGAGCTGGTCGGCCTGTCACGCCTCGGTTCCAACCCGCTCAAGGTCTTGAAGGACAATGTGCCCGGCTACCGCCTGCTGCGCGAAGACCGTGACGGCGGCGACGACGCGGCCGCCCAGGCCGCCTTCTGACCTCCGCCGACCCCCCTGCTGAACCCGCCTCCCGCTCGATGAAACAAGCTTTGCTCTCGAAGGCGCTGGCCTTCACCCTGTGCTGCGGGGTCGTCGTCTCCGCCTCGGCCCAGATCGCCGCGCCTGGCCGCGTGCCCGTGCGCCAGGCCGACCACATCGCGGCCATCGTCAACCAGGAACTGGTCACCGCCTTCGAGGTGGAACAGCGCCTGGCCCGCGTGCGGGAAGAAGCGGCCAACGCCCGCCAGACACTGCCCGACGAAGCCGAGCTGCGCAAGCAGGTGCTCGAGCTGCTGATCGAAGAACGCGCCATCCTCAGCTTCGCGCGCGACAGCGGCGTCAAGATCGAGGACCCGGAGCTGGACCGCGCGGTGGCCGGCGTGGCCGCGCAGAACCAGCTCACGATGGCCCAGCTGCGTGAGCGGCTGCGCCGCGAGGGGCTGGACTACACCCGCTTTCGCAACAACCTGCGCGACCAGATGATGATCGAGCGGGTGCGCGAACGGGAAGTGCAGTCGCGCATCAAGATCAGCGACGCCGAGATCGACGCCGCCATCGAGCGCCAGCGCCAGCAGGCCGCGGCGCAGCCTGAGATCGACATCGCCCAGGTGCTGGTGACGGTGCCCGAAGGCGCCAGCGACGCCGTGGTGGCCGAGCGCCGCGCCAGGGCCGAGGCGGCGATGGCCCGCATCAAGGCCGGCGAGCCGTTTGCCACCGTGGCCCGCGAGGTGTCGGAAGACGCCAACCGCGAGCGTGGCGGCCAGATCGGCCTGCGGCCCGTGGCCCGCCTGCCCGACGTGTTCGTGACCGCGGTGGCCAACCTCAAGGCCGGCGAAGTGGCGCCCACGCTGCTGCGCACCGGTGCCGGCTTCCACATCCTGAAGGTGGTCGACCGCAAGGACGGCGGCGCGCTGCAGGTCACGCAGACGCATGCCCGCCACATCCTGCTGCGGCCCTCGGCCCAGGTGCCGGCCGAGGTGGCCGTGCGCCGGCTGGAAGAGTTCCGCCAGCAGATCGAAAGCGGCAAGGCCAGCTTCGAGGCCCTGGCCCGCGCCAACTCCGAGGACGGCAGCGCGCCGCTGGGCGGCGACCTGGGCTGGACCTCGCCGGGCAGCTTCGTGCCTGAGTTCGAGGAGGCGATGAACCGCCTGCCGCTGGGCGGCATCTCGGCGCCCGTCACCTCGCGCTTCGGCGTGCACCTGATCCAGGTGGTCGAGCGCCGCGTGGTCAACGTCGACCCCAAGCAGCTGCGCGAGCAGGCCCGCAATGCGCTGCGCGAGCAGAAGTTCGACGACGCCTACAACGAGTGGGTGCGTGAGCTGCGCGCCCGTGCCTACGTCGAGCTGCGCGAAGCGCCCCAGCAGCCTTGAAGCACATCGCGCGCAAGCGCTTCGGGCAGCACTTCCTGTCCGACGGCTACGTGATCGAGGCGATCGTCGACGCCATCGACCCGCAGCCAGGCCAGGCGCTGGTGGAAATCGGCCCCGGCCTGGGCGCCATCACCCAGCCGTTGAAGGCGCGCTGCCAGCAGCTCACCGTGGTCGAGCTGGACCGCGACCTGGCCGCCCGCCTGCGCAAGCAGGACGGCCTGACGGTGGTCGAGTCCGACGTGCTGAAGGTGGACTTCGCCGCGCTGCAGGCCGAGCGTGGCCAGCCGCTGCGGGTGGTGGGCAACCTGCCGTACAACATCTCCACGCCCATCCTCTTTCACCTGCTGGGCGCGGTGCAGGCGGTGCAGGACCAGCACTTCATGCTGCAGAAGGAAGTGGTCGACCGCATGGTGGCCGAGCCCGGCAGCAAGGCCTACGGCCGGCTGTCGGTGATGCTGCAGTGGCGCTACCACATGGAGCTGGTGATCGACGTGCCGCCCGAAGCCTTCGATCCGCCGCCGCGGGTGGAGTCGGCCGTGGTGCGCATGCTGCCCTGGCCCACGCCGGCGGCGGTGGACGTGGCGCGGCTGGAAGAGCTGGTGGCGGTGGCTTTCTCGCAGCGGCGCAAGGTGCTGCGCAACACGCTGGGCCACTGGCTGGAAGAACGTGGCTTTGCCGGCGACTTCGACCTGGCGCGCCGCGCCGAGGAAGTGCCGGTGGCCGAGTTCGTGGCGCTCGCGGCTGCCGTCTGAAAAGCACAACGGCGGCCCGAGGGCCGCCGTTGTCAGTAAAAAGATTCGACGAAGCGCTGCCTCAGGCAGCGTTCAGCCACATCGCGGTATCGAAGGCGCTGCTCATCATCGGCATGTTCATGCCGAAGTTGTTGTTCGCAGCCGCCTTGGAAGTGCTCTTCGGCTTGGCAGTCGTCGTCTCTTGGGCCGTCTCAGCAGCCCGCTCCCATGACCCGTTTTCCTGGGAGCGGGCTACTGAAAAGAATAAAAACATCGGAACGGTATCTTCCGATCGGCCCAGAAGTCTGCGGCATCCCGGAACACGTCGAGCAGCTGCTCGCGCGCTTCGCGGTCGAAGCGGGCGTTGTCGGGCAGCTGTTCGAGCACGACCACGAAGCCGGGCTGCGTGCCCGACTTGTGGACCAGGTCCGTCATGCAGTCGTAGAGGGCGTCCAGGTTCTTGCCGAAGTGCGCCGGGAACAGGAAGGACTCGGCAATGGCCTCCAGCACTTCCTGTTTCGACTGAGCGTTGCTCAGGTTCGCGTACAAGAAATGCTGCCCGACCTCCTGGGCGGACTTCATGAGGTCATCGACGCGGTAGGCGCGGATGGCCTGGACGATGTTCGGACGGACGGTCTGCAAGAGCATGGTCGCGATCCTCCTGGGTTCAAGAGCTGGAAACGTCGGTCACTGCGCAATCCGGCGAAAGCTCGCGTAGTGGTCGTCGGTGTAGTAACAGGCTTCCGGTTGGGTGGCTTGCTGACCGCCACACACGATGCGCCGTGCGCCGCGGTTGCGTGCGCCCGGTGTCTTGACCGTGTATTCGCGGTAGTAACCTCTCGCCTGTCGGGGCAGCAGGCGTTCGCGGTTGCCGAACACACTGCCGTCCTTGTCGTGCGGGAAGGGGCCACCAGCCCGGATGAGGCGTTCCGTGTGCTGTGCCTCGGCAGGCAGCTGCGACAAGCTGACGACGCTGCTGACGGCGGCACCCGGCTCCTGAGGCGATGGCTTGGCAAGCGAGACCGAAGCCGAGCCTGCCAACATCACCGCGGCCCCGAGGGTGAGCCCCAACTTGCGGAGGCGCTGCACCAAAGAAGACCGTTGGGCCTGAGTCACGGGGTTAACCCTGAAACCTGAAAGCCGGAATGGTACCGACTCAGGTGCAAAAGCTCAAGCCGATGCCTCAGTTTCGGGCAATGGCCTGAGGTTATGAGT
>CAKZXL010000183.1 GCA_937883885.1 uncultured Aquincola sp. | reverse complement strand
TCGCGCGTCACGCCCGGGGCGATCTCGACGACCTTCAGGCCTTGCGGGGTCACGTCCATCACGGCCAGGTCGGTGATGATGCGGTTGACCACGCCCACGCCGGTCAGCGGCAGGGTGCACTGGGGCAGGATCTTGAGGTCCGTGCTGCCGTCCTTCTTGCGCGCCACATGCTCCATCAGCACGATGACGCGCGGCACGCCGGCCACCAGGTCCATCGCGCCGCCCATGCCCTTGACCATCTTGCCCGGGATCATCCAGTTGGCCAGGTCGCCCTTCTCGCTCACCTGCATCGCGCCCAGGATCGACAGGTTGATCTTGCCGCCGCGGATCATCGCGAAGCTGTCGTGGCTGCCAAAGATGCTGGAGCCCGGGATGGTGGTCACGGTCTGCTTGCCGGCGTTGATCAGGTCGGCGTCCACCTCGTCCTCGGTCGGGAACGGGCCGATGCCCAGCATGCCGTTCTCGCTTTGCAGCCACACCTCGATGCCGGGCGGCTGGTGGTTGGCCACCAGCGTGGGCAGGCCGATGCCCAGGTTCACGTAGAAGCCGTCCTGCAGTTCGGCCGCGGCCTTGGCGGCCATCTCGTCATGCGTCCAGGCCATGGTCAGGCTCCCTTCTTCTCGGCGAATTTTTCAGTGATGGTGCGCTTCTCGATGCGCTTTTCCGGCGTGGCATTGACCACGATGCGGTGCACGTAGATGCCGGGCAGGTGGATGTCGTCGGGGTCGATGTCGCCGGTTTCCACCAGGTGCTCCACCTCCACCACCGTCAGCTTGCCGGCCATCGCGCAGGCCGGGTTGAAGTTGCGCGCGGTGCGGCGGAACACCAGGTTGCCGCTTTTGTCGGCCTTGTAGGCCTTGACCAGCGCCACGTCGGGGTTCAGCGCCCGTTCCATCACGTACACATGGCCGTCGAATTCGCGGGTTTCCTTGCCTTCGGCCACCAGGGTGCCCACGCCGGTGCGCGTGAAGAAGGCCGGGATGCCGGCGCCACCGGCGCGCAGCTTCTCGGCCAGCGTGCCCTGCGGCGTGAATTCGAGTTGCAGCTCGCCGGCCAGGTACTGGCGCTCGAACTCCTTGTTCTCGCCCACGTAGCTGGAGATCATCTTCTTGATCTGCCGCGTCTCCAGCAGCTTGCCGAGACCGAAGCCGTCGACCCCGGCGTTGTTGGAGATCACGGTCAGGTCCTGCACGCCGCTGGCCTGCAGCGCATCGATCAGCGCCTCGGGGATGCCGCAGAGGCCGAAGCCCCCGACCGCCATCAACTGGCCACTCTTGACCACCCCATCAAGTGCCGCTGCGGCACTAGGGAAAACCTTGTTCATCTGCAAGCTCCTGGAACGGGACGGGCGAGCGTACTACGTATAGGATTAAGTAACAGATACGCAGAATCGCCTAAGGGCGATCGTGGAGGAGAGCATGGACAAGAAGCCGGGGCCTGTCACGGCCATGGACATCGGCGGCCTGCAGGCGGCACTGGCCGAGCTGTTTGCGCCGTGGGTGCGCGAGCTTGCGCTGCAGGTCACCGCCTGCGAGCCCGGCAGCGTGACGCTGCAGCTGCCCGTCACGCCCCACCACGTGCATGGCGGCGGCGTGCTGTGCGGCCAGACGCTGATGGCCGCCGCCGACACCGCGATGGTGCTGGCGGTGATGACGAAGCTGGGCGGCTTCCAGCCGATGACCACGGTGCAATTGCAGACCAGCTTCCTTCGCGCGGTGCCGGGCGATGCCGGCCATGCGGTGGTGCAGGCGCAGGTGCTGAAGATGGGCCGCAGCTTGGTGTTCGGCAGCATCGACATCCACACGCCCGACGGCCAGCTGGCCGCGCAGGCCACCACCACCTACGCGCTGCTGTAAGCCATGAGCGCGATCGCTGAACTGCCGCTGGACTACCGCACCGCGTTCGACCAGGCGCCGGTGGGCCTGGTGATGTCGCGCCACCGACTCATCGTGGACTGCAACCGCCAGGTGCTCGAGATCTTCGGCGCCACCCGAGAAGACCTGGTCGGCCATTCCTTCGAGCGGCTTTACCCCACGCACGACGAGTTCGAGCGCACCGGCGCCCGCATCATCGCCAGCCTGGGGCCGGGTGGGCGTTATGCCGACGAGCGGGTGATGAAGCGCCTGGGCGGCAGCGCGGCCGGCGAGCTGTTCTGGTGCCATGTGTCGGGCCGCGCGCTGGACCCCAGCCGGCCGCATGCGGCGGGCATCTGGTCGTTCGAAGATTTGTCGGCCCAGCGGCGGGTGGGCTGCGAACTCACCGCGCGCGAACGCGAAATCTCGGCGCTGCTGATCGACGGCCTGACCAGCAAGCTCATCGGCAAGAAGCTGGGCATCAGCCCGCGCACGGTGGACGTGTACCGTGCGCGGCTGATGCGCAAGTACTCGGCCGCCACTACGCCCGAGCTCGTGCACAAAATGCTGCGCGCCTAGAGTTGACCCCCAAGCTCGCTGCGCTCGCGCCCCCCCGAGGGGGAGCCAGTCCCTTGGGGCGGCCCGGCGGGACTGAGGTTCACCCCCAAGCTCGCTGCGCTCGCTACCCCCCAAGGGGGCCGCTCAGTCCCTTGGGGCGGCCCGGCGGGACTGAGGTTGGCCCCCAAGCTCGCTTTGCTCGCGCCCCTCGTAATACCCTTCACACGATGATCACCGTCCACCACCTCGAAAACTCCCGTTCGCAGCGCGTGCTGTGGCTGCTCGAAGAAATGGCCCTGCCCTATGAGCTGCGCCGCTACGAGCGCGACAAGCAGACCATGCTGGCGCCGCCCGAGCTGCGCCAGGTGCATCCGCTGGGCAAGTCGCCGGTCATCACCGATGGCGAGATCACCATGGCCGAGTCGGGCGCCATCATCGAGTACCTGACCCAGGCCTATGAGCAAGGCGCTGCGCTGGTGCCCGCACGCGGCAGTGCCGAGTGGCGGCGCTACGTGTACTGGCTGCACTTTGCGGAAGGCTCGCTGATGCCGCCGCTGCTGCTCAAGCTCATCTTCAACAAGGTGCGCAACTCGCCGATGCCGTTTTTCGTCAAGCCGATCGCACGCGGCATCGCCGACAAGGTGACGGCCTCGTTCGTCGACCCCAACCTGCAGCGGCTGCTGGCCTTCATGGACAACGAGCTGGCCGGCCGCCCGTGGTTCGCGGGCGAGCAGTTCACCGCGGCCGACGTGCAGATGAGCTTCCCGCTGGAAGCCGCCGCCGCTCGCGGCGGGCTGGACACGCGCTACCCCAACCTCACCACCTGGCTGGCGCGCGTGCATGCGCGGCCGGCCTACAAGCGGGCGCTGGACAAGGGCGGCCCGTACAAGATTCCTGGTTGAGCCCGCGCGTGGCGGTGGCGATCAGCCCCGCTGCGCCACGCGGTTGAGCAGCCCCACCAGCTGCTCGCGCTCGGCCGCTGACAGGTCGGCGGCGATGCGTTCTTCGTACTCGGCCATGCGCAGTCGCAGGGCTTCCATCTGGCTGCGGCCGGTGTCGGTCAGGGCCAGCAGGTAGCGGCGCCGGTCGCCGGCCACGGCTTGGCGGCACACCAGGCCGGCGGCTTCCAATGCGTCCACCATCTTCAGCGCGCTAGGCCCGGCGATGTCCAGGCTGCGGGCCAGCTTGGTCTGGTTCATGTCGGGATCCGACGCGATCAGCGACAGCGCCGTGACCCGTGCAGGCGTCAGGCCCAGGTCGCCCAGCATCTCGAAGAACAGCGTGTACATGCGCACCTGCGCCAGGCGCAGCGTGTAGCCCAGCGACCCGGTCTGCAGGTCGAACCGGGCCAGCCCGTCTTCGTCCTGCGCGGCAGGCACCTTCTTGCTTTTCGTGGGCACGCGACCATCTTTTGCCATCTGAAAATGAGTATAGCTATCGCTTACCCAGGCTCAGTCAAGCGAACCGCGTACGCCATTCGCACACGCCCGCGGACACAAAGCGTTAACACCTAGTGTCAGAAGGCCCACCCGCCAATTAGATTAAGCGCACCAACCATTAGCCAATGCAACTGTTTGCATAGGAGACAACCGTGCCGCGCTTGATCCAACCCCTTTCCGCGATGTCTTTGGCCCTGGCTGCGCTGCTGGCCGCCCACAGCCCGATGGCAGCTGCACAAAGCAGCAACGTCACCATCTACGGCGCCTTGGACGCCTACGTGGCGCGGCAGGATGGTTCAGGCGCTTCAGCGCGCCATGTCCTGAACAGCGGCTTCAACCCCAACAACCTGGGTTTCATGGGCCGCGAAGACCTGGGCGGCGGCCTGGCCGCCGGCTTCACGCTGGAAGGCCAGCCGGTGCTGGACACCGGCACCATGGGCCAGGGCGGCAAGTTCTTCGGTCGCCAGTCCAACCTGTGGCTGGAAGCCGCCGGTTATGGCCGCCTGACCGTCGGGCGCCTCCACCTGCCGGGCCGTTCCTTCGCCATCAAGTACAGCGCCACCGGCTGGCTGGCGGTCGATCCGCTGGGCAACATGGCGTTGTCGGTGGGCAGCATGTTCGGCCCGCTGATGAACAGCGACAGCGTGGGCAGCCGGGTGAGCAATGCGGTGATGTACTCGTCGCCGCGCTGGAACGGCTTCAGCTTCCAGCTGCTGCAGTCGGCCGGCGAAGGTGGGCCGTTTGCCACCGGCCAGGCCAAGCTCACGCAGGTGGGCGCGGGCTACTCGGGCAACGGGTTCGACATCGACTTCGTCTACGCCCGGGTGCCCGCCCTGGCCGGCAACCAGCTGCCGCAGACCGACTATGCGCTGGGCGCGCAGTATGCGCTGGGCGGCGGCGTCAAGCTGATGGCCTCGTACTTCTCGCACGAAGGCATGTCCGTCGCGGCACCGGGCGGCACCACCGCCATCGCCAACTCCAAGGGCACCGACAAGACGGCGCTGGTGGGTATCACCTACACCAGCGGCGTGCACACCATCGGCGCCAGCTACGGCAACACCCAGGTGGCCGACGCGCACCGTGGCCGCCGCCCCGGCAACGTGACGGCGCCGTTCTCCACCGTGCTGGACGACGTGTCGGGTTTCTCGCTGGCCTACACCTATGCGCTGAGCAAGCGCACGCAGCTGTTCGCGGCCTACGGCACCTTGAACAACGATGGCGTGGGCCAGGCTTCGTTCACGGTCGACCTGCGGCCCAGCCGCGGCGGCACCTCCACGCTGCTGGCCAGCGGGGTGCGCCACTCGTTCTGATCCACAAGGACCGGTGGGCGTTTCAGCCCACCGCCAGCGCCCGCAGCCAGTCGGGCAGCGGGATGGACTTTTCGGTGCTCACGTCGGTCCACACCAGCTTGCCGCCGCCGGTGGCGTAGGGCTGGCCGGGCTCGTCGGTACGCTCCAGCGTCAAGAAGGTTTCGATGCTGCTGCGCCCGGCGCGGCCCACGTAGTGGCGGGCCACCACGTCGGCCGGAAAGCGCAGCTGCCGCAGGAAGTTGCAAAAGGCATTGACCAGCACCGGGCCGGTGCCGTCGGCATACAGCTCGGCGCCGCCGCGGGCCTGTTGCAGCCAGTCCAGCCGCACCGTCTCGAAGTACCGGAAGTACATCGCGTTGTTCACATGGCCGGCGGCGTCCATGTCGCCCCAGCGCACCGGAATGACCAGCGTGTGCACCAACCGCTTGTCGTCGGGCAGGTCGAACCTCATGACGGGTCGATGCCCAGTTCGGCGGCCATGCGCTGCACCAACGTGCGCAGCGCCGCCACCTCGGCCTGCAGCGCCGCGAAGTCTTCGGCGCTGACCGCGGACGTGGCCGCCGCCGGCAATGGTGGCAGGGGGCCGGTGCCCACGGCCACCGCGGGCACGTTGGCCTCGCCGCACAGCAGGTGGGCCCAGCGCGGCTCGCGCCCTCCGGGGGCGCGCGGCAGCTTGATCACGCGCGGCGGCGTCTTGCCGGCCAGCTCGTCGAGAAAGGCTTCCACCGACGAGGTGTCGGCAAAGCGGTGCAGCCGCTCGCTGTTGGCGCGCAGCTCGGCCGCAGTCTGCGGGCCGCGCAGGGCCAGCACCGTCAGCAGTGCGGCGGCGGCGCCGGGCACGCCCAGGCCGCGCGGCGCGTTGTGCTCGTAGCGGGTGACGCGGGTGCCGCTCACCTCGTTGACCAGGTGCTGCTCGCGCAGGCCTTCGAGTGCCTGCAACACCTCGGGCTCGGTCAGGCTCATCACCGGGTCGCGGGCGGTTTTCTGGTTGCAGCCGGCCACCAGCGCATTGAGCGACATCGGGTAGGTGTCGGGCACGGTGGCCTGCTTTTCCACCAGCACGGCCAGCACCCGGGCTTCGGCCAGCGTCAGGTCGCGTTGGCTCATCGCGGCGTCACACCCCGAAGCCGTCGTCGGCCGCGATCACCGCGCCATTGATGAAGTGGCTTTCGTTGGCGCACAACATCATCAGCGCGGTGTCCAGGTCTTGCGGCTGGCCCACGCGCTTGCGCGGCAGCATCGAGATGAGCTTCTGGCCCGACTCGCTGCTCCAGTGCTTGTGGTTGATCTCGGTGTCGATGTAGCCCGGGCACAGCGCATTCACGTTGATGCCGTAGCGGCCCCACTCCAGCGCCATCGCCTTGGTCATGTGCACCACGGCGGCCTTGCTCATCGCATACACGCCGATCTTGCCCAGCACCTTCAAGCCGGCCATCGAGGCCACGTTGACGATGCGACCGCCGGTGTAAGTGCCGGGGGCCGAGCCGCTGGCGCGGGCGATCATGCGCTTGGCCACCTCTTGCGCCACGAAGAACGAGCCACGCGTGTTGGTGTTCATCACGTAGTCATAGTCTTCCGGCGTCACGTCTGTCAGCTTCTGCGTGGTGCTGACGCCGGAGTTGTTGACCAGGATGTCGATGGCGCCCACCTCGGTCTCGGCATGTGCCACGCCGGCGCGGATGCTGGTGGGGTCGGTCACGTCCATGCCCACCACGTGGGCGTCGCCGCCGGCGCCTTCGATCTCGGCGCGCAGGGTCTTCAGGCGGTCCACCCGGCGGGCGCTCAACACCACCGCGGCGCCGGCTTCGGCCAGCACCTTGGCGAAGTGGCAGCCCAGGCCGCTGGACGCGCCGGTGACCAGGGCAACGCGGCCCGACAGATCGATCTTGTAGCTCATGACGGAGGGCTCCTCGGGCCAGGCTTCTTCATTCGGATCGGATGACGATAGCACGCAGCCCAGGGGCTCCGCAGGGGTGTCGCGGGGCGGACGGCCCCTGCGGGGGCAGCCACTTAGAATGACCAGTTGCACCGAATTCACGAACCCCGAGACAAGGAACGTCGGATGACCCCGCAGGAGATTCTTGAGCAATACGGCCCCCGCGAGGCCATGGAGTACGACGTCGTGATCGCGGGCGGCGGCCCGGCCGGCATGGCCACGGCCATCCGGCTCAAGCAGCTGGCGGCCGAAAAGGGCCAGGAAGTCTCGGTGGTGGTGCTCGAAAAGGGCAGCGAGCCCGGCGCGCACATCCTGTCGGGCGCGGTGATGGACCCGATCGCGCTGAACGAGCTGCTGCCCAACTGGAAGGAGCTCGGCGCGCCGCTGAACCAGCCCGTCACCGGCGACGAAGTGCTGTTCATGAACGAGACCGGCGCCACCCGCACACCCGGCTGGCTGGTGCCCGACTGCTTCCACAATGAAGGCAACTACGTCATCAGCCTGGGCGCCGTCACCAAGTGGCTGGCCGAACAGGCCGAAGGTCTGGGCGTGGAAATCTTCCCCGGCTTCACCGCCGCCGAAGTGCTCTACAACGACGACGGCTCGGTCAAGGGCGTGGCCACCGGCAACCAGGGCATCGGCAAGGACGGCCAGCCGACCGAAGCCTTCCAGCTGGGCATGGAACTGCACGGCAAGTACACCGTGTTCGCCGAAGGCTCGCGAGGCCACCTGGGCAAGCAGCTGATCGCCCGCTTCAAGCTGGACGAAGGCAAGGACCCGCAAAGCTACGCGCTGGGCGTCAAGGAGCTTTGGGAAATTCCGGCCGACAAGGCCAAGCCCGGCCTGGTGGTGCACACCGCCGGCTGGCCGATGGAGCCCGACACCTATGGCGGCGGCTTCCTCTACCACCTGGAAGGCAACAAGGTCACGCTGGGCTTCGTCACCGGGCTGGACTACAAGAACCCGTACCTCAGCCCCTTTGAAGAGATGCAGCGCTGGAAGACGCACCCCAGCATCCGCGCGCACATCGAAGGCGGCAAGCGCATCGGCTACGGCGCCCGCGCCATCACGGCCGGCGGCCTGCTGAGCCTGCCCAAGACCGTGTTCCCGGGCGGCGCGCTGGTGGGCTGCGACGCGGGTTACCTCAATGCCGCGCGCATCAAGGGCAGCCATGCGGCCATCAAGACCGGCATGCTGTGCGCCGAAGCCGCCTTCGAGGCCGTCACCGCCGGCCGCCAGCACGACGAACTGGCCAGCTACCCCGCCGCCTTCGAGCAGAGCTGGCTGAAGAAGGAACTGGAGAAGTCGCGCAACTTCAAGCAGTGGTTCAAGAAGGGCGTCTACGTCGGCTCGATCATGACCGGCATCGAGCAGTGGCTGCTGCCCAAGCTGGGCATGCAAAGCCCGCCCTGGACCATCCACCGCACCGAGGCCGACCACACCCGGCTGCTGCCTGCGGCCCAGTGCCAGCCCATCGCCTATCCCAAGCCCGATGGCAAGCTGACCTTCGACCGCCTGTCGTCGGTGTTCATCAGCAACACCAACCACGAAGAGAACCAGCCGGCGCACCTGACGCTCAAGGACGCCAGCGTGCCGGTGGCCATCAACCTGGCGAAGTACGCCGGCCCCGAAAGCCGCTACTGCCCGGCCGGCGTGTACGAGTTCGTGAAGAACGCCGACAACAGCGACCGCCTGCAGATCAATGCGCAGAACTGCGTGCACTGCAAGACCTGCGACATCAAGGACCCCACGCAGAACATCGTGTGGGTGACGCCGGAAGGCGGCGGCGGCCCGAACTACGCCGGCATGTAAGGCCGCCGGCCGCACCGTGACCGAAGACGAAGCGCGCCGCATCACGCTGCTGCGCGCCTTCGAGGCGCCGCTCACCCCGCCCTGGACCGAGGCCGACGCCGCCGCGGCCAGTGCGGAAGCGGCGCGTGAGGTGGGCGAAGCCGCCGCGCCTGAACGCTACCTGAGCACCCGCGCCGACACGGCGCTGGCCCTGCTGCTGCCGCGCGAGCCGGCCGCAGCGCGGCTGCTGCGCGCTGCGGGCACCAGGCGCTGGCCGGGGCTGCTGCTGGTCGCAGCCGCTGCAGTGCTGGGCCTGGCCACGCCCGCGCCGGGTGAATCCCAACGATTGAATTTGCTGGCCCCGCCGCTGCTGGGGCTGATCGGCTGGAACCTGCTGGTGTACTTGGTGCTGGTGGGGATGGCGCTGGCGCGCTGGGCCGGGCCGGGCAAAGCGGCATCACGGGATGCAGGGAGAACAGGCGGCGGCGGTGGCTGGGCTGCGCTGCGCGGCTGGCTGGTGGTGCCCGGCTGGGCCCGGGCTGGCGCGGCCTTGGGGCTGAGGCACCTGGGCGGTGGCGAAACGATGGCTCATCCGCTGGGCGGGTACCCTGGCGCGGCGCAAGCCGGTGACGCGGCTGCCTCTGGCTCGCCGGCCCCGGCCCCCACTGCCGCCACCGCCGACAGCGCCGGCCGCCAGGCCGCCACCCGCGCCGCCCTCGCCCGCTTCACCCAACGCTGGGCCGCACTGGCCGCGCCGCTGTGGTCGGCCCGCGCCGCGGCCTGGCTGCATGCGGCTGCCGCCGCGCTGGTGGCGGGCGTGCTGGCCTCGATGTACCTGCGCGGGCTGGCGCTGGAGTTCCGCGCCGGCTGGGACAGCACCTTCCTCTCGCCCGCCGCCGTGCACACCTTGCTGCAGGCCTGGCTGGGCCCGGCCTGGGCGCTCAGCGGCATCGCTGTGCCCGGCGTGGAGGAACTGGCGCGGCTGCGTTTC
>CAKZXL010000182.1 GCA_937883885.1 uncultured Aquincola sp. | reverse complement strand
GCACCACGCTGCCGCCATCGCCCTGCGTGGTGGCGCTGGCGTCGATGCGGGCGCCGCCGTCCCTGGCCACGGGGCCGGCGGCGTACAGCCCTTCGCCGCCCTGCC
Organism: uncultured Aquincola sp.; assembly: GCA_937883885.1. The sequence goes on along the minus strand of CAKZXL010000182.1, from coordinate 8,871 downwards.
AGCCGCCGCCCACGCGCACGCTGCCGCCGCCGGTGGCGCCGCTGGCGTCCAGCAGGGTCTGGTCGTGCAGCCGCAGGTCGTCGCCCAGCAAGGTGATCAATCCGCCCTGGCCGCGGCGGCCCCGGGTGCTGAGCTGGGCTGTGCCTTGCAGTACCACCTGGCCCCGCTCGGGTGCGGGCAAGGGCGCAGGTGCTGCGGGCGCACCCGATGCCGGCGCGCCGGCATCCAGCACGATGCGGCCACCCTGGCCGCCGGAGGCATCGAGCAGGGCCGCGGGCAGGCGGATCCGCGCGGCCTGGATGTCGATCTCGCCGCCCTGTGCCGGCGCGGGTGCTTCGGCGGGCGCATGGGCCGCGGGCGCGGGTGCCGCAGCGGGTGCGGCGGCGGGCGCCGGCGCCAGCGGCGTGGCCGCCACACTCACCTGCCCCGCCAGTGCCACCGGCCCGCTGGCGCGCAGCTGCACACGCCCGCCTTGCGCGGGCGCGCTGGCGTCGATGCGGCCGGCGTCCGTCTGCGTGAAGCTGCCCGCCACCACCTCGACCTGCCCGCCCTGCGGATGCGCCGCGCTGCCCGCGGCCGTGATGCTGCCGCTGTTGACCACCTCGGGCGCCTGCAGCCGCACGCTGCCGGCAGGGCCGTCGGCACTGGCGCTGGCGTCGATGCGGCCGCTGTTGACCACCTGGCCCGAGGCTTCCAGCACGATGCGCCCGCCGCGTTGCGCCAGGCCGGTGGCCTCGATGCGGCCGGCGTTGCGCACCACCCCACCCTGCACCCGGTCCAGCGCCTGCGCGCTCAGGATCACCAGCCCGCCCGGGGCCAGCACCAGATGGCGGTTGTCCACCAGCGTGCGCAAGGTGGAAGCTTCCACCCGCAAGCCGGCCAGCGTCTGGTTGGCATCAAACTGCAGTTCAAACGCCTCACCCGCCGCCAACGCCACCGTGCCCAGGTTGGCCACGATCACGCCCTGGTTGCGCACCTCCGGCGCCAGCAGCGCGACGTAGCCGCCCAGGGCTGCACGCAGCTCGCCTTCATTGACCACGCTGCCGGTGGCGCCCTGGCGCTCGAAGCGGGTGCGGCCGGCCATGAAGTCGTCCAGGCTGATGCGGTGCGTGGTGGCCACCAGGCCGCCCACGTCCACGCTGGCGCCGGGCGCGAAGTACACGCCGTGGGGGTTGGACAGGAACACCTGCCCGTTGGCGGTGATGCGGCCGAAGATCTGGCTCGCGTCCGGCCCCTGCACGCGGTTGAGCGTGACCGACTGCGCCGAGGGCTGCTGGAACTGCACCTGCGCATCACGCCCGACGTTGAACTGCTGCCAGTCGATCGCGCCCCGCGTGCTGCCTTGCTGGATCGTCAGCGTGGCGCCGTTCTGCTGGATGGCCACCTGCCCCGCCACCACCTGCCCGCCCGTGGGCAAGGCGTTGGGCGCCACCTGGGCCCAGGCCGCCAGCGGCAGCAGCGCGGCGGCCGCGAACAGGCGGGCCGCGCCGCGCTTGCCGCGGGCACGGGTGTGTTCGGCGGCGGGCACCCAGGCGCGGGTGATGTCGTTCCAGACCAGGCGGTGGATCTTGTTCATGGGGTCCGGGGGCTTGGTGTGGGTGACGGCTGTCAGAAGCGGACGCTGGCCTGCAGCCAGATGCGGTGGCGGTGCAGGCTGCCGTCCTGATCGCGGCCAGTGGTGGCCTGGGCCTGCGGGTTGTGCCCGTCGCGCCGGGCCCAGGTGGCCTTGAGTTCCAGGCCCTGCGGTCCGCTCCAGGCGACGGCGGCGCCGTAGCCCCTGAGTACGGTGCGCACCGTGCGCACGGCCCCTGTGGGCCCGGCCGCGGTGGCGCTGCCGCGGTCGTAAAAGCCGCTGACGGCCAGGCTGGGCAGCGCGCGCCACTGCAGCTCGGCGGTCATCAGCTGGCCCTGGCTGCCGCTGCCTTCGTTGGCCGGATAGGCCCGCACACCGGTGGGCCCGCCGAGGTAGAAGCGCTCGGAAGAATCGAGCTGGCGGCTGCCCGTCTGCCCGCTCCACGACCCGTAGAACGACAGCGTGGCCGTGAGCTGCTGCTGGCGCGAGGCGGCATAACGCAGCTTGCCGAAGCTGCCGCCGCCAGCGGCGGTTTCGCCGGGGTCGGGCTGCCCCAGGTTCAGGCGGCCGCGGGTCCAGGTCCATGAATACTGGTTGGCGCCGCCGCCGGCCAGGCTGTCGTACAGGTTGCCGGCCATCCCCAGCGAGAGGCTGCGCACGCCGTAGCGCGACTGGGTGGCGCCGTTGGCCTGGTTGTGAAAGCGCTTGTCGTCGGCCGCGACCGACACGTAGAGGTTGCGCAGGCGCGAACGCAGCAGCGGCCAGCGCGCATCCGCACCCACGCTGGCCGAGCTGCCCTTGGCGCCCAGGGCCGCGAATTCCGGCGCCACCACGTCATAGCGCAGCAGCGAGGCATTGAGGCCGATGCGCCAGCCGTCGCTGCCCACCGGCAGGCTCCAGGCCACGCGCGCGTAGTCGGTGCCGCTGCTGTGCAGCAGGTCGGCGCGCAGGCTGTCGCCCAGGCGCAGCGGGCTGTGCAAGGTGGCGGCCAGGGTGGCGCGCCGGCTGCCGGTGCTGCGGGCGCCGGTGTTGTCGATGCCGGCCTCGGCCTGCGCCACGGGCCCGTCGCGCAGGCGCAGGGCGAGGCCGGTCTGGCCGTCCTGCTCGCCGGGCGTCAGGGCCGCGGTGGCCGACACGCCGGGCAGGTCGTCGATCAGCAGCAGCGCGCGGTCCAGCGCATCGGCCCGCAGGGGCTCGCCGGTGGGCTGCTGCGCCTGCACCATGCGCAGCGCCAGGTCCGGATCGATGCGCTCGGGCGCCTCACCTTCCAGCTGTGCACCGGCAAAGCGTGCCTCGATGACGTGGAGGGTGATGCGGCCCTCGGTCACGTCCTGCGTGGGCAGGTAGGCCCGCACGATCCAGCCGGCCTGCCGGTAGGCGGCGGCCACCGCCAGCGCGGCCTGCTGCAGATCGAAGAAGCTCAGCGGCCGGTTCAACCAGCCCTGCACCACGGGCTGCAGCGCGGCATCGCCCAGCAAGGTGTTGCCGGTGAACTGGAACGCCACGGCCGTGACCGTGGCGCCCTCGGGCAGCTGCAAGGGCGCGGGCGGCGCGGCCGGCAGCGGGTCGGCACTGGGCGGCAGCGCCGGCCGCACCTGGCCTTCGATCTGCTGGCGGATGGCGCCGGCGTCCGGCGCCGGCTGGGCGGCTGCCGCTTGCGGCAGGCAGGTCGCCGGACACACCAGGAACAGGCAGACGCAGTGCCGAAACGATAGAGCTGTCACCTTCAGGACCCTTGCTGTGCAACCGGCCCGCACGGGCCGCCGTGGCAGCGACTGTAGAAAGTGACAGAAAAACTCAGTGCCTGAAGAAAAACCTAATCAAATAGCATTTATTCTGATCAAAGGTGATAAATCACCTCAGGAGTGCCGGTGCGTTCAGCGCCGCACGCGCTGCAGCAACCATCCGTCCACCGACCAGCGGCCGGGGCCCCACAGCACCAGGCCCACCAGCAGGCTGCCCCAGAAGATGTGCTGCTGCAGCGCCGCTTCGCCGATGTCGGGCAGGCTGATGGCCGCCACGGCATTGACCACGAACAGGCCCGCCGCGGCAAAGCGCCCACCCAGGCCCAGCACCAGCAGCACCGGCAGCAGCAGCTCGCCGGTGGTGCCCATCACCGCGGCCACTTCGGGCGGCAGCAGCGGCACGTGGTATTCGTCGCTGAACAAGGCGACGGTGATCTCCCAGTCGCGCAGCTTGGTCAGCCCCGACAGGAAAAACACCTTGGCGATGTAGAGCCGCGCCAGCAGCTGGGCGGCGGGTTGCACGGCCTCCAGCAACGCCACGATGCGGCGGTGCCAGGCCAGCAGGCCGGTGGAAGGATGGGACGTCGGCAGCGTGTTCATGCTCTCTCCTCGGGGGCCGTGGTCCGCTCGATGGCGACCAGTCGGCCTTGTTGTACGGCTTCGCCCAGCCAGGCGGCGAAGTCCAGGTCGGGCGCTGCATCCAGCGCCCGGGTCAACGGCTGGCCGGCCAGCACGGCGGCGACGAAGGCGGCCTCGGTGGGTGGCAGCGCCACCACCCTGGGTCGCCAGCCTTCGCGCCAGACGAAGGCGGTGTCGCCCTGCCCGGCCGCCAATGCGGCGCGGGCGGCCGCAAAGCGTTGCTCGGTCGGCTCGTCGCTGGGCTGGTGGGCCTGCCATACCGCCACCACCGGCCAGCGTGAGGCCAGCAGCGCCGCGCCAGGTGCCAACAGCAGCCGCAAGGTCGCGGGGTCGGTATCGGCCAGGTGCTGCAGGCCGGGCAGGCCGGCCGGCGCATCGGCCGCCCGCTCGGCGCGGTGCAGCAGCCCGTCCAGCCGCGCGACGTCGGCCAGGTAAGGCTCGGTGGCCAGGCTGGGGCTGTCGGCGATGAAGGCGGGCAGATCGGCCCCCAGCTCGCCCAGGTCGCCACGCGCCGGTGGCCGGGCATGCCAGTACGCCCGCGCCAGCGCGGCCATGGCCGGCGCGCCAACCAAGGCGGCCACGGTGGGGTAGGCAGCGGCCAATGCGCGCTCGGCCGCGGCGCCGGCGTTGGCCTGGTACACCTGCAGGCCACGTTGCCAGCCGGCCTGTGGCGCCTGCCAGAGCGCCGCATCGGCGCCGCCCGTCTGGTGGGACACGGCCTGCCACAAAGCGCGCTGGCGATCGGCTTCGCTGCGGTGCTCAGCCATGGGCCACCTCGGCCATCACCGCATCGGCCCGCGCCGCTTCGTCGAGCAGCACGTCCAAGGCGGGCACGTCGGTGTCCCACTCGATCAGCGTGGGCACCGGGCCCAGGCGCTGAACGGCTTGTGCATACAACTGCCACACCGGCGCATGCACACGGCTGCCGTGGTCGTCGACCACGATGTCGCCGCTGTCGTCGTAGCCGGCCAGGTGGATCTCGCCCACGTGGCGGCCGTCGATGGCGGCCAGCCAGGCCGTGCCTTCGGTCAGCGGATCGCGGCCGGCATTGAGTGCATTGACCGCGATGTTGTTCAGGTCCAGCAGCAGCCAGCAGCCGGTGCGCCGCGCCAGCTCGTTGAAGAATTGCGGCTCGGCCAGCGTGCTGTCGGTCCAGCCGAGATAGGCCGCCAGGTTTTCCACGCCGATGGGCCGGCGCAGCCGCTCCTGCACCTGCTGCACATGGCGGCACATCAGGACCAGCGACTCGTCGGTGAACGAGATCGGCAGCAGGTCGTTGGCATGCACCACCGGGCCGCCGGCTTGCGGCGCCACGCGGGCGAAGCAGGCGTGGTCGGAGACCCGCACTGGATCGCAGCGCTGCACCAGCTGCGCCAGCCGGTCCAGGTGCCACGGGTCCAGCCCGGCGGCCGAGCCCAGCGCCAGGCCCACCCCGTGCAGGCTCAGCGGATAGGCCTCGCGGCCCTGCTGCAGCACGGCCAGCGCGGCGCCGCCTTCGGCGAAGTAGTTCTCCGAATGCACCTCGATGAAGCCCAGCGGCGGGCGCCGCTGCAGCAGCTCGGCTTCATGCGGCTGCCGCCAGCCGATGCCGGCGGCGCTGGCTGCGAAAGGAAGGTTCATGGCGGCGCGGGCCAGAAGGCTCAGTCGGCGGCTCAGGACTTGGGCATCGCCTTCATCGCTTCTTCGGCGGTCATGCCCTTCATGTCCTTGCAGGTGCCCTTGGCCACGTACTTCCATTCATCGGGGCCGTTGTCCACCTTGGCCTGGCCGGCGCAGCTGTGGCTCTTGCTCAGGTTGGCGCAGTCGTTCTGGCCGGCCTTGGCGATGCCGAAGCACTTCTCCTTGCCCTTGTCCTGCGCGGCGGCGTGGCCGACCAGGCCCAGGGCGAGCACGGAAGCGAGGGCGGAAGAAGCGATGAGGCGATGGTTCATGGTGAAACTCCGTCGTTGGATGAACAGGCAGGCCCGCAGGCCTTGTGGGAACAATAGCCGGCAAACGCTGCCGACGTGTGTTGAGTCGCCTGCCGTCACGCGTCCTTACACTGCGCAGTCGAAAAATTTCTGGTGTGACCGATGAGTGACTTCGCGCGGCAGGTGGAGAGCCTGCGGCCCCAGCTGATCCGCTTTGCCCGCAGCCAGCTGCGCAACGAAGCCTGGGCCGAGGACGCGGTGTCCGACACCTTGCTGGCCGCGCTGGAAAAGCCGCAGGCCTTTGCCGGCCAGTCGCAGCTCAAGACCTGGCTGGTGGGCATCCTCAAGCACAAGGTGGTGGACCAGTTGCGCAAGCACAGCCGCGAAGCCACCGTGCTGGTGGACGACGACGGCGAGGACATCGACGAGCTGCTGTTCGCGGCCGACGGCCACTGGCGCGAGCCGCCGGCCATCTGGGCCAGCCCCGAGGCCTCGCTGGGGCAGCGCGAATTCTTCGACGTGCTGCAGGCCTGCATCGACCACCTGCCCGCGGTGCAGGGTCGCGTGTTCATGATGCGCGAATGGCTGGACCTGGAGACTGACGAAATCTGTAAGGAACTTCAGATCACCACGACCAACCTCGGCGTGCTGCTGCACCGCGCGCGGCTGCGGCTGCGTGAATGCCTGGATCTGCGCTGGTTTGGCAGCGCCCTCACCACCTGACACACCGATGAGCCTGATGCGCAACTGCCGTGAAGTGACCCGCCTGGTGTTGGCCGGCGAAGACCGCCGCCTGACGGCCGGCGAACGCCTGGGCGTGCGCATGCACCTGATGGTGTGCCACGGTTGCACCCAGTTCTCGCGGCAGGTGGGCGTGATGCGCCAGGCCCTGGACCGCTGGCGCGAGCAGGCGGGCGACGACGGCCCACCGGCACCGCCGCCCTGAGCTTCAGTTCAGCGCGCCGCCGGGCCGCTTCAGGTCGGCCTGGTCGCCCCAGGCCAGCGCGATGCGCAGCGCCGCTTCCACGCCCGCCACCTGCTGCGCCAGCGCCATGCTGGGCAGGCTGAGCCCCGGTGCCTGCGCTGCCTGCTGCGGCAGCAGTGGCACATGCATGAAGCCGCTGCGCACGCCGCTGCCGGCCAGCGCATGCTGCAGGCCATAGAACACGTGGTTGCACACGAAAGTGCCCGCCGTCTGCGAGATGGAGGCCGCGTGCGCGGCGGCCTTGAGCCCCGCCACCATCGCCTTGATCGGCAGCGTGCTGAAGTACGCCGCCGGGCCGTCCGCCACCACCGGCTCGTCCACCGGCTGGCGGCCCAGGTTGTCGGGCATGCGCGCATCGTCCACGTTCAGGGCCACACGTTCGATGGACAGGTCGGTGCGGCCTTCGGCCTGGCCCAACGCCAGCACCAACTGCGGCCGGTGCTGCCGCAGTGCTTGATGCAGGGTCTGCAGCGCATCGCCGAAGGCGCAAGGCAGCACCACCGCCGCCACCACGGCCTCACCGCCCAGCGACCGGCCGTGCAGCGCCTGGGCAACTTCCGCGCTGGGGTTGAGGCCGGCACCGCCGAAGGGCTCGAAGCCGGTGAGCAGCACGGTGGATGTGGGGGTGTAGGGCGCGAGGGGCATCGGGCGATTGTGCGGCCGTCAGCAGGCGTGACACGCCGTAAGCAGGCGTTGATGGGGTCGGCGCATGACTACAGGTTTTCCCGAGCCGGCCCGACAGCCTCTGCACGCCCGCCTGCCTACAGTTTGTCCATCGCGCCAAAGCGCAACGCCACAGGAGTAAGACCCATGCAACTCAATACCCGCCACCGCCTTGCGCTGCTGGCCTCTGCAGCCGCCCTGACCCTGCTGACGGCCTGCAGCCGCCAGGACGACACCGTGGCCAGCAACACCGCCAGCAATGGCATGACGACCACGGAAACCGCGCCGAGCACGGCGCCGGCCACCACCGCACCGACCACCGACACGACGACGGGCGTGACCGGCACCACGGGCACCGACGCCACCACGGCCAGCACCAGCACCACCACGCCCAACAGCATCGAAGCCACTGCCGAGCGCGCCGGCCAAGCCGCTGAGCGTGGCGTGGAAACCGCCGTCACCGCCACCGGCGACGCCAGCCTGACCGCCAAGGTCAAGACCGCGCTGATCACCGCGCCCGACCTGAGCGCGATGAAGATCAACGTGGACACCAACAACGGCGTGGTGACGCTGAAGGGCGAAGTGAAGAACACCGCCGAAAAGGTGAAGGCCGAACAGCTGGCCTCCAACGTGACCGGCGTGACGCAGGTGGTGAACAACCTGCAGGTGGCGAACAGCTGAACCCGCTACACCCGCTGGTCGTAGATGAAGCGCCTTGCCCGATGCGTGGTGAGGCGCTTTGCATCGATGTGTGAGGGGTTCACGAGGACATTCACCTCTTCTTGGATGATGACGGAGGGCACGCACAGCAAGGCGCTCGACTGGCGTGCCAGCCACGCCGAACCCAGGGCTCTGCTGAACCGGCCTTCCGGCACCACGTCCCCGAGGTCCTTCACCTGCCCGGCGTCTCCACTTTCTTCAAGCAGTTGCCGCAGGGTGGCCACCACGCGCATCAGGGCGATCGCGCGGTGGCCGGCCGCATCCCGCAGCGCTTCTCCTGCCTTGGCCTTGCGCTGGTACGTGGTCTCCGGCAGGCCGATCATGTTGAGCACGCTGGGCGCTGGCTCGCTCAAGGCCCTGGAGATCAAGACCACGGTAAACGCAGGCACGCCCTCTTCCACCGCGCGCAGAACCCACCGCGGCGCAGCGTACGGCGAGGCGAAGCTGCTGTCTGCATAGGCGCCTCCATTTGGGCGAGACCTTACGCCATATGGGGTGCCTGGGGTACTCAAGCGCTTGGCTCCCCGAATCCGCCCCCGCCCGGCGTGTTCAGCACGAACACGTCGCCGGGCTGCAAATCGGCCGAGCCGATGTGCGCCAGCGTTTCCGCGCGGCCGTCGGCTCTTTCCACATGGG
>CAKZXL010000181.1 GCA_937883885.1 uncultured Aquincola sp. | reverse complement strand
CGGCGCGCCACGACGCCCAGGCCGGCGATGCCTGCCAGCATCATCGCCACCGTCGACGTTTCAGGCACGGCGCTGACCACCGTCAGGTTGTCCACGAAGAAGTCGCCCAGCACCTTGCCGGTAGGGCCGGGGCTGGACACCGCGCCTTCGAAGACCACGGTGGTGGCGGTGCCGCTGAAGCCGAGCTGGTACGAGGCCCAGCGGTTGAACCGGCCTTCTTCTTCGTTGCGGAAATGGCCGCCCAGCAGCGGGCCCTGGTCGGAGCCCAGCGCCAGCAGGTCGGGCGCGGAGGCGCCCGACTGCGCCAGCACGTTGTTGTTGGCGTCCAGCACCGTCACCGTCATCGGGCGGCTGACGGTGGAATAGAAGAAGGAGATGCTGCTGGTGATGCCGCCATCGAAGCGCAGCGCAAGCCCGTCGGTGGACGAGCTGTCGCGGTACAGCGTCAGCGCGCCGTACTTGCTGGGGGCATTGAAGAAGTTGCCCGTGCCCGGGCGGCCCGGCTGGTCGGTGTCGTCGTCGATGAAGACGAAGCCATTGCTGATGCTGACGCCCGGCACCGCATACACGCCCGGCATGCCGGTGGGGCCCTCGCGCTCGCCGGTTTCGAAGTCGAGCGTCAAGGCAGACGCCAGGGCCGGCAGGCCAGCCAGCGCAAGAACCAGCCAGCGCTGGGGGGACGACGTTGGCATGCAGTTCTCCTGATCCTGGGGTTTGTTCTCTTGGTTAACAAATGTACTCAATCCCGCACGCCGGTACTTTGACACGCACACCCCTCGGTTCAAGGGATGACCAATCCGCGCGGCTTGTGACTGGGGTTTGCGAGCACGGCCGTTTGGCGGCCGGTCCTACACTCGCAGGCGTGGAAACCAAGTGGCTGGAAGACTTCATCACGCTCGCGGAAACGCGCAGCTTTTCCCGTTCGGCGCAACTGCGGCACGTCACGCAACCGGCTTTTTCGAGGCGCATCCAGGCGCTGGAGGCCTGGGCCGGCATCGATCTGGTGGACCGCTCGTCCTACCCCACCCGGCTGACCCCCGCCGGCGAGACCTTCCATGCGCAGTCGCTGGAGATCATGGGCGCGCTGCAGGCCACCCGCAACATGATGCGCAGCCATCATGTCAGCGGGCAGGACATGCTCGAGTTCGCGGTGCCGCACACGCTGGCGTTCAACTTCTTTCCGCACTGGCTGATGGACCTGCGCCGCCGCTTCGGGGCCATCAAGAGCCGGCTGATCGCGCTCAACGTGCACGACGCGGTGCTGCGCCTGACCGAAGGCACCTGCGACCTGCTGATCGCCTACCACCATGCATCACAGCCGCTGCAGCTGCCGCCCGAGCGCTACGAGATGCTGAGCCTGGGCCAGGAAACGCTGGCGCCCTACGCCAAGGCGGATGCGGACGGATTTCCGATGTTTCGGCTGCCGCCGCTGTCGGCTGACCGTGTGCCCTTCCTCAGTTATGCCTCCGGCGCCTACATGGCGCGCATGGTCGAGCAGATCGTCAAGCAGGCGCCCGAGCCGCCGCCGCTGGAGCCCATCTATGAGACCGACATGGCCGAGGGCCTGAAGGCGATGGCGCTGGAAGGCCATGGCCTGGCCTTTCTGCCCGCCAGCTCGGTGCGCAAGGAACTGAAGTCGCGGCGGCTGGTCAGTGCCGCGGGTGGTGCGGGCTACGAGCTGACGATGGAGGTGCGCATCTACCGGGAGCGCCCGGAAAGTGCGCGCCACGTCAAGCCGGTGGCCAGGGCGGTCTGGGACTTCCTCAGCCGCGCTAGCTGAAGCTGGTGCCCAGGTGTATGCGGCTGGCGCATGGAACCGCGCCGAAACGGAATTGGCGGGCATACGGCGTGCAACCGTACATTCCTGCCGGCCCATCCCGCGGGTGGCCCGGAAGCTGCATGAAGTCAGCGCTTGAGGTTTCGGCGGGCTGTCCTGCCGCCACTGGGCTGCCTCACCCGAGGTCGGTGACGATGAGCGGTTTCGTCACCAAGTTGGTGCCTTCCTAGAATGGCGCCGCGTTTTGAACTGAGTCTGTTCCCTTTTCCCATTCCCCAAGGAGCCTGTGGCATGAAGAAATCGTTGATCGCTGTGGCCGTCGTCCTGGCCGCCAGTGCCGCCACCGCACAAACGACCGACACCCTCAAGAAGATCAAGGACAGCGGCAGCATCACCCTGGGAACGCGTGAATCCTCGGGTGCCCTGGCCTATACCCTGGGCGATGGCAAGTACGTCGGCTTCCACACCGAGATGGCCGAACATGTGGTGGCCGACCTGAGCAAGCAGCTGGGCACCAAGATCGCGATCAAGTACCAGCCCGTCACCTCGCAGAACCGCATCCCGCTCGTGCAGAACGGCACCGTGGACCTGGAGTGCGGCTCCACCACCAACAACACCGCCCGCCAGAAGGACGTGTCCTTCGCCGTCACCACCTACGTGGAAGAAGTGCGCATCGCGGTCAAGGCCAACTCGGGCATCACCTCGGTGGCCCAGCTGGCCGGCAAGAAGGTGGCCACCACCACCGGCACGACCTCGGTGCAGACGCTGCGCAAGCATGAGCGCGCCACCAACGTGAACTTCGACGAAGTGTTCGGCAAGGACCACGCCGACTCGTTCCTGCTGCTGGAATCGGGCCGCGCCGACGCCTTCGTGATGGACGGCCAGATCCTGGCCGGCAACATCAGCAAGTCGAAGAACCCGGCCGATTACAAGATCGTCGGTGAGGTGCTGTCGGTCGAGCCGATCGCCTGCATGCTGCGCAAGGGCGACACCGCCTTCCAGACGGCCGTCAACGACAGCATCAAGGGCATGATCAAGAGCGGCGAGCTGGCCAAGCTGTACGACAAGTGGTTCATGCAACCCATCCCGCCGAGCAACACCAAGGTGGGCCTGCCGCTGTCGGACGCCACCAAGGCGGCGTGGGCGAACCCCAACGACAAGCCGATGGAAGAGTACGCCAAGAAATAAGCCAACACCGGTTCAGGCCCGGGCCACGCGGCCCGGGCCTTGCGTAGGGCCGGCGGCGTGCCATGCACGCACGGGCGACAACACTTGAGGAGGCGGCCTTTGGGCACGTGGGATTGGCAATTGTTTTTGCAGGACACCGGCGGGGGGGAAACCTACCTCGACTGGATGATGTCCGCATGGGGGTGGACTTTGAGCGTGGCGGTGTCGGCCCTGGTGCTGGCGCTGGTCATCGGTTCACTGATGGGCATTCTTCGCACCACGCCTAGCCGTTTGCTGGTGGCGATCGGCAATACCTGGACCGAACTGTTCCGCAACATTCCGCTGCTGGTCCAGATCTTCCTCTGGTACCACGTGCTGCCTTCGATCTTCCTTTCGCTGCGCAACGTGCCCAGCTTCGTGCTGGTGGTGTTTGCGCTGGGCTGCTTCACCTCGGCGCGTATTTCCGAGCAGGTGAAAGCCGGCATCCAGAGCCTGCCGCGCGGCCAGCGCTACGCCGGCCTGGCCGTGGGCCTGACGCTGCCGCAGACCTACCGCTACGTGCTGCTGCCGATGGCGTTTCGCATCGTCATTCCGCCGCTCACGTCGGAGTCGATGAACATCGTCAAGAACTCGTCGGTGGCCTTTGCGGTGTCCATCGCCGAGCTCACCATGTTCGCGATGCAGGCCTCTGAAGAAACCTCGCGCTTCGAGGAGATCTTCATTCCCGTGACGGCGCTCTATTTCATCTCGGCCTTTGCGATCAACCGCATCGCGCAGCTGATCGAGAAGCGCATGCGCATTCCCGGCCAGATCGGGGGCAAGTGATCATGGGTGCTCTCGACTTTTCCTTCCTCAGCTGGGGCGTGATCCAGAGCTTCGTGCTCAAGGGATTTCTGTTCTCGCTGCAGCTCACTTTGATCGCCATGGTCGGCGGCATCGTGCTGGGCACGCTGCTGGCGCTGATGCGCCTGTCCGGCAAACCCTGGCTGGAAATTCCCGCCGCGGCCTACGTCAACACCATGCGCAGCATCCCGCTGGTGATGGTGATCCTGTGGTTCTTCCTGCTGATTCCGAAGCTGCTGGGCCAGCCGCTGGGCGCCGAGGTGTCGGCCATCATCACCTTCACGCTGTTCGAGGCCGCGTACTACTCCGAAATCATGCGCGCGGGCATTCAAAGCGTGCCGCGGGGCCAGGTGTATGCCGGTTATGCGGTGGGCATGAGCTACTCGCAGACCATGCAGCTGATCGTGCTGCCGCAGGCCTTCCGCAACATGCTGCCGGTGCTGCTCACGCAGACCATCATCCTGTTCCAGGACACCTCGCTGGTGTATGCCATCGGCGCCTACGACCTGCTCAAGGGTTTTGAGGTGGCGGGCAAGAACTTCAACCGCCCGGTGGAAACCTACCTGGTCGCCGCTGTCCTTTATTTCGTCATCTGCTTCAGCCTGTCGATGCTCGTTCGCCGGCTGCAGAAGAAAATCGCCATCATTCGTTGAGACGGGAAGCTCCCCATGATCGATATCAAGAACGTCAGCAAGTGGTATGGCAGCTTCCAGGTGCTCACCGACTGCACCACCACCATCAAGAAGGGTGAAGTGGTCGTGGTGTGCGGCCCTTCGGGTTCGGGCAAGAGCACGTTGATCAAGACGGTCAATGCGCTGGAGCCGATCCAGAAGGGCGACATCGTGGTCGACGGCACCTCGATCTCCGACCCCAAGACCAACCTGCCCAAGCTGCGCAGCCGCGTGGGCATGGTGTTCCAGCACTTCGAGCTGTTCCCGCACCTGACGGTGACCGAGAACCTGACGCTGGCGCAGATCAAGGTGCTGGGCCGCAACAAGGACGAGAGCCTCAAGCGCGGCCTGAAGATGCTGGACCGCGTGGGCCTGTCGGCGCACAAGGACAAGTTCCCGGGCCAGCTGTCGGGCGGCCAGCAGCAGCGCGTGGCCATCGCGCGCGCGCTGTCGATGGACCCGATCGTGATGCTGTTCGACGAACCCACCTCGGCGCTCGACCCCGAGATGGTGGGCGAGGTGCTGGACGTGATGGTGACCCTGGCCAAGGAAGGCATGACCATGATGGTGGTCACGCACGAAATGGGCTTCGCCCGCAAGGTCGCGAGCCGCGTGATCTTCATCGACGTCGGCGGCCGCATCCTCGAGGACTGCACCAAGGACGAGTTCTTCGGCCAGCCCGAGAACCGCCAGCCGCGCACCAAGGACTTCCTCAACAAGATCCTGCAGCACTGAGCGCGTCTGCACTGCGAGCGCTCAGCAAAAAGGCCCCGCCCGGGGATTCCGGGCGGGGCCTTTTTTTCATGGCCGGCAGCCCTGCGGGCCGCCTGCCTGAGATCACTTG
>CAKZXL010000180.1 GCA_937883885.1 uncultured Aquincola sp. | reverse complement strand
GGCCGGCTGCAGCCGCCGCAGCCGGGTTACCTGGAAAGCCTGCCGCCGCCAGCCCGCGGCATGCTGGACGACGTGCTCAGCTGCAGCGCCATCGGTGGGCCCGAGAAGGTGCGCCAGCAGCTGCAGGCCTTCATCGAGCGCACCCAGGCCGACGAGCTGATGATCACCAGCCAGATCTACGACCACGACGCCCGCCTGCATGCGTACACGCTGGCGGCGCAGGCGATGGCGCAGATCAGAGACTCTCACGCTCTCAGTTCTTGAGCCGGTAGCCGGTGCGGAACATCCAGCCCACCACCGCCACGCACACCGCCAGAAAGCCGCAGGTGGCCGCCAGGCTCCAGAACACGCCCACGTCGGCGGTGCCGAAGAAGGCCCAGCGGAAGCCGTCGATCAAATAAACCACCGGGTTGAACAGCGTGACCTGCCGCCACAGCGGCGGCAGCATCTCGATGGAGTAGAACGCCCCGCCCAGGAAGGTGAGCGGCGTGATCACCAGCATCGGGATCAGCTGCAGCTGCTCGAAGCCCTTGGCCCACAGCCCGATGATGAAGCCGAACAGGCTGAAGGTGATGGAGGTGAGCAGCAGGAAGGCCACCATCCACACCGGATGCTCGACGCGCAGCGGCACGAAGAACGAGGCCGTGGCCAGGATCACCAGCCCCAGGATCACCGACTTGGTGGCCGCCGCGCCCACGTAGGCCACCAGCATCTCCAGGTACGAGATGGGCGCCGACAGCAGCTCGTAGATGGTGCCGGTGAAACGCGGAAAGTAGATGCCGAACGACGCGTTGGACAGGCTCTGCGTCAGCAGCGACAGCATGATGAGCCCGGGCACGATGAAGGCGCCGTAGGGCACGCCGTTGACTTCCTGCATGCGCGAGCCGATGGCCGCGCCGAACACGATGAAGTACAGCGACGTGGTGATCACCGGTGTGACCAGGCTCTGGCCCACGGTGCGCTTGAAGCGCGCCATCTCGAAGGCGTAGATGGCCCACACGCCACGGCTGTTGAAACCGCTCATGCCGGTGCTCCTTCTTGATGCACCAGGCTCACGAAGATGTCTTCGAGCGAGCTCTGGCGGGTGTTGACGTCGGTGTAACCAATGCCCAGCTCGGCCAGGCGGCGCAGCAGCGGCGCCACGCCCGAGCCTTCGCCGGCCAGGAACTCACGCTGCAGCGTGTGGCCGCCGGGCTTGAGCACCAGGTTCCATTCGGCCAGCTCGGCCGGCAGCGCGGCCAGCGGATGTTCCAGCTCCACCGTCAGCTGCTTCTTGCCCAGCTGCTTCATCAGCGCCTTCTTCTCCTGCACCACGATCAGCTCGCCCTGGCGGATGACGCCGATGCGGTCGGCCATCTCCTCGGCTTCTTCGATGTAGTGGGTGGTCAGGATGATGGTGACACCCCGCTCGCGCAGCCGGCGCACCATCTCCCACATGTCGCGGCGCAGCTCCACGTCCACGCCGGCGGTGGGCTCGTCCAGAAACAGGATCTCGGGCTCGTGCGACAGCGCCTTGGCGATCATCACGCGCCGCTTCATGCCGCCCGACAGGGCCATCATCTTCTCGTTGCGTTTGTCCCAGAGCGTCAGGTCGCGCAGCACCTGTTCCACCAGCGCGGCATTGGGCGGCTTGCCGAACAGGCCGCGGCTGAAGTTGACCGTGGCCCATACCGTCTCGAAGGCGTCGGTGGTCAGCTCCTGCGGCACCAGGCCGATCAGCGAGCGGGTGGCGCGGTAGTCGCGCGCGGTGTCGAAACCGCCCACGGTGACGCTGCCGCCGCTGGCAGTCACGATGCCGCAGACGATGGAGATCATCGTGGTCTTGCCGGCGCCGTTGGGCCCCAGCAGCGCAAAGATCTCGCCGCGCTGGATGTCCAGGTCGATGCCCTTGAGCGCCTTGAAGCCGTTGGCGTAGTGCTTGGTCAGCCCGCGGATGGAGACCGCGGGCGAATGGGGTGTGGGCTGCATCACCGCATGGTACGGGCACGCCGTTGGCTGTGCTGGCGCCATGGCGCAATGGATCATCCAGCTCATCGAAGAGCACGGCTACTGGGCGGTGGCAGCCTTGATGCTGCTGGAAAACGTGTTCCCACCCATCCCCTCAGAACTCATCATGCCCTTTGCCGGCTATGCGGCCGCGCAGGGGGAACTGAGCGTGCTGGGCGTGGTGGTGGCGGGCAGCATCGGCTCGCTGGCCGGCACGCTGCCCTGGTACTTCGCGGGCCGCTGGGTGGGCGACGAACGGCTCAAGCAATGGGCCGGGCGGCATGGCCGCTGGCTCACGCTGTCGCCCGACGACGTGGAGCGGGCCGACCGCTGGTTCGACCGCCGCGGCCATGTGGCGGTGTTCCTCGGCCGGCTGGTGCCGGGGCTGCGCAGCGTGATCTCGGCGCCTGCCGGCGTCACCGGCATGCCCTTCGGTCGATTCTTCCTGTGGTCGGCCGCCGGCACGCTGGTGTGGACCGGCGCGCTGGCCGCGGTGGGCCTGCTGCTGCGCGACAACTATGAAGCCGTGGCCCATTGGCTGGACCCGGTGGCCAAGGGCGTGCTGGCCCTGGCGCTGGTGACCTACCTATGGCGCGTGCTGCGCTTCAAGCCGCTTCGTTGATCTTCTCGGCCGCCTCCTGGCGGTCGGCGCCATCGGCATGGGCCTTGGGCTGCACGGCCTGAGCCTCGGGCTCGCAGCTGAGGTGGATGTACACCGGAAAGTGGTCAGAACCAAATCGCGGCAGCCGCTTGAACTCCACCAGCTTGAAGTGGTTGGAGTGAAAGAAGTGGTCGAGCGGGTAGCGCACCAGCCAGTGCGCCGCATGGAAGGTGTTGAAGAAGCCGCGGCCACAGCGCGGGTCCAGCAGGCCGCTGATGCGGCGGAACAGGCTGCTGGTGTGCGACCAGGCAACGTCGTTCAGGTCGCCCATCACCACCGTGGCCATCGGGTTCTGCCGGATGGCGCGGCCCACCACCAGCAGCTCGGCATCGCGCGGCACCGAATCGGGATGTTCGGCCGGCGCCGGCGGGCGCGGGTGCAGGCAATGCAGCCGCACCGGGCTGCCACCGGCCAGCCGCACCGTGGCATGGATGGAAGGCACGTCCGACTCCACCAGGTAGGCCACCTCCACGTCGTGCAGCGGCAGGCGCGAATACAGCAGCATGCCGTAGGTGTTGTCCTGGGGCAGCAGCACGGTGTGCGGGTGGCTGCGCTCCAGCGGCGACAAGGCCTGCCGCCACCAGTCGTCGGTTTCCAGCGCCAGCACCACGTCGGGGCCGGCCGCCTCGATGCTCTGCAGCAGTTGCTGGTGGTGGTGCTGCGGCTGCAGCACATTGGCAAACAGCAACCGCAACGGCTCCTTCGGCTCGGCCATCGTGGTGGCCAATACCTGCCGCCGCCCCAGCCGGGTGTAAGGCAGGATGCGCCGCACCTGCAGCCCCAGGCAGGCCAGCATCAAGGCCCGCAAGACCCAGGCGGCAGGGGTGTGCGGCAGCAGCGCCAGGTGCAGCCCCAGCACCAGCAACAGCAGGCCCGCGATCTGCAGTCGCGGGAAGTCGAAGATGCGCACCCACCAGCTCTGGCGGCGCCACAGGGGCAGGGCGGTGGCCGCGACCAGGGCCACGCCCGCCGTCGTGATGCTTGCCGTGAGTGCGCTGCTCAAGTCACTGCTCCCCTTGCCGCTGGCGGTGCGCCACGGCCCGTCGCATCTTGCAGCGGCGGCGGCGGTTTGGCTGTCAGCAAATGCTGATTCGAGAACCGCCGGCTTCACCCCGCTGTTCCGCCTCACGGCCGCAGGACGGCTGACCAGAATGCAGGCGGGGCATGTGCCCCGTGCCCCGCCAGTCCGGAGAAAGCCGTGTCATCCTCCCGCCCCATCCCCACCCCCTTCACCGACGTGCGCATCGTCGACGGCCGGCTGCAGATCCATGAGGGGGTGCGTTGCCTGCTCAAAGGGCTGCTGGCGCCCACGGACTGCCCGCGTGCGCAGCTGCGCCACCTGCAATGGACCGTGGCGCTGCTGAGCGAAGCGGGCACCCTGGTCGCGGCGCCCGACCGTCTGATGCTGCTGACGGCCCGCCAGCTGGCCGCCGCCATCGAGGTGGCGCTGTCGTATGAAGACTTCCTGGCCGCGTCGGGCGGCCCCGTGCCCCACGCGGCCGGCTTCGAGCGCATGCAGCCGGCGCCGCGCCACGCGGCCTGACCCGGCGCCTCAACCGCGCCGACGGCGCAGCACGGGCAGGGCGACGCCCAGGCCCAGCAGCAGCATCAGCGTGGTCGAGGACTCGGGCACGGCGCTGGTCACGCGCAGCGTGAGGGCATTGCTGCCGTACTCCACGCTGAAGGGGTTGGCGCCCACGCCCAGCCATTGCACCTCGCTGAAGGTGGACGTATCCAGGCGCTGTCCGTAGGTGGCCACCACGAGGCTGTCACCCGTGTGCAGTTGCAGCGTGGGCGCTGCCCAGATCTGCAAGCTGCCGCCCAGGCGCACGTCGCTGGTGATGCTGAGCAGGTCATGCGCGGCGACGGCCAGGTCGATGCGCAGGGCACCGGCGCCCAGGAGCGTGAGGTCGCCGTCCAGCTGCAGGTGGCCGGCGGTGCCCAGGCCGCCGGGCGTCACGGTGCCGGTGTTCACCAACGCGTTGCGCACCATGCCGTCGCCTTGCAGCAGCCCGCCGTTGCGCAGCGAGCCGCTCAGGCCCTGCAGCACGGTGCCCGCCCGGACGTTCAGCGTGCCCGTATTGGTGAAAGTTTCGTTGACCGCCAGCGTGCCCTGGGCCAGGTCCACCAGCCCTGCGTTGCTGAGGCCTCGTGCCTCGGTGGTGCCCAGCCCGCCACGCACATAGGTGCCGCTGTTCACCACCGTGGCATTGCCCCCGCCCAGCACCTTGAAGCCGTTGGGGTCGGCTGCACCCTGGTCGGTGAAGGTGGTGCCGCTGCCGATCAGCAGCTGCGCGGCCGGGTAGCTGCTGTTGCCTGCGCTGTAGGCGCCGTCCACCTCCAGCCGGCCGTTGCCGGCGCTTCAGGTGCTGTTGCCGTAGAGGTTCAGCTGCTGGCTGAGCGCGACACCCTGCACGCCGGCGCCGTCGAACGTGGCGCTGCCGGCCACGTTGACCGTGCCGCCGGTGCCGAACGAGGTGGCGCCCAGTCTTCCGCTGTTGAAGACGAGACTGCCGGTGTTGAGCGTGCCGTTGCCGCCCAGGCGTCCGCCGTTCATCGTCAGGCGGTCCAGGCTGCGCGTGTCGTTGAGCTGCACGGCGCCGCTACCCGTGCCGTTGATCGTTGCCGTGTCGCCTGCGCCGGGCACGCCCAGCAAGGTCCAGCGGCTGGCGTCCAGCCAGGCGCCGTCACCCCCTTGCCACACGTAGTCGGCCGCGGTGGCCGGTTGGAAAAGTGCGGCCACGCTCAACGCGACGACGCTCAACGAGGGCACGGGAGGCAAGGCGGTTCTGCTCATGATCGACACCTGTGGTGGACTGCTGCAGGGCAGTGTCAGGGGCACCCCTGCGGTCCGTCGCTACCCGTTTGGGTAAGGCGCCGGCTGGGGCATACCCGAACCTGACAATGCGCGAGGTCCCGCGTCCGCGTGCGAGCGCCCGTGGGTCAACCAGTTGCATGGCTAACCATCTGACGCTAGCATGGGCCATGTTCGACCACTGCCTCTACTTCAACACCGCCTCGCTCGCCCGTGTGGTGGAGCGTTTGTGGTCGGCGGCTTTCAAGCCCTTCGGCCTGACGCCGCCGCAGGCTTTCATGCTGCGGCTGGTGCTGGCCCAGCCGGGCCTGTCGCAGCACCAGATCGCCGATCAGCTGACGATCACCCGCCCCACCGCCACCCGCCTGCTCGACGGCCTGCAGGCGCTGGGCCTGGTGCAGCGCACCCTGTTGCCCACCGACGGCCGGCACTGGTCCATCCAGCCGACCGATGCCGCGCGCGAATTGCAGCCAGCGCTGAACCAGGCCAGTGCGGCCGTCACCCAGCGCATCCAGCGCCTGATCGGCAAGCAGACGTTCACCGAGACCGTCGGCAAGGTGAAGGAGGTGTGCGACGCCCTCAAGAACGCCTGACGCTCCACCGCCCCTTTTTTTACCCAAATAGTTGCAGAGCTAACGATATGCCCATCATCAACGTCAAGGTCAGCCGGCCGGCCGACCCCCAGCTGACCCGCCAGATCGCCGACACCCTGCTGGCCCTGACCACCCGCATCCTGCGCAAACGGCGCGACCTGACCGCCATCACCGTCGACTACGTGCCGCCGGAGCACTGGGTGGTGGGTGGCCGCACGCTGGCCGAGCAGGGGCTGAGCAGCTTCTACTTCGACATCAAGGTGGTGGACGGCACCAACACCAAGGACGAAAAGGCCGCGTACATCGCGGCCTGCTTCGCGGCCTTCCAGGAGCTGCTGGGCCCGCTGCACGAAGAGAGCTACATCCACGTGCACGACGTGCGTGAGCAGGCCTACGGCTACGGCGGCCTGACGCAGGAACACCGGTACATCCAGCAGCGCCTGGCGGCGGCTGGATGACGGGCGGTGGGCCAGCGTCAGAACTTCAGCGTCGAGAAGCTGAACTGCCGGCTGAAGGGCACGCCGTTGCTGGTGCCCTGCACCTGCACGCTGTAGCGGCTGGCCTCGGCCAGCGGCATGCGCGGCACCACGAAGGCTTGTGACGCCGTGAGCTGGTGTTGCGGGTCCTGCTCGGCGTGGTACAGGGCCACGGGCACGCTGGTGCCGTTGGCGTCGATCACCGTGGCGCTGGTCAGGCGCAGGCTCTGGCCGGCCGGGGCGCGCACGTAGATGGGCTGGCCAACCTGCCGGTCCAGCGCAATGCCCAGGCCCGCGAACGGGTCCGGACTTTCACCATACACATAAGGCTGCACGCCGCTGCTGCCTTCGCACGGGTAGGTGATGACCTCGGCGTTGTTCTGCAGCGGCACCCCTTGCGGCGTGCCGTTGACCCAGGTCAGGATGGCCATGGGCAGCAACTGCGTCGCAAAGCCGACCGACGCACCCACGTCGCGATGGCCATCCAGCATGCCGACCTGCTGATAGACGGAAGCCAGCATGGTGCGCACCAGCGCGTTGCTGTAGTCCTTGGCGGCGCCCATGGCGTGGTAGCTGCGGTACTCGCCCACCGGGGCCGCATAACCCGCGCGGGACGCACGTTCGATCGGGGTGGCGCCGGTGTAGCCGCTGCGGCCGGCGTCTTCCATGGCGCCGCTGCTGGCCAGGCTTTCGTTCCACCGCGCAGCGAGGTAGGCGGTGTGGGCGGCGGCGGCCGTGTCCAGCTTCGCGTTCTGCGCCACCTTGCCGAAGCCGCAACGGCTGCGCTCGTCGTTGAGCACACGGAAGACACCGGCTTCCACCGAGTCTGCGGCATAAGTGGGTACGGGCACGTCGGTCACCGGGGTGGTGCTGGTGGTGGCCGGCGTGGGCGTCGGCGCAGGCGTCGTGTCTGGCGTGGGCGTGGGCGCGGGCGCGGGCGCGGTGCCGCCATCCGCCGGCAAGCTTGCCGAGCCGCCGGCCGGCACGGCACTGGAGCCGCCTCCGCCGCCCCCGCCGCCGCCACAGGCTGTCAATGCTGCTGCCATGCCCAGCAGCCAGGCCGAAGTTGTTGCCTTCATGGTGTCCCTTCCCTTTCACGGTGTGTTGCTTGTGCGGCCCCTGGGGCAATCGGGGCGACCCACACTGCAGACACCCCCTGAAACGAAGGTTTACGTCTCGAATCGTGTAACCAGAGGGCTGGCCGGCCTGCCTCCGGCACCACACCAGGGAGTGCGAGACTCGCCCGGCCCCTTCGCTGCCTGCAGCGTCGGGCCGATGGACGCCCACCCGCATGACCTTGCCCGACGCCGCTGCCGCCACTCAACCTGATTCCGCCCCCGCCCCCTGGAAGCTGCGCTACTGCGCCGTGTTCATCGGGCAGTCGCTGTCACTGCTGGGTTCGCAGCTCACGCAGTTCGTACTGCTCTGGTGGATCACCGACAGCACCGGCAGCGTGGGTGCGGTGGCCACCGCCGGCATCGCGGCCCTGCTGCCGCAGGCGCTGCTGAGCCCGCTGGGCGGTGCACTGGCCGACCGCTACAGCCGCCGGGCCTTGATGATGCTGGCCGATGCCGTCAGTGCGGCCTGCGTCGTGGCGCTGATCGCGCTCTTCGCCTCGGGCGGCATCAGCCTGTGGCAGGTGTATGCGGCCATGGCCGTGCGCAGTGCGATGCAGGCCTTTCAATCGCCGGCGGCAGCCGCCAGCGTGCCGATGCTGGTCCCGCGCAGCTTTCTGCCGCGGGCGGCCGGCCTCAGCCAGACCTTGCAGGGCATCACCGCCATCGTGGCTGCGCCGCTGGGCGCGCTGGCCCTGGGCCTGAT
The DNA here is from genome assembly GCA_937883885.1 of uncultured Aquincola sp. The sequence continues at coordinate 3,905 of CAKZXL010000180.1, read as the reverse complement.
GCCGCTGGGCTGGGCCTTGTCGATCGACGTGTTCACGGCGGCGGTGGCCATCGGGTCGCTGCTGGTGTTTCGCATACCGCAGCCGGTGCGGGCTGGCGCCGGGGCGGGCAGCACCGTGCTGCACGACCTGGCCGAAGGCCTGCGCTACATCGGCCACCACCGCGGGCTGCGCCAGCTGTATGGCCTGCTGGCCGGGGTGATGCTGCTGGTGATGCCGGCCTTCACGCTGGTGCCGCTGCTGGTCAAGCAGCACTTCGGCCAGGGGCCGGCGCAGGTGGCGGCGGTGCAGGGCTTTCTGGGCGCGGGCATGGTGGCCGGTGGCCTGCTGATGACGGCACTGGCGCCGCGGCGGCAGGTGCCGTGGATTTTGGGCGGCTTTGCGCTGTGCAGCCTGGCGCTGGCCGGCATGGCCTTCACGCCCGCTGCGCTGGCCACGGTCGCGCCGCTGTGGTGGGGCCTGGCCGGGTTGGCTTTCGTGGCCGGCAACACGCCGTTGGTGGCCTTGATCCAACTCAGCGTGCCCAATGAACTGCAAGGCCGGGCCTTTTCGCTGCTCAGCGCACTGGTGGGCCTGGCCGCGCCGGTGGGCCTGGCGCTGGCTTTGCCGGTGGGCGAGTGGATCGGCATCCGGGGCCTGTTCATCGGCATGGGGCTGCTGGGCGCGGCCGGCTGCCTGGCGGGCTTTGGCTCGCGCGCGCTGCGGTCGTTGCAAGCGGTGACCGAAGCACCCGCCGCCGGCCGCGCCACCCAGGGTTGAACACAGCTTGCGGGCGCAGGCGCGCCCGCAAGAATGCACGCAGCGGCGCCGCCTTTGCCGGCCCGTGCAAGGAGTGCTGCGATGAGACCCAAGAACACCGTGTGCCTGTGGTTCGACGGCACGGCCGTCGAGGCGGCGCAGTTTTATGCCGACACCTTTGCCGACAGCAGGGTGCAGGCCATCCACCGCGCACCGGGCGACTACCCCTCGGGCGTGGAAGGCGACGTGCTGATGGTGGACTTCACGGTGATGGGCATTGCCTGCCTGGGCCTGAACGGCGGGCCCGGCGTGCCGCACAGCAATGCGTTCTCGTTCCAGGTGATGACCGAGGACCAGGCCGAGACCGACCGCCTGTGGCAGGCCATCGTGGGCCACGGCGGCCGCGAGAGCGACTGCGGCTGGTGCCAGGACCGCTGGGGCCTGTCGTGGCAGATCACGCCGCGGGTGCTGATCGAGTCGGTGACCGACCCCGACCCGGCGGTGGCCCGGCGCGTGTTCCAGGCCATGATGACGATGCGCAAGATCGACGTCGCCGCCATCGAGGCGGCACGCAGGGGCTGACCGCGCCGGCGGCGCGCTGTCAGGCCGCTTCGGCCAGCCTGAACACCGACACCGCCGCCACCAGCTGCCCGGCCTGCTGCTGCAGGCTGTCGGCCGCGGCGGCCGACTCTTCCACCAACGCGGCGTTCTGCTGCGTGGTGCGGTCCAGCTGCGACACGGCTTCGCCCACCTGGCCGATGCCGCTGCTTTGCTCTTGCGTGGCGGTGCTGATGCCGGCCACCAGCGCCGTCACCTCGCCGATGGCGCCGACGATGCCTTGCATCGACTGGCCCGCCTGGCTGACCAGCGCCGTGCCCTGGTCCACGGTGTCGCGGCTTTCGCCGATCAGGCCCTTGATCTGCCGCGCCGCTTCGGCGCTGCGGCCGGCCAGTGCCCGCACCTCACCGGCCACCACCGCAAAGCCGCGGCCCTGCTCGCCGGCGCGGGCGGCTTCCACCGCGGCATTGAGGGCCAGGATGTTGGTCTGGAAGGCGATGCCGTCGATCACGTCCAGGATGTCGGCGATGCGGCGGCTGCTGCCGTCGATGCGTTGCATGGTGGCCACCACCTGCTCGAACAACCGGCCACCATCGGCCGCCAGGCCGGAAGCACGGCGCGCCAGTGCGTCGGCATGCTGTGCATGTGGCGGGCCGAGCTTTGCGCGCCGGTCACCTGCTTGCCGGCCACGTCGGCGGCCAGCTGCGTGGCGCGGCGTTGCAGCTCGGCGTCGTGCATCTCGGGCAGTGCGGCGGTCAGGCCGGCGGCGGCGCTGTCCACCTCGGCCTGCTTTTGCGCACGCGGCTCGGTGCATGGGTACTTCTGGAGCAAGACGGTCTCATCGGTGCCGAGGCGCCCGCGCTTGAGCCGACGTGGCCCCTACCTGGCCGTCGCTTGATCTGGCGCAAGCCGCGGCCATGCGACAGTGCGGCCCTGCACCCTTGCTGCTGCCTGCCATGTACAACCCCGCCCATTTCGCCGAACACCAGCCCGAGCTGCTGCACCGCCTGTTGCACGACCATCCGCTGGGCCTGCTCGTCACCCACGGTCCCGACGGCCTGGACGCCGACCACCTGCCGTTTGCCTTCGATGCCGCGGCCGAAGGCGGGCAGGGCCTGCTCACGGCCCATGTGGCCCGGGCCAACCCGGTGTGGCAGCGCGTGGCCAGCGGCAGCCCGGTGCTGGTGGTGTTCCGCGGGCAGGCGGGCTACATCTCGCCCAACTGGTACCCCAGCAAGCACGAGACGCACCGCCAGGTGCCCACCTGGAACTACGAGGCGGTGCATGTGCACGGCACGCTGCGCGTGCGTGACGACGAGCGCTTCGTGCGCGGCCTGGTGGCCCGCCTGACGCGCCAGCACGAAGCGGCCGAGCCCCGCCCCTGGAAGATGGGCGATGCGCCGGCCGACTACATCGACTCGATGCTGAAGGCCATCGTCGGCATCGAGGTGCTGGTCACCCGCATGGAAGGCAAGCGCAAGCTCAGCCAGAACAAGGAAGCCCGCGACCGCGACGGCGCCGCGCAGGGCGCCGAGCGGGTGGGCAACGTCGGCCTGGCGCAGGCCATGCGCGAGGCGGCCCGGGGCCGGTAGCGGCGCTGCCTCAATCCAGCCGCACGTTGGCCTTGCGCACGATGGCGGCGTACCTGTCCACCTCGCTGCGGAAGTAGGCGGCTGCCTGCTCGGGCGTGCCCAGGCGGATGACGTTGCCCTGCCGGTCCATCATCTCCTTGACCTCGGGCTGGCTGAAGGTGGTGGCCAGCGCCGCATGCAGCCGCTGCACCACCGGCGCCGGCAGGCCCTTGGGGCCGATGAGGGCGAACCACGCATCCACGACGTAGTTGGTCAGGCCCTGCTCGGCGAAGGTGGGAATGTCCTTGGCGGCCGGCACCCGTTCGGGCGTGGTGATGCCGATGGCGCGCAGCGCGCCGCTGCGGATGTGCGGCTGCGCACTGGGCAGCGAGACGACCGCGAAGTCGATCTGCCCGCCCACCAGGTCGGTGACCATCGGCCCCACGCCCTTGTACGGGATGTGGCGCGCCCGGGTGCCGGTCTCGTCCAGCAGCAGTTCGGCCGCCAGGTGCAGGATGGTGCCGTTGCCGCCCGAGCGATAGGTCAGCTCGCCCGGCTTGGCCTTGAGCAGGGCCAGCAGGCCGGGCGCGTCGGTCACCTGCCAGCGCGGGTGCATCACCAGCACCATGGGCGTGGTGCCGCACACCGCCACCGGCGTGAAATCGCCGGGCATCTGGAACGGCAGCGACTTGTAGACGCTGGGCAGGATGACCACGTTGTTGCTCACCAGGCTCAACGTGTGTCCGTCGGGCGTGGCGCGGGCCAGCTGCTGCAGGCCCACGATGCCGCCGGCGCCGGGCTGGTTGTCCACCATCATGGCCGTGCCCAGGGCCTTGCCCAGCGCGCCCTGCATCGCGCGTGCGATGGCGTCCACGCCCGAGCCCACCGCATGGGGCAGCACCAGGCGCGTGACCGCACTGTCGGCCGCACGCACGCCGGCGGGCAGGCCGGCGGCCGCGGTGGCTGCCATGGCCAGCAGGGATTGAAGGCACCGCCGTCGGGTGGGGGGCGTCAAGGGGGTGGTCATGGGAGTCTCCGGT
>CAKZXL010000179.1 GCA_937883885.1 uncultured Aquincola sp. | reverse complement strand
TTCGGCCTCGATCTGGCGCGAGCGCTCGATCAGCTCGGCCAGCAGGAACAGCGCGGCCAGCGCCAGCGTGGAGCTGAGCAGGTAGAACAGCGCCCCCGCGGTGATGCCCGGCTGCGCGAAGCTGATGGCCGCCATCAAGGTGCCTGACGACACCACCACCGCCAGTGCGGCCAGGCGGTCGATCTTCTGCGAAGCCAGCATGCTGAGCGCGGCCACCGCCAGCGTGGCGATGCCGGCCAGCAGCAGCCAGCGCCCGCCGAAGTAGGCCGAGTCGCCGGCACCGGCCGGGAACATCAGCGACCACAGCCGCAGCACCGTGTACAGGCCCACCTTGGTCATGATGGCGAACAGCGCCCCCACCGGCGCACTGGCCGCGGTGTAGGCCGGCACCAGCCAGAAGTTGAGCGGCCACATCGCCGCCTTGGTGAGGAAGGCGATGGCCAGGATGGCCGCACCCGCATGCAGCAGGCCACGGTCTTCGGCGGGGATGGCCAGGATGCGCTGCGCCATGTCGGCCATGTTGAGCGTGCCCGTCACGCCGTACAGCATGCTCACGCCGATGAGGAACAGCGACGAAGCCGCCAGGTTGATGACCAGGTAGTGCAGCCCGGCGCGCACCCGCCAGCGGCCCGAGCCGTGCAGCAGCAGGCCGTAGCTGGCCGACAGCATCACCTCGAAGAACACGAACAGGTTGAACAGGTCGGCGGTGAGGAACACGCCGTTGAGCCCCATCAGCTGCAGCTGGAACAGCGGGTGGAAGTAGACGCCCGCGCGGTCCCAGCGCGCCACCGCGAACACCAGCGAGGCCAGCGCCACCACGGCGGTGAGCACCAGCATCAGGGCCGACAGCCGGTCGGCCGCCAGCACGATGCCGAAGGGCACGTTCCAGTTGCCCGGCAGGTACACCGCCACCGCACCCGGTGCGCCGTTGCCCTTGACCGCATGCAGCAGGGCCAGTGCCAGCGCCAGGCTGGCCGAGGTGGCCACCAGATTGATGGCCAGGTGCCAGCGGCGGCGGTGCTGGGCGGCGAGCATCAGCACGGTCGCCAGCATGGGCAGCAGGATGGGGGCGATGATCAGCTCGCTCATGGCTGAACCCCCGCATCCTTCTCTTCACCATCCACATGGTCGGTGCCGTTCAAGCCGCGCGAAGCCAGCAGCACCACCAGCAGCAGCGCCGTCATCGCAAAGCCGATGACGATGGCGGTGAGCACCAGGGCCTGGGGCAGCGGGTCGTCGTAGTGCAGCAGGTCCAGCGGCACGTCGGCGCGGATGATGGGCTCCTTGTCGATGGACAGCCGCCCCATGCCGAAGATGAAGAGGTTGACCGCGTACGACAGCAGTGCCAGCCCCATCACCACCTGGAAGGTGCGCGGGCGCAGCAGCAGCCACACGCCCGAAGCGGTGAGCACGCCGATGGCGATGGCCAGGGTGATTTCCATCAGCGGCCCCCCGCCTTGCCGCGCTGCACCGCCAGCGGGCCGGTGAGCGGTTCACGCGCCACCCGGTGGCTGCGCAACGATTGGTGGGCCAGCGCGATCAGGATCAGCATGGTGGCGCCCACCACCAGTGCAAACACGCCGATGTCGAAGAACAGCGCACTGGCCACATGCAACTCGCCCAGCAGCGGCAGCGTGAAGTGCGCGGTGTGGGTGGTCAGGAAGGGGTAGCCGATCACCAGCGCGCCCAGCCCGGTGAGCCAGGTCACGCCCAGGCCGGTGGCGATCCAGCGCTGCGGCCGCAGCCAGAAGTGCGATTCCACCCACTGGGTGCCGGCCACCATGTACTGCAGCACCAGGGCCGAGGCCACCACCAGCCCGGCCACGAAGCCGCCGCCCGGCTGGTTGTGGCCGCGCATGAACAGGTGCACCGCAAACACCATGGCCACCGGCAGCAGCAGCCGCGACAGCACCTTGGGCACCAGCATGTAGCCGAAGGCCAGCGGCGAGGCGGCCGCCTGCGCCTGCGTGGGCGGCGGCAGCAGGTCGGTGCTCAGCGGCGCGGTGGGCAGGTGGCGCTGCTGGGGCGGCAGCTCCACGCTTTCGGGCGAGGGGCGGAAGCGGCGCAGCAGCGCATACACCGTCAAGGCCACTGCGCCCAGCACGGTGATCTCGCCCAGCGTGTCGAAGCCGCGGAAGTCCACCAGGAGGACATTGACCACGTTGCTGCCCCCGCCCTGCGGCAGCGAGCGTTCCAGGAAGTAGGGCGAGATGCTCTGCGGAAAGGGCCGCGTCATCATCGCGTAGGCCAGCGCGGCCATGCCGCTGCCGGCCACCACCGCCAGCAGCAGGTCGCGGGTGCGGCGCCAGCCGGGGCCGCGGCGGCGGGCCTGGCCCAGGTCTTCGGGCATCAACCGCTGCGGCAGCCAGCGCAGGCCCAGCAGCAGCAGCACGGTGGTCACGATCTCGACCGACAGCTGGGTCAGCGCCAGGTCGGGCGCCGAGAACCAGACGAAGGTCAGGCAGGTGATCAGGCCCGCGCCGGCCGCCAGGATCAGCGCCACCAGCCGGTGGTACTTGGCCTGCCAGGCCGCGCCGATGGCGCAGGCGGCGCCCACCACCCACATCAGCACGAAGGTGGACGCGGGCTCGACCAGCGGCCGCTCGCCGCGCACCAGCCCAAAGGGCTGCAGCGCCAGGAAGGCCGCCACCAGGGTGGCGAAGAACAGCCAGCGCATCTGCGGCTGCAGGCGCCGGGTGCCGAAGGCCCGGCTGGCCCAGCGCGCGAACCAAGAGAGCTGCGTGACCGAGCGCTCGAACACTTCCTTGCCATGCAGGCCGCCGGTCATCGGCGTGCGGTCGAGCCGGCCGCGCTCGAACTGGCGCTTGAGCACGAAGTACAGCGCGGTGCCGCCGGCCAACGCCACCAGGCTCATCACCAGCGGCGTGTTGAAGCCGTGCCACACCGCCAGGCTGTAGTCGGGCAGGGTGCCGCCCACCACCGGCCGCGCGGCCGTGGCCAGGAAGCCGCCCACCGACCAGGCCGGGAACATGCCCACCACCACGCAGGCCAGCACCAGCAGCTCCACTGGCACGCGCATCCAGTGCGGCGGCTCATGCGGCTGGCGTGGCAGGTCGGGCGTCAGCGGGCCGAAGAAGATGTCGTATGAAAAGCGCAGCGAATAGGCCACGCTGAAGATGCCCGCCAGCGTGGCCACCACCGGCAGCCCGGCTTCCACCCAGGGCAGCGAGCTGATGTACACCGTCTCGGCGAAGAACATTTCCTTGGACAGGAAGCCGTTGAGCAGCGGCACCCCGGCCATGGCCGCGCTGGCCACCATCGCCAGCGTGGCGGTGATGGGCATGGCCTTGAACAGGCCGTTGAGGCGGCCGATGTCGCGGGTGCCGGTCTCGTGGTCGATGATGCCGGCCGCCATGAACAGCGACGCCTTGAAGGTGGCGTGGTTCATGATGTGGAACACCGCCGCCACCGCCGCCAGCGGGCTGTTGAGCCCCAGTAGCAACGTGATCAGGCCCAGGTGGCTGATGGTGGAGTAGGCCAGCAGCCCCTTGAGGTCGCGCTGGAACATGGCCGCATAGGCGCCGAACAGCAGCGTGGCCGCGCCCGCGCCGCCCACGATCCAGAACCAGGCCTCGGTGTTGGCCAGTGTCGGCCACAGCCGCGCCAGCAGGAACACGCCGGCCTTGACCATCGTGGCCGAGTGCAGATACGCCGATACCGGCGTGGGCGCCGCCATGGCATGCGGCAGCCAGAACTGGAAGGGCACCTGCGCACTCTTGGTCAACGCGCCCAGCAGCACCAGCACCAGCATCGGCAGGTACAGCGGGTGGGCGCGGATGGCGTCGCCCGAGGCCAGCACCACGTCCAGCTCGTAGCTGTCGGCCATTTGCCCCAGCATCAGCACGCCGGCCAGCAGCGCCAGCCCGCCAGCCCCGGTGACGGTGAGCGCCATGCGCGCGCCGCGCCGCGCGTCGCTGCGGTGGTGCCAGTAGCCGATGAGCAGGAAGGAGAACAGGCTGGTGAGTTCCCAGAACAGCACCAGCTGCACCAGGTTGCCCGACAGCACCACGCCCATCATCGAGCCCATGAA
>CAKZXL010000178.1 GCA_937883885.1 uncultured Aquincola sp. | reverse complement strand
GGGCATGCTCAACCACCATTTCGCAGCAGCCGCCTGATCGGCGCAGAGCGACAGCCTACCTCTGACTGCCGCCAATCTTTGCAACAGAGCCATTTTTGCAACAGAGCCCTGGCGGGCAAGACGCGCACGGGCTAAGTACCGACCATATGCCCTAGACAGCCTGAGAACGCAGAGATTCGACGCTTCGCTACCCCCTTGTGGATGTGCGGGCATGACCCGGGGCCACATTGCTGGCCAAGTTTTCAAACCTTCACCGTACCAACTTTCTGAGGAGCGCTTCCATGCTGCCGCAACTGCACCGCCAACCCTGGATGGACAGCGACATCGAGACCTTTCGCGACCAGGTTCGCCGCTACATCGCCGCCGAAATGGCGCCGAAGTTGCCTGGCTGGCGCGAGCAGGGCTACATCCCGCGCGAAACCTGGCGGCCCTTCGGCGAAATGGGCTTTCTGCTGCCCGAAATGCCAGAGGCTTACGGCGGCGCCAGTGCCAGCATCGCCTACCAACTGGTGGTGCAGGACGAGCTGACCAAGGCCGAAATGCCCAACAACGTCACGGTGCACAGCATCGCCTCGCATTACATCATGGACTTCGGCACCGAGGCACAGAAGCAGCGCTGGCTGCCCAAGCTGAACAACGGCGAGATGCTGGCCGGCATCGCGATGACCGAGCCAAGCTGTGGAACGGATCTCAAGGCCATCGCCACCCGCGCGCGTCGCGATGGCGACCACTACGTGATCGACGGCGCCAAGACCTTCATCACCAATGGCTTCACCTGCAACCTGCTGATCGTGGTTGCGCGCACCGGCGAAGCGGGGAGCCGGGGCTTGTCGCTGATCGTGGTGGAGACCGAAAACCTACCCGGGTTTCGCGTGGGCCGCCTACTCGAAAAGATCGGCATGCCGGCGTCGGACACGGCCGAACTCTTCTTCGACGAGGTGCGTGTGCCGGTTGACCAGTTGCTGGGGGGCGTCGAAGGCCATGGATTCAAGCAGTTGATGAGCCAGCTGCCCTACGAGCGGATGTCCATCGCGGTGCCAGCGGCGGCCGTCATCGACCGAGCCCTGGAGCTGACCATCGAATACACAAAGGAGCGCAAGATCTTCGGCGCGCCGTTGTTCGACATGCAGACCACGCGCCACAAGCTGGCCGAGCTGGCCACCATCGCCCACGTGGTGCGCACCTTCGTCAACGACTGCACGCAGCGGCTGCTGGACAGAACGCTCGACGACGAGGCTGCGTACATGGCTAAGTGGTGGTGCACAGAACAGCAGTGCCGTGTGACCGACGAATGCTTGCAGTTGTTCGGCGGCTATGGCTTCATGGCCGAGTACCCGATCGCGCGCATGTACGCCGCCTCGCGCGTGCAGAAGATCTACGGCGGCGCGAACGAGGTCATGAAGGAACTGATCGCGAGGAAGCTGTGAACGCGCCGCACACGCTGCGGACGCCGCTAAACGGCATCCGCGTGGTGGAGTTCGAGGGCCTCGGGCCGGGCCCGCTGGCCGCCATGATGCTGGCCGACATGGGCGCCGAGGTGATCGTGCTGACACGGGCCGAGCAGGCTGCTGGAGCGCAGCTGCTGGGCGGAGCGGCGAGGAATCCGCTACACCGCGGCAAGACAGTCGAGGTCATAGACCTGAAGTCGGCCGACGGCAAGGTGCGCGCTCTGGCGCTGATCGCCCAGGCCGACGCCCTGATCGAGGGCTATCGCCCAGGTGTGATGGAGCGGCTGGGCCTCGGTCCCGCCGAATGCGCTGCGCGCAACCCCCGGTTGGTCTACGGCCGGATGACGGGCTGGGGCCAGGACGGCCCGCTCGCCCAGGCCGCTGGCCATGACCTGAACTATGTCGCGTTGACGGGCTTGCTGTCGCTGTCTGCGCGGAGGGGGCAGGCGCCTATCGTGCCGCCCTCGGTACTCGGGGACGCGACGGGGGCGCTGGGCCTTGCCTTTGGCGTCGCCTGTGCGTTGGTCGATTCGCGCGCCACCGGTCAAGGCAGGGTCGTGGACGCGGCAATAGTCGACATCGTGGCCATGCTGGGCACGCTGGTGCACTGGATTCGCGCCAATGGGCAGATCGATGGCGCGCAGCCGAGTCCGTTTCACGATTCGCCATTCTATGACGTGTATGCCTGCGCCGACGGCGGCTTCATCAGCCTCGCGGCGGTAGAGCCCGCATTCCACGCACTGCTGCTGTCAAAGCTGGGCCTGACGGACGTCAACCCTGCCGAGCAGTACGAAACTGCGAAGTGGCCAGCGCTGAAGGAGCGCATCGTGGCCCTTATCCGCAGCAGGCCCCGGGCGCACTGGTGCGAATTGCTCGAAGGCAGCGACGCCTGCTTTGCGCCTGTGCTCAGCTTGGCCGAGTCAGTTCGGCATCCGCACAACGCGGCAAGGGGCATCTACCAATCCACCCCCTCCGGCGCCATCGAAGCGGCTCCGGCCCCACGGTTCCAGGCTCTCAACGCAACCACTCAGGAGACAAAGAAATGACAGCTACCACCCAGCTCGTTCGCGGATGCCCGTCCACCACGGGTAACGAGCGCCAGCTCAACACTACGACGCTGATCCGGCACGCCGCGCGCACCCACGGGGACCAGGAGATCGTCTACCGCACACCCGATGGTGGCTGGGATCGCTACACCTATGCCGAGTGCTACGCGCGCGTCTGCCGCAGTGCCAATGCACTGCGCGCACTAGGCGTCGAGCCGGGCGACCGGGTCGGCATCCTAGACTGGAATAGTCGGCGCCACTTCGAGCTGTACTGGTCCATCCCCGGCCTGGGCGCGGTCATGCTGCAGATGAACCTGCGCCTAGGCGCTGAGGACTTGGGCTATGTGGTTGGCCACAGCAAGGTGTCTTACGTCTGCGTGGACGAGTCCTTGCTGCCGATCGCCGAATCCGTTGCAGCGAACTCCCCCCAGATCAAGGGCTGGATCGTCATGACCGACAAGCCGCTGGACCAGATCAAGACCACGCTGAAGCCGCTGCTGCACTATGAAGACCTGCTGGCCGCTGCCGACACGAAGATCGACTGGCCCGAGATTGACGAAACCTCGGCTTACAGCGCCTGCTATACCACCGGCACCACAGGCAAGCCCAAGGGCGTGTACTACTCGCACCGCGGCATCTACTTGCACTCCACGGCCATGGCCACTAATTTGGGCATGACGCTGGACGACTGCGTCATGCTCATCACGCCCATGTTCCACGGGCAGTGCTGGGGCCTGCCACAGGCCGCCACGCTGCTGGCCGACAAGATCGTGCTGCCTGGCCGCTACGCTGCCGAAGACACCAAGCCGCTGGTTGACGCCATGATCGCCGAGGGTGTGACCATCACCAATGGCGCGCCGGCCATCTTCCAACCGATGCTGCAGTACATCGAGACGATGCCGGTCAAGCCGGACTTTGGCCGCATGCGCATGCTGTCTGGTGCCTCCGAGCCACCGCTGTCGATGATGATCGGTTTCTACAACCTCACGGGCGCTGAGGTGGTGCACGCCTACGGCGCCACCGAAGCCACTACGCTGGTGACCGTCAACCGTCTCAAGCCCACGCTGAGTAACCGCTTGACCCAGGAGGAGCGGTGGAATCTCAAGCGCAAGCAGGGCCTGGTCCTGACTGGCGTGGACATCCGCATCCTAAATGCCAACGACCAGGACCTGCCGCACGACGGCCAGTCGGCCGGAGAGATTTGCCTGCGCGGCCCCTGGATCACGACCAGCTACCACGACATGCCCGATTCTGGTGATCGCTTCTTGGTGGGCGGGTGGTGGCGCTCGGGCGATGTCGGCACGGTGGACGAGAACGGCTACCTCAAGGTCACTGACCGCATCAAGGACGTGATCAAGAGCGGCGGCGAATGGATTTCTTCCATCGACATGGAAAACCTGCTCATGGGCCATTCCGCCGTGCGTGATGCCGCGGTGGTCGGCATTCCTCATGCGAAGTGGCAGGAAAGGCCGCTGGCCCTGGTGGTGCTGAAGCCCGGCCAGCAGGCAACCCAGGAACAACTGCAGGAACACCTATCCAGCGCCTTCGCAAAGTGGCAGTTGCCCGATCAGGTCCTGTTTGTCGAAGCCATCCCCAAGACCAGCGTCGGCAAGCTCGACAAGAAGCGCATACGCGCCGAGCATGCGGGCCGCTACGCAGAGTGAGCCAACCTTTTTCTACAGGAGAACAACATGAATGACCATGAACCCGTCATCGTCGGTGCTCTGCGCACCCCGGTGGGCAAACGCGGTGGGCGCCTGCAGAAATGGCACCCCGTCGATCTGCTGGGCGAGACGCTACGCCAACTGGTCGAGCGCTCCGGCGTCAACCCCGCAGATCTGGACGATGTGATCGTTGGCTGCGTGCTGCAGTGGGATCAACAGCACGGCAACCTGGGACGTCATGCCGTATTGGCAGCGGGACTGCCCGAATCCGTCCCGGCTGTGACGGTTGACCGGCAATGCGGCTCCGGCCAGCAAGCGGTCAGCTTTGCCGTGCACGGTATCCAGGCTGGTGCCTACCAACTGGTTATCGGGGCCGGGGTGGAGTCGATGTCGCAGGCTCCCATGCCACCTTCGTTCAAGCCCGGCGCGCCGCTGGGCTCGCAATACAGCCCGCGCGAACTGGCGCGCTACCAGGACAACCCGCTGCTGCCGCAAGGCGTCTCGTCGGAGTTGATGAACAAGCGCTTCGGCCTCACGCGCGAGGCCCTGGACGCTTTCGCCGTGCGCAGCCATCGGCGCGCCATCGCGGCATCGCAGGCCGGCCGTGTCCAAGATCAACTGGTGCGGCTGAACGAGGACCCGGCCGACCCGGACAGCCCGATCATCACCGCCGATGAGGGCATGCGCGCGGACCCCAACCTCGAAAAGATGGCCACGCTCAAGCCCGTGTTTTCCGCAGACGGCGCCACCACGGCCGCCAACTCGTCGCAGATCAGCGATGGAGCCGCTGCGCTGCTGATCGCCAGCCGCGCCTATGCCAAACAGCATGGCCTGGTGCCGCGAGCGCGCTTCGTCAGCACTGCCGTGGCGGCAGCCGACCCCGTCATCCAGTTCACCGCTGTTCTCGATGCCACCCGCAAGGCGCTGAAGGAATCGTGTCTGAGCCTGGCCGACATTGACCTGTTTGAAGTCAACGAAGCCTTTGGCGGAGTGCCGCTGATGTTCCAGCAGGAATTCCGCATTCCGGATGATCGCCTCAACGTCAACGGCGGCTCGGTGGCGATCGGCCATCCGCTGGGTTCCACCGGCGCGCGCATGCTCACCGACCTGCTGTGCGAGCTGGAGCGCCGGGGCGGCCGCTATGGCCTGCAAACCATCTGCGAGGCCTCGGGCACGGCCAATACAACCATCATCGAGCGACTGGCATGAGCGTGGCCAACATGAGCGAATCCAGCGAAGTGCTCGTCAGCCGCGAAGGCGCCATTGTCACGTTGACCATCAACCGCCCCCGTGCGAAGAACAGCTTGAACCGCACGGTATTCGATGGCCTGCGCGCACAGCTTGCGCAACTGCGCGACGACGATGCTGTGCGAGCCGTCGTCATCACCGGTGCCGAGGGAGTGTTTTGCGCAGGAGTTGACATCACGGCGTTCGAGGTTCTGCGCGCCGCGCCACTGATGGGTGATCGCGGACCGACGGGCTGGGACTTCTTTTCGGAACTGGGGAGATTTCCTAAGCCCGTCATTGCGGCGGTCGAAAAGGTCGCGCTGGGCGGCGGCACGGAACTGGCGCTGGCCTGCGACATCGTGATCGCCGGCGAGTCCGCCAAGTTCGGCGTGCCGGAAGTCAAGCTGGGCGCCATTCCTGGCGCCGGTGGCACCCAGCGCCTGATCCATGCCATCGGCAAGTCCAAGGCGATGGCCCTGCTGCTGACCGGCGATTTCATTGACGCCCGCAAAGCCTGCGACTTCGGCATCGTCGCTGAAGTGACGGCCGACGGCCAAGCCCTACCGACGGCGTTGGCGATGGCCAGCCGGATTGCGGCCAATTCGCCACTGGCCGTGGTTCTGGCGAAAGACGCGGCCTTGGCCAGCTTTGAAACTCCGCTCGCGCAGGGCCTGGAGCATGAGAAGCGCAATTTCTTCGTCGTTTTGCGTTCGGCCGACAACCTGGAAGGGCAAGCGGCATTCTTGGGCAAGCGTGCCCCCAATTTCACTGGCCATTAACGCCTGTCTGTCCTCTATCAAGGAAAAGCCATGAAACTGAATTCCGACATTTCTGCCGTCATCACCGGGGGGGCTTCCGGTCTGGGAGCTGCCACGGCCCGACTCTTGGCGAGCCACGGCGTCAAAGTCGCCATCTTCGACATGAACGAAGCCGTCGGCCAGGCTTTGGCAAGCGAGCTTGGCGGCGTTTACTGCAATGTGGACGTGATGTCCGAGGAGCAGGTGGACGCAGCCTTCGCCAAGGCCCGCGCCGCGATCGGGCAGGAACGCATTTTGGTCAACTGCGCCGGCACTGCCGATGCCGTCAAGACTGTCAGCCGCGACAAGAAAACCGGCGAAATCCGCCCATGCGCGGCAGATCGTTTCAATCGCATCATTCAGATCAACCTGGTGGGCACCTTCCGCTGCATCGCCAAGTCAGCTGCGGGTATGTTGACGCTCGCGCCGCTCGCCGATGGCGACCGCGGCGCCATCGTCAACACCGCTTCGGCCGCCGCGCAGGACGGCCAAGTCGGCCAGGCCAGCTATGCGGCCAGCAAGGCAGCAATCGTGGGTATGACCCTTCCAATCGCGCGCGACATGATGGACGAAGGGATTCGGATCAACACCATCATGCCGGGGATCTTCGGTACACCTTTGCTGTTGAGCCTGCCAGACAACGTCAAACAGGCGCTGGCGGCCAGCGTGCCCTTTCCCAAGCGGTTGGGTGACCCCGATGAATTCGCGCAGACCGTCGAGTTTCTCGTCACTTGCGGCTACATGAACGCCGAGTCCATTCGTGTGGATGGTGCCATTCGGATGGCGCCGCGCTGACGTATCAATTTACCTGACCCATCCAACCACAACAGGAGACATCATGCAGAAAAGACAATTCATCACCATGCTTTCCGGCGCCATGCTGACGGGCGTTTCTGGTCTGACCCGCGCGCAGGGCGCGGGCATCCAAGGCGTAACAGACAGCGAGATCAAGATCGGCACGACCCTCCCGCTTAGCGGCCCGGCCGCAGGCTATGGCGCCGTCGGCAAGGCCATGTCTGCATGGTTGGCTCTGTTGCAAAGATTGGCGGCAGTCAGAGGTAGGCTGTCGCTCTGCGCCGATCAGGCGGCTGCTGCGAAATGGTGGTTGAGCATGCCCATGGCCTCCGTCAGCGCC
>CAKZXL010000177.1 GCA_937883885.1 uncultured Aquincola sp. | reverse complement strand
GCCGGGTGCCGCTGCTGGGCAGCGGCCTGGGCCTGCGGCTGAAGCTGGCCACCACCACGCAGGCCGAGCTCGATGTGGCCTGGCCCCACAAGCGCACCAGCGCCACGCCCGACGGCGGCGCCCGGCTGCATGTGCGGCTGCTGACGCAGTTCTGAGCCCGCACCGCGCCCTCCCCTCCACGCTTTCCATCTGCTGCACCCCATGGCCCGCCAACTGTCCCGCCGCCGCCTGTCTGCCCACCTGAGCCCGCTAGCCGCGGCCCTGGTGGCCGTGTGGCCGCTGCAGTCGGTGCTGGCCCAGCCGGCGCCCACCGCGCTGCCCAGCCCGGCCGCGCAATGGGTGCAGCGCTACACCGGCAGCGTGGCGCCGGTGCTCAGCCGCCCGACCGGCCAGCCCAACAGCCTGCTCATCAACCAAAGCGGCAACCGCGCCATCTACAACTGGAACCGCTTCGACATCGGCAGCGCGGCCAGCGTCGAGTTCCGCATGCCCGATGCCAACGCGGCGGCGCTCAACCGCATCGGCGGCCTGTCGCCCAGCGTGATCCAGGGCGCGCTCAAGTCCAACGGCCAGGTATGGCTGATCAACCCCAACGGCGTGGTGTTTGGCCAGGGCGCGCGGGTGGACGTGGGCGCGCTGATCACCAGCACCCTGAACGTGGCCGATGCCGACTTCCTGGACGGCCTGACCAGCCGCACGCTGGGCCGCGGCCCGGCCTTCCGTTACGACGGCGCGCCCGAGGACTTCATCGACAGCCGCAACTTCGTGCGGGTGGACGCGGGCGCCGAGATCCGCACCGCCGAGGGCGGCCGCGTGTTCCTGTTCGCCAAGCGGGTGGACAACGCCGGCAGCATCTCCACCCCCGGCGGGCAGACGGTGCTGGCCGGCGGTGGCGAGGTGTACCTGAAGCTGCCCACCAGCGAGGCCATCTATGCCTCCGAGGTCAACCCCAACGTGCCGGCGGTGCAAGGTCTGCTGGTGGAAGTGGGCGCTGCTGCGGGCCGCGACGGCTCGGTGGCCAACCTGGCCGGCGGCAGCATCAGCACGCCGCGCGGCAACACCACGCTGGTGGGCCTGGCGGTCAACCAGTTGGGCCGCATCAGCGCCACCACCAGCGTGTCGCAGAACGGCTCGGTGCTGCTGCTGGCGCAGGGCGGCACGCAGGTGGGCCCGGCCGGCACCGAGAACTTCTATGAAGCCGGGTCGGACCTGTACAAGCGCGCGCAGCGCGCCGGTTCGCTGGTGCTGGGCAGCGGCAGCCGCATCGAGATCACGCCCGACGTGCCGGCCACTGGCGCCGCGCCCACGTCGGACGGCAATGCCACCTTCGTGCCTTCGCGCATGGCGCTGGCCGGCCACGACATCACGCTGGCCGCGGGCGCGCTGATCCAGGCGCCGGGCGCCAGCGTCACGCTGCGGGCCGGCACGCCCGACTACCGGGCCGACCGGCTGACCAGCCGGGCCTTCACCGCCAACGACCCCACGGCACGCATCAGCCTGGCCGATGGCGCCACGATCGACGTGGCCGGCACCACCAGCACGGTGGTGAGCGCGGCGCGCAACTTCGTCACCACCGAACTCCTGGGCGCCAACGACCTGAAGGACGCGCCGCTTCAGAAGGAGGGCGTGCTCTCGCGCAACCGCGTCACGCTGGACATCCGCGACAAGCTCGATGCGGTGGACTCGCCCATCCTGGGCGAGCTGGACAGCTACCGCAATGCCGTGCAGCGCAGCGCCGAAGAACGCCTGTCCACCGGTGGCAGCGTGGACCTGCGGGCCGAAGGCGCGGTGGTGATGCATGAGCGGGCGCGCATCGATGTGTCGGGCGGCCAGGTGGCCTATGCCGAGGCCATGGTCACCCCCACCCGCCTGGTGGCCGAGGACGGCAGCCTGTACACGCTGAACACGGCCCCCAAGGACCGGGTGTACGAACGCACCATCAACGACAAGGGCACGCCCAAGCCGCTGTACGACCGCTGGGGCGTGCGCACTGCCTACGGCAATACCCTGCCGGCTGAAAAGGCGCTGGGCTATGTGGATGGCCAGTCGGCGGGCAAGCTCAGCGTGGTGGCCCCCACCGTGGTGCTGGACGGCCAGTTGGCCGGCCACACCGTGGTCGGCGACCGCCAGCGCAGCGGCCTGGACGCGATGGCCGCCCTCGGCAGCCTGGCCGTGGGCACGCTGCAGAACGCGCAGCCCTTTGGCGGCAGCAGCTATGCCGGCGCGGTGGTGGCCGGCACCCTGCGGCTGGGCGCACAGGCCGGCAGCCTGGGCGAGGGCTTCTGGCTCGACCCGCAACAGGCCGCGCTGGGCACCGACTCGCGCGTGGCCGCCGGCACGGTGATGGCCGGTGGCTTCGGCCAGCTCACGCTGGCCAGCAACAGCGACGTGCGCATCGAAGGCGAGCTGGCGCTGCCCGACCGCGGCAGCCTGCAGGTGGCCTCGCGCGACGGCGGCGTGCTGATCGGTGCCAACGTGGCGGCCCGCGCCGGCAGCGTGAAGGCGCAGACGCTGGCCGGCGGCGACGTGACGCTGGCGGCCGGCCGCGGCATCGACGTGTCGGGCCGGGTGCTGAACGAGCGCAACGATGGCCCGCTGGCCCGCAGCACGATCAACGGCGGCAGCGTCACGCTGCAGTCGCGCCGCGGCGTGCTGCTGCAGGCCGGCAGCAGCATCGACGTGGATGGCGGCGCGGTGGTCACCGCCAACGGCGTGCAGGGCGGCAGCGGCGGCAGCATCAGCCTGGCCAGCGGCAGCGCCGACGTGTCCGGCGGCGCCAACCTGCTGCTGGGCGGGAGCCTGAGCGGCCATGCACTGAGCCGCCCGGGCAGCCTGTCCATCAGCACCGACAGCATCCGCATCGGCAACGCTGCAGCGGGCAGCCCGGCGGCCAGCACGACGCTGGACGCGGGCTTCTTCTCGCGCGGCGGCTTTGCCAGTTACAGCCTGGACGGCCGCGAGTTCGTGGACCTGGCCGCCGGCACCGTGGTCGCGCCGCGGCTGGAGGCCTGGATGGCGGCGCCCGGCTTGCGCGACGCAGCCACCGGCAGCGCGCTCGATGCCTACGTGACCGCACCCGCGGGCGCGCTGGCGCCACTGCCGGCACCGGTGAACGTGTCGCTGGCTTCCGGTGGTGGCGCTTTGACCGTGGGCGCGGGCGCCGGCCTGTCGCTGGCCGCCGGCGCCACCGCGCAGCTGCAGGCCAACACCCGCCTGACGATGGACGGCGAGATCCGCGCCGCGGGCGGCAGCGTCACGCTGCGGCTGACCCGCGGCGGCACGCAGGAGCAGCAGGACTACGACAACGCGCAGTACCTGTGGCTGGGCGGCCGCAGCGTGATCGACGTCAGCGGCAGCACCGTGCTCACGCCCTCGGCCAACGGCCTGCGCCAGGGCACGGTGCAGGACGGCGGCCGCATCACGCTGGACGCGGCCACCGCCGCGCCCACCAGCCTGGTGCTGCAGCAGGGTGCGCAGCTGCGCGCCGATGGCACCGTGGGCACGCTGGACGTGAGCCGCCAGACCGCGGGTGCCACCGTGGTGCAGCGGCAAACCGTGGCCAGCAATGGCGGCAGCCTGACCGTGCGCGCCAGCCGCGACCTGCAGCTGGAAGGCAGCTTCTCGGCGCGTGGCGGCGACCCGAGCGCGGCCGGTGGCAGCCTGTCCATCACCCTGACCAGCGTGCCCGGCAGCCGCGTGCTCACCACGCTGGCCGCTGAGCGTGAGCTGCGCATCAGCCGCGAGAGCGCCACCACCACCGCCGGGCTGCAGCCGGCCGACCTGGCCGCGCCGCGCGACCTCACCGGCCAGACCCGGGTGGGCGCCGACTGGCTGGCGGCCACCGGCGTGGCCGACCTGAGCCTGAGCTCGCGCGACGCCATCCGCCTGGACGAAGGCGTGACGCTGGCGCCGGTGCGCAGCCTGCGGCTGGACACGCCGGCCCTGCGCTACGGCAGCGACACGACCGCCACCGGCAGCGTGCAACTCAGCGCCGCCACCCTCACCCTGGCCAACACCCAGGCGCCGGTGACCGCCGGCACCAACACCCGGCCGGCGCCGGTGGCCAGCAGCGGCACGGGCCAGCTGCTGGTGCAGGCCGGCAGCCAGCTGTCGCTGGAAGGCGCGGTGGCCACCCAGGGCTTCGGCGGCATAGCCCTGCGCAGCCAGGGCGACCTGCGCCTCGTGGAGCTGCTGGGCGTCAGCGGTCGCAGCGGGGCCTTCAATACCGCGGCCGACCTGCGGCTGCAGGCCGACCAGATCTACCCGTCCACCGACAGCCGCTTTGTCATCGACGCGGGCAACCGCGTGGTGCGCATCGCCGCGGGCGATGACGCCGCCGTGCAGGCGCCACTGGCCTCGCGCGGCAGCCTCACCATCCGCGCGGGTGAGATCGAGCAGGCCGGCCTCCTGCGCGCGCCGCTGGGCCAGATCACGCTGCAGGCCAGCGGCCGGCTCACGCTGGCGCCTGACAGCATCACGTCGGTGTCGGCGGCCGGCCTGCTGCTGCCCGATGGCGACGGCCATGCCACCGGCAGCCTGCCGACCAAGCAGATCACGCTCGAATCCACCGCCGGCGCGGTGGACGTGCAGCGCAACGCGGTGCTCGACCTGTCGGGCGGCGGCGAGGTGCTGAGCTACCTGTTCGTGCCCGGCCCGGGCGGCTCGACCGACGTGTTCGCCGGCACCGATGGCGCCTATGCCATCGTGCCGACGGTGCGCAACGGCGCACCGCTGGACGCCACCTGGGCCGGCACCGCGCCCACCGCCGGCCGGCAGCTCATCATCGGCCCCGGCGGCCCGCTGCCCGAAGGCGCCTACACGCTGCTGCCGGCGCGTTATGCGCTGCTGCCGGGGGCCTTCCTGGTCAAGCCGCAGACGGGCGGGACGCCGCTGCAGTTCGGCACCCACCTGGCCCAGGCCGATGGCAGCAGCCTGGTGGGTGCGGTGACCGGCAGCGCCGGCACCGCGCTGCGCGATGCGCTGTCCAGCACCTGGCGCATCACGCCTTCGGACAAGGCCCGGCTGTCGTCGGAAGTGCGCGAGACCACGGCCACGAAGTTCTACACCCAGGCGGCGCAGGCCGCCGACCAGCCGCGCCCGCCGCTGCCCGCCGATGGTGGCACGCTGGTGCTGGCCGCGCAGCAGGCTTCGCTGGCAGGCACGGCGCGCTTCGGCGCCGATGCGGCCACGGCCGGCGCGCTCGGTGGCCAGGCCTTCATCACGGCCGATCGCATGGCCATCGGCGCGCCTTCGGCCCAGGCCGGCGTGCTGTCGCTGTCGGTGGCCCAGCTCAATGCCCTGGGGGCGCAGACCCTGGTGCTGGGCGCCCGGCCTGGCGCCACTGCCGACCTGCTCACCGTCACCGCGCGTGAGTTGAGCTTCAATGCGCTGGCCGACACCGCTTCCGTACTGCAGGCCGGCGACCTGCTGCTGGCCGCCACCGGCCAGCTGCGCCTGGGCAGCGGCGTCGGCCTGCTGGCCAGCGCGGTCCCCAGCGCTGGCGCTGGCACCAGCACCGGCACCGGCACCCCGGCCCGCGACTACCGGGTGACCGGCGACGGCGCGCTGCTGCGCGCCAGTGCCTCGGCCGATGCGCAGGTGCTGCGCAGCGGCGCCGAGCGCCAGACCGGCACGCTGGACATCGGCGAAGGCGTGCGGCTGTCGGCCGCGGGCGGCAGCCTGCTGCTGGACGCCACCGCCAGCACGAGGGTGGCCGCCGGCCTGCAACCGCAGGCCGCGAACATCACCGTGGGCGCCGGCCGCATCCAGCTGGGTGTGAGCGGCAACGACGCCGCCTTCGACGGGCAGGCGCTGCAGCTGAACCCGGCGTTGGCGGCCGCGCTGTCGGGCACGCAGCAGCTGTCGTTGCGCAGCTATTCGTCGATCGACTTTGGCGCAGGTGCAGGTGGCGGTGCAGGCGCCGGTGCCAGCCTCGGCGGTGCGGCCCTGCAATCGCTGACGCTGGACACGCCCGAGCTGAAGACGCTGGACGCCGCGGGCGCCACCTTGCAGGCCGCCGAGTTGAGACTGGCCAACACCACCGGCGTGGTGGCCAACCTCGACCAGCGGCCCACGGCCCTGGGGCTGCAACCCCGACCCGCGCCCACCGGCACGCTGCGCCTGCAGGCCGAGCGCCTGCTGGCGCTGGGCGACGGCAGCGTGGGCGTGGACGCCGCCAGCACCGTGCTGGCCAGCGGCGGCGTGATCCAGGCCGAAGGCATCGGCGGCCTGAGCACCCGCGGCGACCTGACGCTGCAATCGCAGCGGGTGCAGACCGCCTTGGCGGGTGAGGCCGACTGGCGCGCCGCCGGCGACCTGAGCATCGAGGCGCTGGCGCCCACCGCCGCCGGCGTGCCGGCCAGCACGCTGCCCGCCGCAGGCGCGGGCGGCCGCCTGGCCTTTGCCGCCGGCAGCCGCCTGGTGCATGCCGGGCAGATCACCGCGCCGGTGGGCGAAGTGAGCCTGCAGGCCGTGGGCGACCTGGCCCTGCAAGCCGGCGCCACGGTGCAGGCCACCGGCCTGCGCAGCACGCTCGACGGCAGCACGGTGGACCTGCCGGGCGGCCGCATCGCACTGGGCAGCCAGACGGGTGATGTGCGGCTGGCCGCCGGCTCGCTGCTGGACGCCAGCGCGGTGGGCGAAGGCCATGCGGGCCGCATCGAGCTGGTGGCGCCGCAAGGCCAGGTGCGCGTGGAAGGTGCGCTGCAGGCCCGTGCCACGGGCGCCAACGCCCGCGGCGGCAGCCTGGCCATCGACGCCGGCCAAAGCCTGGACCTGGCCGCGCTGGCGACGACGCTGGGCGGCGGCGACAACTTCGCCGAGCGCATCGCACTGCGCCAGCGCCAGGGCGACCTGACGCTGGCCGCCGGCAGCCAGCTCTCGGCCCGCCAGCTGGCACTGGCCGCCGATGCCGGCGCGCTGGTGATCGACGGGCAGCTGGTGGCCAGCGGGCGCAGCGCCCCGGCCAGCATCGAACTGTCGGCCGGGCAGGACCTGCTGCTGCGCAGCGGCGCGCTGCTGAGCAGCCGCAGCCTGGTGGGCGAAAGCCGCATCAGCCTGAGCACGCGCGACGGCTGGCTGCGCCTGCAAGAAGGCGCGACCATCGACCTGCGCCCCGGTGGCCCGCAAGCCAGCGCGGGTGTGCTGGAACTGCGTGCGCCGCGCATCGTGGACGGCGACACCCAGGACGTGGCCATCGCCGCCGTCGGCAGCACGCTGCTGGGCCTGGGTCGCGCCGAGGTGGAAGCCGTCAAGGTCTACAACGGCCAGGAGCTGATCGAGGGCTTCACGCCCGGCCAGGAACCGCCCGCCCCGCCGCCGCCCGATGGCGAGCCGGGGGGTGAAGATCCGGGCAGCGAGAACCCTGGCGGCGAGACGCCGGTGCCGCCGCCCCCTCCTCCGCCGCCGCCGCCTCCTCCTCCCCCGCCGCCGCCCCCGCCGCCGCCTCCTCCGCCCCCACCGCCGGCCGAGCCGCCGCCGCCGGGCACGCCTGCGCCGCCACCGCCACCACCGGCGCCGCCGGCCGGCCCTTCGCCTGGCAACGGCCCGACGACCGGCGACCAGGTACCGCCGGCGCCGCCCTTGCCCACCGTGGCCTCGCTGAGCAGCCGCTTTGCCGACGTGCGTGCGCTGGCCGTGGCCTCGCCGGCCGAAGGTGGCGGCCGTGCCCGCGCGCTGGCTGCATCACCTGGCAACGGCCCGACCACGGGGGACCAGGTGCCGCCGACGCCGCCGCTGGAGCCCAGCACGCAGCCCGCGCCGCCGCCACCGCCGCCCATCCCCGCGCCACCGCCGGCGCCCACGCCAGCACCGACGCCCACGCCTGCGCCGAGCCCCTCGCCAGAGCCCAGCCCCGCGCCCAGCCCGGGCTCGGGCGGCACGCCGGCGCCGGGCCCGAGCCCAGCGCCAGGCCCGGCCCTGCCGCCCGCGCCCACGCCGCAGATCGGCGTGGCCTCGATCAATGCCGACAGCGATGCCTTTGCCACGCAGGCACGCGCCACGGCCATCGCCACGCGCCTGTTCGGCGACCGGCTGCCGGTTGGCGCCAGCGTGACCGTGCGCGCCGGGGTGGAAGTGCGCTCGGACAGCACGCTCACCTTGTCCACGCCCTGGCAGCTGGCCGTGCCCACCGTCGGCCAGAACGCCAGCGGCCCCGTGCGCGTGGGCGGCGCCGCCGTCACGCTGCGTGCGGCGCAAGACCTGGTCATCGCACAGTCGCTGCACAGCGGCTTCGCGGCCCTGGACGCGTTCAGCGGCGAGCGTGAATGGCTGCCCGAGCCCGGCTCGGCCGGCGCCATCCGGCTGGTGGCGGGTGCCGACCTGGCCGCCGCGCACAGCGATGCCACGCTGCGCAGCACCGCCACCGGCAGCCTGACCATCGGCGGCAGCGCGGCGCCCGATGGCGTGCTGGTGCGCAGCACCACCGGCAGCATCACGCTGGCCGCGGCCCGCGACGTGACGCTGGCCGATGCCCGCAGCGCCGTCTACACCACCGGCCTGCCCAGCGCGGGCGGCGAAGGTGCGCCGCTGCTCGATGCCTTCAGCGGCCTGGTGCCCGCGGCCAATGAGCAGGGCTTCGTCGATCCCTTCCTGCAAGGCGGCGGTGCCATCAGCGTCAACGCCGGCCAGGATGTGATCGGCCAGCCGCTGGCCCGTGCCGATGCCGCCATCAACCGCTGGTGGTGGCGCGGCAGCATCGACAGCCGAGGTGTCTGGTGGTCGCGCTACGACCTGTTCGACGGCGGCCTCGCCACCTTCGGCGGCGGCGACGTGAACGTGCATGCCGGCCGCGACAGCCTGGACCTGAATGCCGCCGCCGCCAGCAGCGGCTGGGTGTCGCACGACGGCCGCAGCGGCGCGCGGTACGGCGGCGGCTCGGTGGAGCTGCAGGCCGGCCGCGACATCGCCGGTGGTCTGCTGTACGCCAGCGGCAGCAGCCTGCTGCTGCAGGCCGGCCGCGACATCGTGGCCAGCACCGGCGGCGCCGCACTGGCGCCGCAGCTGGTGCATGGCAGCACGCAGGTGGCGGTGCAGGCGCGCGGCGACCTGCGCGTGGCCAGCGTGCGGGCCGAGCACCTCACCTTCCCGTCGCTGGCCAATGCCAGCAACCAGGTGATCGCCGACACTGCGCCGCTGGCGCGGCTGGACCTGCTGAGCACCGCCGGGGATGTGCGCTACGACGGCGATGCGCAGCAGACCGAGTCCGGCTCGGTGAGCCCGGACGCCGCGCTGCTGGGCAGCCTGGTGCCGGCCTGGCTGCGCATGGCAGCGCCGCACGGCAGCGTGGACGTGCGCGGCCCCCTGCTGCAGCAACCGGGCGCCGACGGCGCGCTGGCGCTGCTGGCCGGCCAGGACCTGACGCTGGGCCAGGCGGTGACGGTCAACGCCACCCGCAGCGACGCGCTGCCCACCCTGCAAGAGCCGCTCACCCTGGCCGAGCAGCTGCGTCTGAATGCCTTCAACGATGGCGGCGGCCTGGACCGCAGCAGCCGCGATCCGGTGCACCTGGTGGCGGCCGAGGGCGACCTGACCGTGGGCAGCAACCTCACATCGGCCCGGCCGCTGCGCCTGGTGGCCGGCGAAGACCTGCGCCTGCCCGGCGCCAGCAGCCTGATCACCGCGCAGCACCAGGACCAGCGCTATGCCGGCATCGGCGACGACGGCCGTGCGCTGTGGCTGCCGGTGAGCGAAGGGAGCCTGCTGCAGGCTGGGCGCGACATCGTGGGCGGCGCGGTGAGCGGGGTCAACGGCATCGAGATCGCCGGCCCCGGCGATGCGCTGCTGCTGGCCGGCCGCCAGGTGGACCTGGGTAACACCAGCGGCCTGGTGGCCAGCGGCAACCAGCGCAGCAGCACGCTGCTGCCGGCGCGGGCGGCTGACCTGACCATCGTGGCCGGCTGGCAGCCGGGCGACACCCAGCAGGCGCTGGCCAGCGGTTTTGCGGCGCTGGGCGTCTCGGGCCTGCTGGCGCAGCCGGGCGCACTGCAGGCCTGGCTGGGCGGCGCCACCGAGGCCGCTGCCTTCGATGCGCTGCCGGCCGCGCAGCAACTGGCGCAGGCCCAGGCCCTGCTGGGCCCGCAGCAGGACGCCGCGCTGGCCCGCGTGCTGCGCACCGTGCCGGCCTGGCGCGACCTGAGCACCGATCAGGCCCGCAGCGCGCTGGGCAGCGCAGGCACGGCCTTGCAGGCCCAGGTGGCGCGCGGCCTGCTGCTGCTGGCCTTCGAGGCGCGGCCGGCCGCCGACCGCGCCGCCTTCGTCGCCACGCAGGCGGCGCGGTCCGGCAACCCGTATGCGGCCGGGCTGCAGCAGTACATGGCCCGCATCGGCGGCCATGCGCCGGCCTCTCTGGCGGCCGCGCTGGAAGGCTTTGCGGCCCTGCCGGTGGAGCGGCAACTGCCCTGGCTGCGCCAGGTGCTGGCCACCGAGTTGCGCAACGCCGGCCGCCAGGCCGCCAGCCTGGCCGACGAGCCGCGTGAAGCGGCCTATGCCGCCGGCTACCTGGCGCTGGAAACCCTGTTCCCGGGCGCTCGGGCGGCGGGCGACATCCGCCTGCCCACCAGTCAGATCCGCACGCTGCAGCAGGCCGACATCACGCTGCTGGCCCCCGGCGGCGCGGTGAACGCGGGCGAGCTGGTCTCGGGCAGCGGGGCCGGCAAGCCGCCTTCGCAGCTGGGCATCGTGACGGTGGACGGCGGCAGCATCTTCGCGGCCACGGCCAGCCACTTCGAGGTCAACCAGTCGCGCGTGTTCACGCTCAAGCAGGGCAACGTGCTGCTGTGGTCGTCCGACGGCAACATCGACGCCGGCCGCGGCGCCAAGACCGTGACCGGCGCCCCGGCGCCGGTGCTGCGGCTGGACAGCAACGGCAACCTGGTGGTGGACACCTCGGGCTCCTTCACCGGCAGCGGCATCGCGGTGCTCAATGCCGACAGCACGCTGGACCTGTATGCGCCGCGCGGCGAGATCAATGCGGGCGACGCCGGCATCGTCTCGCGCGGCAATGCCTTCTTCGGCGCGGTGCGCTTCGTGGGGGCCGACAACCTGGCCGTGTCAGGCGCCTCCATCGGCGCGCCGCCGCCCGCCCTCACCGGCGGCACCACCACGGCACTGGCGCCGCTGGGCCAGGCCGTCACCGCCGCGGGCAATGCCGCCACCTCGGCACTGGACGGCGCCGCCCAGCGCGCCACCGGCCCGCGCCGCATCGTGTTCCTCGACTTCCTCGGCTTCGGCGACGACCCGAGCTGAGCCTTCCTTTCGCCTTCTTGCATTGCGCCCCCATGCCACTCGCACGCACGCTCCGCCCCCTCGTCATCGGCCTGCTGGCCGCCGCGCTGCCGCTGGCGGCCAGCGCCTGGTGGAACAAGGACTGGACCCAACGCACCCGCATCGTGCTCAACACCAGCGCCCAGGGCGTGACCACGCAGGAGAGCGTGTCCGCGCTGCCGCTGGCGGTGCGGCTGCACAGCGGCAACTTCGACTTCCTTGCCGCCAAGGAAGACGGCAGCGACCTGCGCTTCGTGGCCGGCGACGACAAGACGCCGCTGTCCTACCGCATCGAGCGCTGGGACCCGGCCAACGAACTGGCCGTGGTGTGGGTGCAGGTGCCGCAGGTGCTGCCGGGCAGCGACAAGAACACCGTGTATGCCTATGCCGGCAACACCGGTGCGCCGGCCGCGGCCGACAGCGGCACCGGCTTTGACGCGGCCACGCTGGCGGCGGTGCACTTCGACGGCCGTGACAACGCCGGCGCCAGCCACGACGGCCGCCTGAAGGCCAGCGAGCCGGTGACGCCCGAGCTCAATGCGCTGCTGGCCGGCGGCGCCCGCCTGGCCGGCCAGCCGCTGGTGTGGCCGGCGCAGCCGCAGATGCGCATCGCAGCCGGTGGCGCCACCACGGTGTCGCTGTGGCTGCGCTCGGACGAAGTGGCCCGCGGCACGCTGCTGGCCTGGGGCCCGCTGTCGCTGACGCTGGACGGCGGCCAGCTGGCCGCACGCGTGGGCAGCACCCGCCTGGCCGGTGGCGAGGTGGCGCCCACCGCCTGGACGCAGGTGGCGCTGACCGTGGGCAACGGCCAGGCCCAGCTCTATGTCAACGGCGCGCCGGTGGCCAAGGCCGAGGTGGCCACGCCGCTGATCGAAGGCGAGCTGCGCGTGGGTGAAGGCCTGCGCGGCGTGGTGGACGAAGTGCAGGTCTCGTCGGTGGCCCGCAGCCCGGCCTGGCTGCAGCTGGCCGCCGCCTCGCAAAGCGCCGAAGCCAGGCTGCTGGCCACCACCCGCGACAGCGGCGAAGCCGCCGAAGGCCAGAGCCACGGCTACATCGGCATCCTGGTGTCCAACCTCACGGTCGATGCCTGGGTGGTCATCGGCATCCTGGCGGTGATGTTCGTGGTGGCCGCCTGGGTGATGGTGGCCAAGGCGGTGATGGTGGGCCGTGACGACAAGGCCAACCGCCACTTCCTGCAGCGCTTTCGCGGTGCCACGCACGACCTGCTGACCCTGGACGCCAAGGGCGCGGCCACTGCTTCGGCGCCGCTGTCGCGCCTGTATCAGGCCGGCGTGCGCGAGCTGGCCAAGCGCAACGTGGGCGTGGCCGGCGCGCCGCCGCTGTCGGGCGCTTCGCTGGACGCGGTCAAGGCCGCGGTCGATGCCGACCTGGTGCGCGAGAGCCACCGCCTGAATGCCCAGATGGTGCTGCTGACCATCGCCATCTCGGGCGGCCCCTTCCTGGGCCTGCTGGGCACGGTGGTGGGCGTGATGATCACCTTCGCGGCCATCGCCGCGGCCGGTGACGTCAACGTCAATGCCATCGCCCCCGGCATCGCGGCCGCGCTGCTGGCCACGGTGGCCGGCCTGGGCGTCGCGATCCCGGCGCTGTTTGGCTACAACTACCTGGCCGCGCGCATCAAGAACATCTCGGCCGACATGCAGATCTTCGTCGACGAGTTCATCACCCGCGTGGCCGAGCTGTACGGAGCACGCTGATGGACGTGCGCGCCGACAACCAGCCCTACGACGACATCAACATCACGCCGATGCTGGACCTGGCGTATGTGCTGCTGGTCACCTTCATCATCCTGACCACCGCCTCGGTGCAGGGCGTGAAAGTGAACTCGCCCACCACCACGGCGCAGAACAACCTGGCCAAGCCGCAGACGCGGGCCATCACCGTCACCGCCGACGGGGCACTGTTCCTCGACGCCTACCCGGTGACGCTGGACGAGCTGCGCAACCGCCTGGCCGACTACAAGGCCGCCAACCCGGCGCTGCCGGTGGTGCTCAAGGGCGACACCGCCGCGCAGTACGACGTGGTGGTGCAGGTGCTGGACATCGCCAAGCGCCTGGACATCGCCGAGATCGGCCTGGTGACCACGCGCGCCAAGTGAAGGACCGGCCATGCAAGTCAACACCGACGCCAAGCCCTACGACACCATCAACGTGACGCCGATGCTGGACCTGGCCTATGTGCTGCTGGTGGTGTTCATCCTGATGACCACCGCCTCGGTGCAGGGCCTGACCATCAGCGTGCCCAAGCCCAGCAACCAGCCCGCCAAGGAGCAGCATGAGCTGATCGTGCTGCAGGTGATGCAAGGCGGCGCGCTGCTGGCCAACGGCGCCCCGGTCACGCTGGCCGAGCTGGAGCCGCGGCTGCAGGCCGCCAAGGCCCGCGATGCGCAGATGTCGGTCGCCATCAAGGGCGAGACCGGCGCCCAGTACGGCGGCGTGAT
This sequence comes from uncultured Aquincola sp., assembly GCA_937883885.1. The sequence continues at coordinate 10,555 of CAKZXL010000177.1, read as the reverse complement.
CGCCGTGGTGGACCTGTGCAACCGGCTGGGCGTGAACATGGCCTTCATCACCGGCAGGTTCGGCACATGAGCGCGGTGATGCCCGACGACGCGCCCCGCTCGCGCACCTGGATCGGCGTGGTGCTGGTGGTGCTGGTGGCCGGCGCCCTGGTGTGGTGGCTGCGCGGCCTGGCCGGCAGCGCACCGGCGCCGCAGCGGCAGGTGGCGCGCATCGCGCTGCTGCCCGACACGCCGCCCCCGCCCCCACCGCCGCCCAAGGAAGAAAAGCGCCCCGAGCCCAAGGAGGCACAGGCCCGGCCGCAGCCGGTGCCGCAGCCCGACGTCAAGCCGCCGCAGCCGCAGCAGGTGCGCGAGGAAGGCCCGACCGGCAATGCACCCGGCGGCCTGCAGGGCGGCGAGGTGACCAAGGAAGGCGTGCCGCCCGGCCCGCTGATCACCGGCACCGGCAATGGCGGCGGCGGCACCCGTTCTACGCGCGCCGAAGAACGCTTTTATGCCCAGGCCGCGCGCCAGCTGCTGCGCGACGCGATCGAGCGGCACTTGAAGGGCGAGACCACCCAGGCCAGCGCCGAGGTGCAGCTGTGGATCGCGCCCAGCGGTGCCATCCGCCGCTTCGAGCTGACGCCCAGCGGCCAGCCGGCCGCTGATGCCGATCTGCGCAGCGCGGTGGCCGAAGCCACCCGCGAGCTGAAGCTGCCACCGCCGCCCGATGTGCCGCAGCCCATGCGCTTTCGCCTCACGCTGCGGCCGGCCTGATGCCTGCACCGCCGCACCGCGCCCCCACTTTCCAGCACCGACCCCAGACCATGAGACCCACTCCCGCCACCCACCGACGCCCGCTGTTGCGCACGTTCGTGTCCACGCTGACGGCCGCGATGCTGGCCGGCGCCACGCTGCCGGCCAGCGCCCAATCGGATGACCGGGCCGAGCTGGAAAAGCTGCGCGCCACCACCACCGCCCTGATCGAAGCCCTGGTGGGCCAGGGCCTGCTCAGCCGCGAGCGCGCCGATGCGCTGCTGCGCCAGGCCCAGGGCGGCGCCGCCAGCGCCCATGCGGCCGCACCGGCCGGCGGCTGGGGCACGCCGCTGGCCGCAGCCGGCGCTGAAGGCGCTGCCCGCGGCAACGTGGTGCGCATCCCCTACGTGCCCGAGACGCTGCGCCAGCAGATGCGCGAGGAGATCAAGCTCGACGTGCTGCAGCAGGCGCGTGAAGAAGGCTGGGCCGATTCACGCCAGGTGCCGGCCTGGGTCAAGGCCATCGGCTTCGAGGGCGATGTGCGGCTGCGCTGGCAGACCGACCGATTCGCGGGCGACAACCTGCCGGCCGAGTTCTATCGCGCGCAGACCAATGGCCCGGCCTGGGCGCCCGACCTGACCAACACCACCGAAGACCGCAACCGCCTGACGCTGCGCGCGCGCTTCGGCGTCAATGCCAAGCTGTCGGAAGACACGCGCACGGCCATCCGCATCAGCACCGGCAACCTCAGTGGGCCCACCTCCACCTCGCAGACGCTGGGCAGCCACTTCAACAAGTACAGCGTGGTGCTGGACCGCGCCTGGCTGCGCTGGGAGCCGCGGCACAACCTGCGCTTCATCGGCGGTCGCATGCCCAACCCCTTCTACGGCAGCGACCTGCTGTGGCCTGACGACCTGAACTTCGACGGCGTGGCCGTGCAGGGCGAAACCAACCTGGGCAGCGGCGTGTTCGCCTTTGCCACGGCCGGCGCCTTTCCGCTGGAAGAGCTGGCGGTGGACAGCAAGGACAAGTGGCTCTACGGCCTGCAGCTGGGCGCCGATGCGGCGCTGGGCTCGTACATGCAATGGCGCGTGGGCCTGGCGGTGTACGACTTCCGCCATGTGGCCGGCGTGCAGGCCAGCGAGCCGCCGCCCACCGGCCCGCGGGCCGGCACCGTGGCCTACCAGAGCAGCCAGTACCCCGCCTCGGCCCGGCAGAAGGGCAACACGCTGATCAACCTCAACGACCCCACCAGCACCGCCAGCCCGGTGTGGGGCCTGGCCTCGAAGTTCCGGCCGGTGAACCTGACCACCGGCGTGACCTTCAAGCACTTTGATCCGCTGCAGGTGGGCCTGACGCTGGACTGGGTGAAGAACAGCGCCTTCGACCTGGCCGACATCCGCCGCCGCGCCGGCTTGCCCGAGCTGCAGCTGGCCGACAAGACCACCGGCCTGCAGCTGCGCCTGCTGGCCGGCCATGAACGCCTGGCCAACCGTGGCGACTGGCAGGCCTTCGTGGCGATGCGCAAGTTCGAGCGCGACGCCTGGCTCGACGCCTTCACCGACACCACCTGGAACGGCGGCGGCACCAACTACAAGGGCTGGACCCTGGGCGGCCATTACGCGTTCGACCGCAACGCCAGCGTGGGCCTGCGCTGGACCAGCACCCGCAACCTGGATGACGGCAGCCTGTACCTGAGCAATGCGCCCTACAAGCTCGACACCCTGCAGGTGGACCTCAATGCGCGCTTCTGACCTTTCCGCCCGGGGCCGGGGCTGGCCGACCTGCCTGGGGGTGCTGGCCTTGTCGGCGGCCTGTGTGCTGCCCGCCGCCGCGCAGGACAACAACAGCCGCGAACGCGAAGCCCTGCGCCGCGCGCAGGCCGCGCTCAACGACACGCGGCGCGAACTGGCCGCCGCCCAGGCCGAACGCAGCGGCCTGCAACGCGACAAGGAAGCCGCCGCCGCGCAGGCCCAGGCCGCGCAGCAGGCGCGCGACGGCCTGCAGGCCCAGCTGCGCAGCCTGCAGCAGCAGCTGGCCGCGCTGCGCGCCGAGCAGCAGGCGCAGGCCGAACGGCAGCGCAGCGAACGTGAGGCCGACGCCACGGCCGCCGCGCAGCGCCAGCGCGAGGCCGCCACGCAGCAGGCCGCGCTGCAGGCGCAGCTCGAAGAGAGCCGGCGCGCCAACGCCAGCGTGACCCAGCTGCTGGAACGCGCCACCCGTGCGCTGGCCAACGCCGAGGACAAGAACCGCCAGCTGCATGCACTGGCGCTGCAGGCGGTGGAGCGCTACCGCGCCAAGACGCCCACCGAGGCGGCGCTGCAAGGCGACCCGCTGCTGGGACTGACGCAGGTGCGCATCGAGAACCAGGCCGAAGAGCTGCGTACCCAGGCCGATGCCCTGCGGCTGCCGGCGGCCCGTTGACGCGCGCGACAGGCATTCGGTATAAACTGTTTATACCGTATACCTCGTTCAAGAAAGCAGCATGACCAAGGTCACCCGTCAACGCAAGTCCACCATCGCCGCCGAGCTGGCCGCCCAGCCCGCGGCCCAGGCCCCCGCCGAAGCGGCGGCACCGGCAGCGCCCGCCCAGCCCGTGGCCCCCAAGGCCGGCAAGGTGAAGGCGGCGGCCAAGAAGAAGTCGGACAAGCCGGCGGCCCCCGCCGCGCCGGCCACGCCCGAAGTGCCCAAGGCCAAGACCAAGCTGGTGCGCGACAGCTTCACCATGCCCAAGGCCGAGTACGAGCTGCTGGCGCAGCTCAAGCAGCGCGGCACCGTGCTGCACCGCCACGTGAAGAAGAGCGAGCTGCTGCGCGCTGGCATCGCCGCGCTGGCCGCCCTGTCCGACGAAGCCTTCCTGACCGCGCTGGACCGCGTGCCCAGCCTGAAGACCGGCCGGCCGAAGGCCGAGCAGGCCGAAGGCGCCGACCAGGCCTGAGGCCGCCGGGCGACATGGCGGGACGGGCCCTGCCCCGGCCCGCTGCCCCGGACGACGCCCTTCAGCGCGACCCGGCGCTGCCGCGCAGCAGGCGTGACAGCCGCTGCTGCAGGCTGACACCCGAGCCGCTGGCCACAGGCTGCGCCGCGCTCCGTACCGATGCGGCCGCCATGGCCCGCGCTTGCGCTGCTGCCAGCGGGGTGACCGCCACCGGCTCTTCCCGCAGCACCGGCCGCTGGCGCAACCAGGCCGTGCCATGCAGCACGTCGGGCCGGCCATCGCCGTCCAGGTCGCCGATCGCCAGCGCGTCGGGCGCACTGCTGCCGTAGTCCTTCAACGGCCAGGTTTCCAGCGCCCCGAACTGGCCGTCGCCGCGCTGCCGGTACACACCGAGGGGGTAGCCACCCCAGCTCCACACCAGCAGGTCGTTGCGGCCATCGCCATCCAGGTCCGCCACCTTGCCGTGGGCCGGGTTGCCGATGCTGGCCATGGCCACCGGCGCGGCAAAGCCGCCGCCTGGCGCCTGCGCGAGCACGGTCACGCGCTGGTTGAAGGTTTGCATCAGCACCACGTCGGCCCGCCCGTCACCGTTCACATCACCGATGGTCAGGCCGTCCACCCAGGTGCCTGACGGCAAGGTGCCGGGGTACCAGGCACTGGCGTAGCCGCCGACCGGCGTGCGCAGCACGACGCCCAGCGGTCCGTGGAACGATTCGCTGGTCGCCAGGATGTCGGGGCGGTCATCGCCGTCCACGTCGCCCACCGCCAGGTCACCGAACGACCTCACCGACAGGCTGACGCTGGTGGCTGCGCCAAAGCGACCGTCCGCGCCCTGCAGCCAGACCGACACGCTGCTGCCGAGGAAAGGCGCGCTCACCAGGTCGGGGCGGCCATCGCCGTTCATGTCGGCCACGCGCACGATGTAGCTGTCCAGGGTGTCGATCACCTGGCTGCTGGCCAGCGTGCCATCGGCCTGCTGGCGGAAGACCTGCAGGCCCCGGCCCGAGGCGGCCAGCACCACGGCCTGGCGGCCGTTGCCATCCAGGTCGGCCACGGCCATCGAATGGATCTGGCTCGTGTAGTCGGCGATCGTCGTGTAGCGCTGCTCGTCCGCGAAGCGGCCCTGGCCCAGCCCGCGCCGCACCACCAGCTTGAACGAAGCGGCGTCGCTGGACGCGTCGTAGCCCGTGGCGAACAAGGCATCGGCACGGCCGTCGCCGTCCACGTCGCCGATGGCCACGGCCTGGCCGGTGCTGGCTGCCAGCAAGGTCTGCGGTGCCGCAAAGCGCCCGGGATCGGCCGTGAATTGCCAGTACTGCGTCTGCCCGACATTGCCGTGCCGATCGGCCAGGTAGTTGACCGCCAGCGTGTAGCGGGCGCCGGTGCGCAGCGGCGCCTTGGGTCGCAGCGTGATCGTGCGACCCGAGAGATTGAGCGTGGCATCGACCCGACCGATGCCATCGCCCAGCGTCACGTTGCTGTCGTTCACCGAGGCCGGGTCCGGGTCGTCGTCCAGCTGCAGCACGAAGACGCTGTCCAGCGGCAGCTCGGGATCGCCGGCGGTCGGCGACACCAGCGTGGCCTGCGGCGCACTGGCATCGATGTCGAAGGTCCAGCTGGTCTCGTCCACCGGGTTGCCGAGCAGGTCCACCGCCGCTGCAGTGACGCGGGCGGTGTAGCGGCCGCTGGGCAGCGCAAAGGTGTGTGCGATGGAGAGCGTGCGCCCGCCGTCGTTCCAGTAGCCCCTCAAGGGCACCGCCTGCCCGTCCGGGCCGGTCAGGGTCACGATGCGATCGGCCTCGACGCCGGTGTCCATCGGGCGGTCGAAGGCCAGCTGGGGCTGCACGAAGGCACCGTAGACCGTGGCTCCGGCGGCCGGCACGCGTTGGGTGATGGCGGGCGCGGTGCCGCTGCTGCGCTGCCCCGCCACGCGCCAGCCGGTGACGCGACTGAGGCTGCTGGTGCTGCCGCCAGGCCCGCTGGTGCTCAAGCGGCTGCGCACCGGGCCCACGTTGGGCGCGTACCAGTCGTCGGAAGTGAGCGTGCTGGACACGCTGCGGCCGGTGCTGCTGAGTTGCACCGTCTGCCGCACCACCGTCTGCACATGGGCCGACTGAGGGTAGCGGCGGCCGGCCTCCTCCACCGTCTCGAAGCCCAGCACGGCGCCTTCCATGCGCAAGGTCACGGTGTCGGGTTGGCCGTCGTCGTCCAGGTCCAGCAGGCCGGCCAGCGTCTGGTCGGCGATGACCCAACGGTCGCCGTCCACCAGCGGCAGGCGCAGCAGCGTGATGCGGCCCAACGCGGCCAGCGCCGGGTCGTTGCCGGCATCGGCCAGCACCTGCACGCCAGCGGCCGACTTCAGGTACAGCGTGGTGCCGGGCAGGTCGCCGCCACCCTGGGTGGCCACCACCAGCGCCGTGCCGCCTTCCACCGGCTGCGTGCCGGTGACGTCCACCTGGGTGGTGACGCCTTCGCCATCCTCAAAAAGCCAACGGTCGCCGACGTTGAGCGGGTAGTAGTCGGCGCCAGCCATCGGCCCGCTGGCAGGGCCTGAGCCTTCGCCCGCGCCGCCGCCTCCACTACCTCCGCCACCTCCGCCGCAGGCCGCCAGGGCCCACACCGCGACTGCCACCAGCCAAGCGCCGGTCTTTCGGCGCCCCGCGCCGCTCCTTCCCTCACCCATCTCCACTCCCAGTGTTGTTCGTGATCCCGCGCCTCCCGGACGCGGCGCCCTTCGCAAAGGCGCGGCATTCTGGCCTGCCCGGCCGCGGCGCCTGCTCATGCGTAGAACCCGCGACATCGAAGACCCTGGCCCGTGGCACGATGGTCCGGTGAACACCTGTCGCCTGATCTGCGCGCTGCGCCTGGCCGCCGCTGGCCTGCTGGCCGGCCCGGCGCTGCCGGCGCCGGCCTGCGAAGGGCCGGTGGTGTCGCTGGTGGTGCCCTACCCTGCCGGCGGTTCGATGGACGCGGTGATGCGGCTGGTGGCCGATGGGGCCGGCGAAGAAGCGGGCAAGACCTTCGTGCTGCGCAACGTGGGCGGCGCCTCCGGCGCGTTGGCGGTGCAGCAGGTGCTGCGCCAGCCGGCCGACGGCTGCACGGTGCTGGCGGGCAACGTCAATGCCGTCATCCTGGCGCCGCTGCTGATGCCGCAGGCCGGCTTCCAGCCCACCGACCTGGTGCCGCTGGGCCAGGTGGGCTCGGCCGACTTCCTGGTGGTGGCGGCGCCCGGCTTTGCGGCGCACACGCTGGAAGAGCTGCCCGCGGCGGCGCGGCGCGCGGGCCGGCCACTGTCGGCCGGGCATCCGGGCACCGAGACGCTGCAGCACCTGGCGCTGCCGCTGATCGAACGGCGCTTGCAGCTGCCGCTGCTGCGTGTGCCCTACAAGGGCTCTTCGGTGCTGGTCAACGACCTCATCGGCGGCCACCTGGACATCGCGGTGGTGGCCGAGCCGGTGGCCACGCCGCTGGTGGCGCGTGGCCAGCTCAAGGTGCTGGCGCGGCTGGGCGAGTGGCTGCCCAGCCCGGCGGGTGGCCGGCAGCCGCCCCTGCTGGGCTGGGCGGGCTGGTTCGTGGCCGCGAGCACGCCGGCGCCTGCGCGCCAGCGGCTGCAGGCCGCGCTGCTGGCGGCGCTGGCACGGCCGGCGCTGCAGCAGCGGCTGGAAGCGCTGGGGTCCGACGTGCCCGACGAGGCCCAGCAGCAGCGCTTTGCCGCCACCGTGTTGGCCGACATCGGGTTGTACCGGCAACGGATGCAGCAGCGCTGAGGCACCCGCGGCGGCTCAGGCACGCGCTCAGGCTGCTGCCAGCACCGCCTGGGCATGCTCGACGAAGCGGCGCGTGGCCTCGCTGCAGCGGCTGAGGTCGGCCGGGGCCACCAGGCCCACGGGCGGCAGCGCCTTCAACAAGCCCGGCGCGACACGCACTTCGGCCAGCAGGCCGGCTTCCAGCAGTTGCACGGCGGTGTTGCGCGGAATCAGCGACAGCAGCTCACGCTGCTGCAGCATGGCCAGCGTGAGCAGCAGCGCCCGGCCACTGACCCAGCAGGTGCGCGGCGGCACGCCCAGCAGGTCGAACAGCTGGTGAAAGTCGCGCGCCGCAATGCCGCTGGGCGGCGGCGTGAGCCAGACCTGCGTGGCCAGCTCGGCCAGCGTGACCCCCTGGCGCCCGGCCATCGGGTGCTGCGGCCCGCACACCACCACATAGCCGTCTTCCACCAGCGGCAAAAAGCGCATGGCCGCCGGCAGCTGCGGCGGCTGGCGGCAGCACAGCAGGTCCACCTGGCCATGCTCCAGCAGCTGCAGCAGGTCGTCCACCGCCACCGTCTGCACATCCACCACCACATGGGGCTGCGCACTGCTGAAGGAGGGCACCACCCGGGCCAGCACACCCGACAGCCCCGCCCCGATGCTGCCGATGCGCACCGTGCCGGCCGCGCCGGCCCCCATCGAGGCCACGGTTTCGGCGCAGGTCTGCATCTGCCGCACCGCCAGGCGCACCGGCGCCAGCAAGGCATGGCCCAGCGGCGTGGGCCGCATGCCGCGGGAATGGCGCTCGAACAGCGCGTGGCCGAGGATGGACTCCATCTCGGCCAGCGCATGGGTGGCACCGGGCTGGCTCATGCCGATGGCCTCGGCCGCCTTTTGCAGGCTGGACAGCTCGGCGATCTGCACCAGCAGCTGCAGGTGCCGCAGGCGGGCGCGGGCCATCAGCCGCGCATGGAGCACGGCCGGCGTGACGCTCGGGCTGTTGGGCATGGCCGCGACATTTGAATTTTGAATGGCAGGCACTGTATTCGAATTCGACCTTCCGCCACTGTTTGCCCAGAATCGCGCCGGCTTGCAAGCAAAGACATTCGCCCGCCCTATGCCTCGGGACGCCGTTGGCAAGAGGCCGGGTTCTTTCATGGAGACTTCCCGATGACCATCCGCCCTGCTGCCTGGCGCTTCGGCGCCCTGGCCCTGGCTTCGCTGCTGGCTGCCTGCAATGGCAGCTCCGACAACGACAACACCGCCAACGCCGTCGATGCCCGCATCGCCACCATCGACAAGTCGCTGGTGATCTCGCCCACCGAATCGACCACCTGGTTCCAGACCAAAGCCGGCTGGGGCGCCACCTACACCGGCTCGGCCGCCTGGAAGTCGTACATGGCCTTCATCGAGGCGCGGCTGGAGGAATACGGCGCCACCCACATCACCCGCCCCCGCTTTCCGTACGAGCGCTGGTACACCACCGAATACCCCGACAAGAGCGGCTGGTCGCTGACCTCCGACGGCACGGCGGTGGACGTGGCTTCCTACGCCACGCAGTCGGGCAGCACCGGGCCCAACGGCGTCACCGCGCCGATGATCCTGCTGGACCTGAGCGCGCCGGCCGCCAGCCGCCCCACTGCCGCGCAGATGGCCGGCAAGATCGTGGTGGTCAAGCAGGCGCCCTACACCTACACCGGCGGCAGCGCCGGCTACACCGACTACGAGTTCCGCACCAACGACGACCAGTTCCTGGCGCCCTTCACCGCGGTCGACCCCACCTATGAGGCGAGCTACCGCAACCGCCACCAGTACGGGCAGATGGGCACCACCATCAACAGCTTCTTCCGCAGCACCACCAACAAGCCGCTGGGCCATGTGGTGGTGATGGACATGCCGCCCGGCGCTGCGCAGGGCGGCCGCCAGCACGGCACGCCCAACCGCTATGAAGTGCCGGGCGTGCTGCTGGACAAGGTCAACGGCGCCAAGGTGGTGGAAGACGCCCGCGCCGGCAAGACCGCCACGCTCAAGCTCAATGCCCAGGTGGAAACCGATGCGCTGGCCTACACCCTGGTGGCCACGCTGCCGGGCAAGGACTTCGGCACCGACAAGGACACCGCGGTGATGATGGCCACCCACGTGGACGGGCCGGCGCTGATCCAGGATGCCGGCGCGCTGGGCATCCTCGGCGTGCTCAAGTACTACGCGCAGATTCCGCAGGCCCAGCGCCCGCGCAGCATCTTCGTGGTGTTCGACACCCGCCACTTCGTGCCGGGCGCCGAGCGCACCTATCCGTACGACTTCGTCGAGGACAACCACGACCAGCTGGCCAAGTGGGTGATCGGCGGCGTGGCGGTGGAGCACGTGGGCGGCGCGCAGATGGCCGACGTGGGCAACGAGTTCCGCGCCACCGGCCGGGCGATGACCACCTACATCAACACCCACGGCAACGACGTCAACGTCGAGAAGGCGATCGAGGCGGTGAAGTACGCCGGCCTGCCGCGGGCACAGGTCAATGCCGAGGAGCGGCCCGGCATCAACGGCCAGGCCCAGAACAACTGGTTCGGCCGCAACTTCGCGGCGCACCTGGAAACGCTGGGCAACCACCCGGTGTGGCACGTCACCGGCGACTGGCCCAGCTCGGGCTACCAGGCCTTCTACCCCGGCATGGACCGCTTCAAGCCCGAGGTGTTCACAGCCCAGGTGACCACCGCCGCCGCGCTGGTGGCCACACTGATGACCACGCAGGACCTGGTGCCGATGTCGTCGTCGTGGTCGAAGGTGGACGAGGGCATCCGCGCGCTGCTGGACGCCGACTTCACCACGCCGGCCACCGCCGCCACGCAGCGCAGCGCGCTGCTGGCGGCCAGCAAGACGATGTTCTCGTCGGTGCGCAAGAGCGACTACAGCAAGACCCAGGGCGAGCTGGACGCGCTGCGCGCCAGCATCACCGGCAGCACGGTGGCCAATGCCCGGCAGCAGACGCTGCTGGACCTGATCACCGACCTGAAGGCCCGCGTGACGAAGGCGACGGCGGCGCGCGCATGAGGGTCTGGGCCACCTCGGCCAGGTGCTGGCGCACCGCCCTGGCCGGGGCCGAGAGCCAGGGCTCGCTGCGGCTGAGGATGACCAG
>CAKZXL010000176.1 GCA_937883885.1 uncultured Aquincola sp. | reverse complement strand
CGGGCCCCACAGCCAGGCGGCGTCGGCCTGGCCGTCGGCCAGGGCCTGCAGGCCTTCTTCGGCCGAGCGCACCGTCACCGCCTGCATGCCCGGCGTGGTGGCCAGCAGATGGTGCGGCGGCGTGAGCAGCTGCACCGCCACCCGCTGGCCGCGCAGCGCGGCCAGGCCGTCCACCCGCTGGCCGGGCGGCAGCACCAGGGTATAGCGGTGCACGATGAAGGGCGCCGACATCACCACCTGCGGCCGCATGAAGTCGCCTTCGGCGGGCAGGCCGATGTAGAGATCGCAGCGCTGGGCCAGCAGCGTGCTGCGCACCGCGCGCTTGCCGTACAGCGTGGGGTACCACACCTCCTGCGCGCTGCCGCGGCCCAGGGCCTCGGACAGCTTGTCGGCCAATTCCACGTAAAAGCCCTTGGGGCCTTCGGCGGCGCTGGAAAACGGCAGGTTGTCGGGGTCGGCGCAGGCGCGCAGCGGACCTTCGGCGGCGGCTGCCGCCGGCGCGGCCTCGGCGCTGCCCACGGTGGCCGCCAGCACAGCCACCACCGCCGTTGCCCGCCACTTGTCTAGACAGGTCGTCATCGTCAGCCTCCGGCCCGTCACAGCGAGAAGACGAACAGTGCGCCGCCTTCGGGCGTGGACAGCATGGTCTTGCCCAGGTCGCCCAGGAAGGCAGGGATGGACGCGGTGCGGCCCACCACGATGGCCACGTACTGCTTGCCGCCGGCGGTGAAGGTCATGGGGCCGGCCCCGATGCCGGAGCCCAGGTTCATGCGCCACAGCACCTCGCCGGTCTTGGCGTCGAGCGCGCGGAACAGGCCGCTGTTGTTGCCCGCGAACACCAGGCCGCCGCCGGTGGCCAGGGTGCCGCCGTTGAAGGGGGTGGTTTCCTTCAGGCCCCAGGCCTTGCGCTGGTTCACCGGGTCCCAGGCCACCAGCTCGCCCAGAAAGTCGCCGGGGCCGGGCTTGGCCGGGAACTCCTTGCCCAGGTACATGGTGCCCTTCTTGTACTGCACCTCGGTGGCGGCCATGTCCATGCACACGTTGTTGGCCGGGATGTAGACCAGCTGCGTCTGCGGATGGAAGGACATCGGCTGCCAGTTCTTGCCGCCCAGCAGGTTGGGGCAGATGTCGCTGGCGTTGTGGCCGGTGCGCGGGCGCTTGTCGGCCACTTCGATCGGCCGTGCGGTGGCCAGGTCGATGCCGGTGGCCCAGTTGGTGGGCACGAAGGGCTTGGCCGAGATCAGCTTGCCGCTGCTGCGGTCGGCCACGTAGAAAAAGCCGTTGCGGTCGGCCTTCATCATCACCGGCTGGCTCTTGCCGTCGATCTTCAGGTCGGTCAGCACCGCCTCGTTCACGCCGTCGAAGTCCCAGGCGTCGTACGGCGTGCCCTGCAGCCACCATTTGATCTTGCCGGTGTCGGCATCAAAGGCCACCGTGGAGCTGGTGTACAGGTTGGTGGTGGCGCCATAGTCGCTGCTGTCGGGGCCGCGCAGCGCGTTGTTCCACGGGCTGGGGTTGCTGGTGCCGTAGAAGATGGTGTTGGTCTTGGCGTCGTAGCTGCCGATCAGCCAGGCCGCGCCGCCGCCGTTCTTCCAGCTGTCTCCCTTCCAGCTGGCGCTGTTGGGGTCTCCTTCGCCCGCGGTGGTGTAGGTGTTCCACAGCTGCTTGCCGGTGTGGATGTCGTAGGCGCTGAGCGCGCCGCGCACGCCGTATTCGCCGCCGCCGAAGCCGGTGACCACCGTGTTCTTGACCACCAGCGGTGGCGAGGTGATCACCGCGCCCTGCTTGTAGTCCACCACCTTGGTGTCCCACAGCTCCTGGCCGGTCTTGGCGTCCAGCGCCACCAGGTGGCCGTCGAGCCGGCCGACGAAGATCTTGCCGCTGCCGTAGGAAACGCCGCGGTTGACCACGTCGCAGCAGCCGTACTGCATGGTGTCGCCGGGCAGGTCGGGCTCGTAGCGCCAGCGGATGGCGCCGGTGGCGGCGTCCAGCGCAAACACCGTCTTGGGCCCCCACGAGCTGGAGACGTACAGCGTGTCGCCCACCACGATGGGCGTGGACTCGTTGGAGCGCAGCGCGCCCAGCTGCAGCGTGTAGGCCAGCTTCAGGTTCTTCACGTTGCCCGTGGCGATCTGCTTGAGCGGGCTGTAGTGGGTGTTGGCGTAGTCGCGGCCATACATCGGCCACTGGCCTTCTTGTGTTGTCAACTTGGCCAGGTCGTCGTTGGCCAGGGCACTGCCCATGGGCAGGCCGAAGGTGGCGGTGAAAGCAGCGGCCAGCAGCGGGCCGCCCCAGCGCGTGGGGAAGGTGGTCACGGGTTTGTCTCCTCGGGAACTGGAAAAGGGGCCCGGTGGTCCGGGCCATGCGCGCCAGAAGGCCGCGTCAGAAGAAGCCGAGCGCCTGGTCGCTGTAGCTGACCAGCAGGTTCTTGGTCTGCTGGTAGTGGTCCAGCATCATCTTGTGGTTCTCGCGGCCGATGCCCGACTGCTTGTAGCCGCCGAAGGCGGCATGCGCCGGGTAGGCGTGGTAGCAGTTGGTCCACACGCGGCCGGCCTGGATGCCGCGGCCCACGCGGAAGGAGGTGTTCATGTCACGCGTCCACACGCCGGCGCCCAGGCCGTAGGCCGAGTCGTTGGCGATGGTCAGGGCTTCTTCTTCGTCCTTGAAGGTGGTGACCGACACCACCGGGCCGAAGATCTCTTCCTGGAAGATGCGCATCTTGTTGTGGCCCTTGAACACCGTGGGCTGCACGTAGTAGCCGCCCTTGAGGTCGCCTTCCAGCACGCTGCGGCCACCGCCGATCAGGCAGGCTGCGCCTTCCTGGCGGCCGATGTCCATGTAGCCCAGGATCTTTTGCAGCTGCTCGTCGGACGCCTGCGCGCCGATCATCGTGCTCATCTCCAGCGGGTTGCCCTGCTTGATGGCGCGCACGCGTTCCACCGCGCGTTCGATGAAGGCTTCGTAGATCGATTCCTGGATCAGCACGCGCGAAGGGCAGGTGCACACCTCGCCCTGGTTGAGCGCAAACAGCGCAAAGCCTTCCAGCGCCTTGTTGAAGAAGGCGTCGTCCTTGCCCATCACGTCGGCGAAGAAGATGTTGGGCGACTTGCCGCCCAGCTCCAGCGTCACCGGGATCAGGTTCTGGCTGGCGTACTGCATGATCAGCCGGCCGGTGGAGGTTTCGCCGGTGAAGGCGATCTTGGCGATGCGCTTGCTGCTGGCCAGCGGCTTGCCGCATTCCAGGCCGAAGCCGTTGACCACGTTGACCACGCCCGGCGGCAGCAGGTCGCCGATGGTCTCCATCAGCACGAGGATGGACACCGGCGTCTGCTCGGCCGGCTTGAGCACCACGCAGTTGCCGGCGGCCAGCGCGGGCGCCAGCTTCCACACCGCCATCAGCAGCGGGAAGTTCCACGGGATGATCTGGCCCACCACGCCCAGCGGTTCATGGAAGTGGTACGCATAGGTCTGCGGGTCGATCTCGCAGATGCTGCCTTCCTGCGACCTCACGCAACCTGCGAAGTAGCGGAAGTGGTCCACCGCCAGCGGCAGGTCGGCGAAGGTGGTTTCGCGGATGGGCTTGCCGTTGTCCCAGGTCTCGGCGGCGGCCAGCATCGGCAGGTGGGCTTCGATGCGGTCGGCGATCTTGTTGAGCACCACCGCACGCTCGGCCGGCGAGGTCTTGCCCCAGGCGGCCTTGGCCGCGTGGGCCGCGTCCAGCGCACGTTCCACGTCCTCTTCGGTGGAGCGCGGGATCTCGCAGAACACCTGGCCGGTGATGGGCGTGACGTTCTCGAAGTAGCGGCCCTGGGTGGGCTCGACCCACTGGCCGTTGATGTAGTTGCCGTAGCGCTTCTTGAAGGGAACGGGGGTGCCGAAGCGGCCGGGTTCGAGCATGTTCATGACGTGTCTCCAGAGGTGGCGGGTTGCGGACTTCGAGCGGCCTTGGCGTTGCGGCGCGCTGCACCCTCTTTCTGCAGAGCCTGTGCCACCTCACCCCGGGTTTTCACCGAAGTCCGCTGCGCTGCCGAGGGAAGCGATGGTGGGCATGCCGCTCCACAATCGCTGCAGCCGGCCGTGGTCTGGCCGGCTGCGACAGACGGCCCCGCCGCGTTGTCGCAAGCTGCGACAAGCCGCTGCGGCGGCAGGCGCAAAACGCGACCGGACGAGACGCGGAGACAGCGCATGCAACATTCCCCCGCCGAAGCAGCCCAGATGCAGGCCGCGCGGCGCCGGTTCATCGAAGAGGGCACCTGGCCCGTGGATGCCGCCAAGCCGCTGCCGCAGTGGATCGAACGGTCCTGGCAGCGCTGCCGTGGCCTGGTGCCGGGGCCTGAGCCGCTGGCGCGCTCGGTGTTCGCCGGCCGGCTGGAAGCCTCGCGCAAGCTCATCGACCATGCGCAACCCGAGCTGGAAGCGCTGGCCGAGCAGATGGCCCATACCCGCAGCGTGCTCATCCTCACCGATGCGCAGGGCCTGATCCTGGAAGAGGGCGGCAGCAGCGAGTTCCTGCGCCGCGCGCAGCGGGTGGCCTTGCAGCCAGGGGTCGATTGGTCCGAAGGCCAGTGCGGCACCAATGCCATCGGCACCGCGCTGGTGGAGCGGCAGGCGCTGGAAGTGCGCGGCGCCGAGCACTTCCTGGACGAACACCACATCCTGCATTGCGCGGCCGCGCCCATCCTCTCGCCGCGCGGCGAGGTGCTGGGCGTGCTGGACGTCTCGGGCAGTGCCTCGGAGATGCACCAGCATGCGCTGGCGCTGGTCAAGCTGGCCGGCGAGCAGATCGAGCACCGGCTGATCCATGCCGATGCGCAGGGCCGGCGGCTGCTGCGCTTTCATACCAAGGCCACGATGCTGGGCACCGCACGTGAAGCGGTGCTGCTGCTGGAAGACGACCGCATCGTCGGCGCCAACTCCATCGCGCTGCGGGCGCTGGGGCTGCGCTGGGGCGCGCTGCTCGACCGGCCGATGGACGAGTTGTTCGACCGCCAGTGGCGCCGGCTGGAAGGCAGTGCCGGCCTGCTCACCACCCAGGCGGGTGATGGCTTTGCCGCCGCCTGGCAAACCCCGGTGGTGGTGGCTGCCGCCGCCGCGCGGCCGGCCGTGGCGCCGTCGCTTCGCCCCGCACCGGGCTTCGTCACCGACGACACGCTGGAGCCTTTGCTGGCCCGCGCGGTGCGCGTGCTGGACGCCGGCAGCTCGGTGCTGCTGCAGGGCGAAACCGGCGCCGGCAAGGACGTGTTCGCCGGCCTGCTGCACCAGCGCAGCCAGCGTGCACGCGGGCCCTTCGTGGCGCTGAACTGCGCCGCGCTGCCCGAAACCCTGGTGGAGGCCGAGCTGTTCGGCTATGCCGAAGGCGCTTTCACCGGCGCGCAGCGCAAGGGCCAGATCGGCCGCGTGCGTGAGGCCGATGGTGGGGTGCTGTTTCTCGACGAGATCGGCGACATGCCGCTGCTGCTGCAGTCGCGCCTGCTGCGTGTGCTGCAGGAGCGCAGCGTGACGCCGCTGGGCGGTGGACGCAGCGTGCCGGTGGACTTTGCGCTGGTGTGCGCCACCCACCGCGACCTGGCCGCGATGGTGGAGGCCGGCCAGTTCCGCGCCGACCTGTACTACCGGCTGCAGGACTACATCGTGGCGCTGCCGGCGCTGCGCGACCGGCGCGACATTCCGGCGGTGATCGAGCGGCTGTTCGCGCAGGCGGGCGGCCCGGCGCGGGGTTTGAAGCTGTCGGCCGAGGCGCTGGCTGACCTGGCCGCGCGACCCTGGCCCGGCAACCTGCGCCAGCTGGCCAGCACGCTGCGCACGCTGGTGGCACTGGCCGATGCGGGCAGCACCATCGGCGTGGCCGACCTGCCGCCGGCCGCGGCGCCGCGGGTGGTGGCCACGCCCACGCTGCCGGAGTCCGCCGGCTTGCCTGCGGGCGAGTCGATCGGCCTGCCGTTGGGCGCAGCGGCATCCGCCGCCGCCGATACGCCGGGCGCCGACCTCCGCAGCCTGACGGCCGAGGCCATCGACCGCGCGCTGCAGGCCCACCAGGGCCGTGTGGCTGCAGCGGCGCGTGCGCTGGGCGTGCACCGCAGCACCGTCTACCGCCACATCGCCCAGCGTGCGCAAGAGGCGCAGCAGGGCGGACCCATGAACGCGACCGGCGGCTGAAGCGGGCGGGGTCCGCTCAGCGCGCGCCGGCCTCGCGCCGCAACTGCCGCAGGCATTCTTCGCGCACCGCGCGCACGGGATGCGCGTGGCAACGGCGAAGGCGTTCGGCCATGTCGGGCGCGGGTGGCGCAGCGGTGGAAGCACCCGCCTCAGGCGGGTGCGACGCAGGGGCGCCTGGCGGCATGGACGCACCGGGCGCGCCGCTGGCCGATCCCGCGGGCGCGGAAGCCGCATCCACGGGCGCAGCCGCCAGCGGCCCGCACACCGCCCACAGCAGGCAGGCCGCCACCGCCACCAGCCAGTAGCCGCCCGCGCCTCGCCAGTTCATGCGGCGCATGTCAGCACCCCACCGCCGGGCCCCGCTCAGCCTCGCGAAGCCGCCGAGCGACGCCGCGCCAGGCTGCCCACCGCCACCAGCCCGGCCAGCGCCATCGCCCAGGTGGAAGGCTCGGGCACCGCCGCCACCGTGGCCAGGCCCGAGATGGTGAGGCTGCTGCCGCCCGCGCCCACGCCGGCAAAGCTCAGTGAGCGGCCGGAGATGGATTGCCCGTCGTCCGACAGCGCCAGCCGCAGTGTCAGCCGCTCGTTGGGGCCCAGTGTGGCGGTGTTCCATTGCAGGCCCATCACCGCATCGCAGCCGCCGGGTGCCAGGCAGGCCGCATCGGGCGCGCCGTCGGTGAGGTTGGCATTGGCGCTGAAGCGGCCCAGGATGCTGTTGAACGGATCGCTGGTGAAGGCATGCACCTCGCGCCGCGCGGCTTCACCCGGCAGCGCCGCGCCCCAGCTTTCACTGGCCCGGTCGAGGAAGTCGGTCTGCTGGCCATCGGGGTTGGCAAACACCATGAAGCGCAGCTGCGAGAAGCTCTCGCTCATGCTCTTGTTGGTGATGCGGTAGTCGATGGTCATCAGCCCGGTGCCGACGCCGCCCAGCTGCACGCTGTAGTCCAGCGCGGGGTTCAGCGCCGTGACGCTGCTGGGGCTGCCGGCGCTGCCCAGCCCGGTGATGAAGAGCTGCGGCACCAGCTCGAAGACATTGCCGCTGCTGCCGTAGGCGATGTCGGTGAAGCGGCCAGCCAGATCGGGCCCGCCGCTGGGCGAGACGGCAGCCTGGGCGCTGGGCAACAGGCCGGCGCAGGCCAATGCAGCCGCCAGGGCGGCCAGCGGGCGGGGGGTGCGATGACGAGGGTTCATGGGCAGTCTCCGGTGGGGCAGGTCAAGGGGGCAAGGCAAGGGGCTTCAGCGGGCCGCACGTTCGGCCTCCGTCTGCTGCACCAGGTCGTACTCGCGCACTAGGCCGGGCGCGAAGAAGGCCTTCTCGGTGGATTCCACGCGGCCGGGGCCGGCCTGCGACACGATGACCTTGAGGGCAGGCCGCATCACCCCGCACACCGGGCACAGCGGCGGGTTGGGGTCGTCGGGGTTGGGGTAGGCCTTGCGCAGCCCGATGAGGATGGACAGCGAGCCCACGCGCCGAACGCCTTCGTTGTACAGGTCCTCGGTGATCTCATTGACCAGCGCGCTGGCCGACTTCACCAGCCTGGCGTCCAGCTTGGGGTCCATCTGCGCATCGAACCAGCCATCGACCCGCGCGAACTGCACGCCGGCATCGTTGACCGCGATCACGGCCTGCCCCGGCGCAATCGCATGGTTGAGCTGGATGCCGCTGGCCGCATCCCGCAGCAGGCCGCCCGGCACGTTGAAGGCTCGCGGCAGCACCACCACCTTCTGCAGCTCGAACTGCTTGCCTTGCTGGCCGGCCTCGTCGGCGATGCCGGCCATCAGCGTGCGCACGGGGTAGGGGTTCTTGGCGCCGGGCGGCGGCTGCGGAATCTCCGACTTCGGAATGCCCAGCAGCTCGGCAAAGGCCAGGGCCTGCTTGTAGGCCTCTTCGTCGCTCAGCCGCAGCGGGCGGGGCGCGTCTTCGCTGCCGGGCTTGAAGGCCGGGCGGCGGTAGAACTTGATGTTGCCCATGCCGATGTTCTTGCTGAACGACAGCATGGTGTAGGCGCCGGTGGCGTCGTCGCGCGAGCCGGCGTCGAGCGTGCAGTCGCCTTCGTCGGCTTCCTTCTGCGCGGTGGTGGCCTGGCGGCAGTCGGGCGCAGGCACCGGGCTGCCACGGCCGAAGGTGGCCTGGGCCACGCGGCCGGGGTTGAAGCCGCGCGAGATGGCGCCATCGGGCCGGATGTTCATCAGGCGGTTGACGGTCTCGCCAGGGCCGTTGGGCAGGGCGCGCGACAGCGCGGCGGCCACGGTCTTCTGCAGTTCGTCCTGGCGGCTCTGGGCCTGCGCCTGCAGGCCGGTGAGCGTGGCCACGGCGGCCAGCGCGGCCGCCGCGATGCGGGTGTGCTTGTTCATGGTGGTGTCCTTGCGTGGGGCGCTGCGCGGCTCAGGGATTGAAGGGGCTCTGGCCGACGGGGTCGCAGCCGCGGTAGCCCATCCAGGCGTAGTGCGCATTGCCGCTGGGGGGACCGAAGGCGGCGCTGTTGTTGTAGCGCTCGTTGAGCAGCCGGTTGAGCGCGTTGCCGCCGGTCGGGCCCACGGTCATGGCGGTGGGGCACTGGTCCTGGCAGGTGCCGAACCAGCCCAGCGGGTCGTAGGCGGCGCAGCTGAACTGGTTGTTCTTGTAGTGGTTGGTCACCCACGCGGTGGCCACCGGCATGAAGTGCCCGTCCTGCGCGGTGTCGGCATAGTCGCCGTTGAAGCTGCTGCTGATCCACATGATGCCGTGGAAGCCGGTGAACACATGCAGGCCCTTGGGCGTGCCGGGTTCCTTCATGGCCACCCGCATGTTGGCGAAGTAGTCCTGGTTCAGGCTGAAGCACGACGAGGCATGCATGAACTTCAGGTTGCTGTCGCCCAGGAAGGTGGTGCCGCCGGCGGTGCCCATCTTCAGGCTGCACTGGCCCTTCCAGCTGTTGCGCATCAAGGCGCCCCAGGCATTGCCGGCGTCGAAGCCGTGGGCCGCCAGGATGGCCGCGTCGGGCCAGTCGATGTAGCTGAAGTCGGCGCAGGCCGCGTCGTAGCGCGGGTCGCAGAAGCGGCGCAGCGTGGTGCTGCCGTCGATGAACTGCCCGGTCTTGGCATGGCCCATTGCGCCCATGCGCTGGTACCAGGCGTTGGCCATGCCGGGCCAGGCGGCGCGGTCGGCGTCGGTGTCGCCGGGCGCGCAGGTGCCGCCGCTCCAGTTGCCGATGGCGTACATGTCCACCTTGAAGGCCAGGGCGGTGGACAGCCCGGTGGAGACGGCCGCTGCAGCGGCCAGCCGCAACAGCAGGCGCCGGTGTTGAGGGTTGAGGTGGATGTTCAAGATGAGCCTCCTGGGCAAGCCCGGCCCTGTCGCGAAGCTGCGTGGACCGTGAGTCAAAGGTAGGCGGGCGCCTCGAGCGGCAACACCCCCGCGCCGCTTCAAGGAAGGGGGCTCCGATGGGGGTGACAGCGGGGGCGCTCTTGTGGGGGAGACGAGGGCCGGGCAGGCCCCGCCCGTATGATCGAAGCAGCCCTTCTTCAAACTTTCTCCAAGCCGTTCATGAACACTCGCCCCGCCGGCCACGCCCTGGTCGAAGCCCTCGTTGCACAAGGTGTGGACACCGCCTTCGGCGTGCCCGGCGAAAGCTACCTGGCGGTGCTAGACGGCT
>CAKZXL010000175.1 GCA_937883885.1 uncultured Aquincola sp. | reverse complement strand
CTGCAGAGGGCAGCGGCGGCGTCTGGGGCGTCGGCAGGCTGGCTGCGGCAGGCAGCGTGGCATCGTCAAAGGGCAGCAGCCGCAGGGCGGGCGTGGCAGCGGGCGAGGTGGGGGCGTCGGCAGGCGGCTGGATCAAGGCGGTCATGCCGGCCGGGGGGCAACGTGCGTGCCGCGGCACCGGTGGCCTGGCGTCGTGGTCGCGGTGCATGCTGCGCGACCGCGACGTCACATCCCCCTAGTTCGTCGTCAGAGCTGTCCGGCAGCGGTCGCAATTTCTTGTTGCAATTGCGCCAGGCGTGCGCGCCGCTCAACAGGAGGAGCCCCCTTGTCGCATGTCTCCGCGCAGGACCGGCCGGTCCCCGCAGCATCAACACCTCCCGCGTCTTCCAACCTCACGCAGTGCGTCGAAAGCCTCTATGACGCCGTGGGGGACGACCAGCGCTTCCGCTCGGCGCTGGGCGGCTTTTGCGCGCACTTCGACGCGGCGGGCGCCATCTACCTGCTGCCGCCCAGTGAGCAGGGCGCCGACACGGTGGCCACCGAGGTGGTGCCGCCTGCCTTGCTCACCGAGTACCAGAGCCACTTCTTCGCGCACGACAGCTGGCGTCTGGCCGGGCAGGCGCAAGGCCTGGTGGTGCCCGGCTTCGTCGCACGCGGCTGCGACCTGGTCGACCCCGAGGTGCTGCGGCTGTCTTACTTCTGGCGCGAGTTCCTGGTGCCTTGCCAGACCAAGGACGTGCTCACCGGCGTGATTCCGCCGCCCGAGCCGGACGGGCAGCACTGCGCCTTCGTCAGCTTTCTGCGCTCGCATGCGCAGCCCGGCTGGTTCGACCAGGCGCTGGTGCAGCGCCTGCGCGAGGTGCTGCCCGACCTGGGCCGTGCGCTGCGCCTGCACCGCCGGCTGGCGCCGCAGGTGGCGCTGGCGCACACGCTCGAAGGCATGTTCGAGCAGCTGGACGTGCCGATGCTGTTCCTCGACCGCCGTGGCCAGTTGCTGCGGGCCAACCGGCAGGCGCTGGCGGCCTGCCAAAAGGCCCAGGCCTTGCGGTGCACCGCGGCCGGCAGCCTGATGGCGCGCACCCACCTGGGCTGGCAGCCCCTGTCGCGGCTGATGGCCGGGCTGGATCAGGCGCCCACCGTGCGGCACATGCTGGTGGGCGAAGGTGACATGCCGCTGGCCTTGACGCTGCGCCAGGTGCATGGCCCGGCGCCTGCGCTGCTGGCCGGTACCGACGACGACACGGTGCATGCGGTGGCCACCCTGCGCGCCGCTCCGGCCGACGTGCTGGCGTCACTGGCCCGGCACTACGGCCTGACGCCGGCCGAGGTGCGCGTGGCGCGCCAGGTGCTGGACGGCCTGCCGGCCGAGCGCATCGCCGAGCTGTCGGGCATCAAGGTGTCCACCGTGCGCACGCACATCGGGCACCTGCTGGCCAAGACCGGCGCCCGGCGGCAGACCGAACTGGTGGCCCGGCTGCGCGGCGCCGCAGCGGGCATCAGCGCCTGACGCGCCCTGCCGGTTGGCAGGCGCGGCTCAACCCGCCGGCTGCGCCGTGGCCAGGGCCTGTTCCACCTCGGCGAACAGCACGGCCGGCTCCACCGGTTTGCTCAGCACCTTCAGGCCCGCCTCCTTGGCCGCTTCCAGCCGCGACGCATAGCCGGTGACCAGGATGACCTTCAGCGCAGGGCGCAGCGTGCGCATCTTCAGTGCGAACTGGATGCCGTCCATGCTGCCGGGCATGGCCACGTCGGACACCACCACCGCGTAGCTGGGCGCATCGCCCGCCGTGATGGCCGCCAGCGCGCCGTCGGCATGGGGCGCCCGGTCGACCTGCAGCCCGGTGGAGGCCAGCACCGCCGCATAGGTGGCGGCCACTTCCTCGTTGTCTTCCACCAGCAGCGCACGGCCGTGCAGGGTGGGCGCGCTGTCGGCCACGACGCCACCCGGCTGCGTCGACGGCCTCACGGTGGCGGGCAGCGTCATCGTCACCGTGGTGCCCTGGCCGGGCACGCTGTCGATGGTGGCGCTGCCGCCGGCCTGCACGCAGAAGCCGTGCACCTGGCTCAGGCCCAGGCCGGTGCCCTTGTCCTGCGGCTTGGTGGTGAAAAAGGGCTCGAAGGCCTTGCGCGCCACCTCGGGGCTCATGCCGGTGCCGCTGTCGCGCACCCGGATGCTGACCCGGCCCGGGCCGTCCGCCGAAGGCGGCGTGTCGGTGATCACCTCGATGTGCAGGCTGCCGCCCTGCGGCATGGCGTCGCGCGCATTGACCGCCAGGTTGATCAGCGCCAGCTCCAGCTCGGCGGTGTCGGCCAGCACCGGCATCACCTCGGGCGGCACCTGCAGCGCCAGCGTGACGCGCGCGCCCAGCGTGGTCTTGAGCAGGCTGGCCACCGCGGGCAGCCAGTCCTGCAGCACCACCGGCTCGGGGTTGATCGCCTGCCGCCGCGAGAACGACAGCAACTGCCGCGTCAGCCGCACGCCCGACGCGGTGGCCCGGCCGATGGCCTGCAGCGGGCGGCCTTCGGCCATCTCGGGGTACAGCCGCCGCAGCAGGTGCACGTTGCCGTTGACGATGGCCAGCAGGTTGTTGAAGTCGTGCGCCACGCCGCCGGTCAGGTGCGCCAGCGCTTCCAGCTTCTGCGACTGCAGCGCCGCCTGTTCGGCCTGGGCCCGCAGCCGGATTTCCTCGCGCAGCGCCACTGCCACGGCGGCTTCGTTGCGCGTCTTTTTCAGCGCCACGAAGGACACGTACACCAGCCCCAGCGTCACCGGCCCCAGCACCGCCGCCAGCAGGCCGATGAAGCGCTTCCAGCTTTGCAGGATGGCCTGCTCCGACAGTGAGGTGGACACGTACACCGGCAGCTGACCCACCCGCTGGAAGGCGGCCAGGCGCTGCTGCCCGTCGATGCCCGAGACACCGAACAACACGCCGCTGGCCACGCCTTGGCGGGCCGGCGCCACCAGCGGGCTGGACGAAGGCAGGCTGGGCACCGCCTTGTCCGGCCGCGGCCAGCGCGTGAGCACCTGCCCGTCCTGCAGGTACAGCAAGAAGGTGTTGAGCCCCGGCTCCTGCGTGGCCAGCGAGCTGTAGAACTCCTCGAAGTAGCTGGGCGACAGGCTCACCGAGATCACGCCGGCGAAGCGGCCATCCGGCGCGCCGCGGCGCAGCACCAGGCTGAAGATCGGCTTGCGCTGCAGCTTGCCTTCCACCACGCTGGTGATCTTGAGGGTGTCGCCGGCGGCGATCTGCTGGAACCAGGGCCGGTCGAGCGCCGAGGGGCCGGCCGGCACCGGGTAATGGGTGCTGCTGGCCACCGGTTCGCCATTGGCACTCCAGATCGACACCCCGGCGATGGCGCGCTGGCCTTCCACCACGTCGGCCAGCCGGCGGTAGATGGCGGCTTCGTTGTCGCGCACCTCCACGTCGTCGTGGCCGGCGATGCTGTCGGCCAGCCGCGCCATGTGCTCGGCGGTGCCCAGGGCCTGGCCAGCATGGCGCTCCAGCACCGCCACCACCCGCTTCACGCTGGCGTCGGCGTCCTGGAAGGCGCGCTGATAGCCCCACCAGGCGGCCGCCAGGAAGATGGTGAGCGGAATCGCCGCCGCGCCCCACAACACGGTCTTGAGCCAGCGCGTCAGCGGTGTCTCGCCATGGTCGGCCAGGCCCGAGCGCAGGCCGCTGGCGCCATCACTGCGGGCGCTGCGCAGGCGGCCGCACAGCAGCGCGGTGATCAGCGCCGCGACCGCAAAGGCGCCGATCTGCAGCGGCTGGTCGGCAGGCGCCACCTGGGGCGGCAGCCCGGGCACCCACGTGGCCGCCGCGCACACCGCCGCCGCCAGCGCGCCGGGCCCGCCACCCAGCCGCACCGCCACGATGGCGCAGGCGGGCAGGGCCAGCAGAAAAGGCAGCGCATCGCCCAGCACCGGCTGCATCAGCGCCCGTGCCAGCACCGCTATCAGGCCGGCGGCGATGGCCTGGCTCCAGCGCGACTGCGCGAGGCGGGTCCAGGGGCTGCGCCGGTCAGGGGGCATGGGGTCCATTCACTGCTGGGTGGCTGCGCATGCTAGCCGGTGAGGGGCCAGCCGGCTGCAGTACGCGACCGGGTATCCCGATTGCCCCGCTCACCGCATGCCCCCGACTTCCTCACCCACTGCCACCGCTCTGAACGCCGATGCGGCGCGTGTCCGCCCCGCTCCGTGGGCCGCCCGCTTGCGTCGCTGGCTGGGCTGGGCGGTGGTGCTGGGCGGCCTGGCGGCGGCGCTGGACCTGCTGCTGCAGGCGCCTTTCATGGGCGATCCGCGGGTGCATGGCGCGCTGCTGGGCGGCAGCATGGCGGCGCTGGCCACCGCGCTGGGCACGGTGCCGGTGCTGCTGTCGCAGCAGTTTTCGCAGCGGGCCAACGACTCGATGCTGGGTTTCGGCGCGGGGGTGATGCTGGCGGCCTGTTCGTTCTCGCTCATCATCCCGGCGCTGGCGGCGGCCAGGGGGCAGGGCGCCGGGCCGTGGCAGGCGGGCGGCATGGTGGGCGCGGGGCTGCTGCTGGGCGCGGCGGGCCTGATGCTGATGGACCGGCTGGTGCCGCATGAGCACTTCGTCAAGGGCCTGGAAGGGCCGCGCCGCGACACCACGCGTCGGGCCTGGCTGTTCGTCACCGCGATCGCGCTGCACAACCTGCCCGAGGGCCTGGCCATCGGCGTGGGGTTCGGCGGGTCTGACCACATCGGCGCACAGGCGCTGGCCACCGGCATCGCCATCCAGGACGTGCCGGAGGGCATGGTCATCGCGCTGGCCTTGCGCGGCGTGGGCTACAGCAAGCTGGTGTCGGTGGGCCTGGGCATCGCCTCCGGCCTGGTGGAGCCGGTGGGCGCGGTGTTCGGCGCCGCGCTGGTAAGCCTGGCCACCGGGTTGCTGCCCTGGGGCCTGGCGGCTGCGGCGGGGGCGATGCTGTTCGTCATCAGCCACGAGATCATTCCCGAGTCGCACCGGCAGGGGCATGAGAAGGCGGCGACGACGGGCCTGATGATCGGCTTCGTCTTGATGATGCTGCTGGACACCGCTCTCGGCTAGCCTGCTTCCTTCAACATCGTCTGCGTGATCGCGCGGCCGATCTGCTCGAACATCTCGCCGGCCTGCTTGTTCTCATCCAGGCCTTCGGCGCAGGTGGCCACCACGATGGCCTGGCGGCCGCCGTCCTGCGGGTGGATCACACCCATGTGGCAGGCGCGGCGGTGCTGGGTGCCGGTCTT
>CAKZXL010000174.1 GCA_937883885.1 uncultured Aquincola sp. | reverse complement strand
TGGATCGCCGCCGAGCCGACGCCGCCCGCCCCACCGACGATGAGCAGGGCCGGCGCCGCGCCCGGCACGGGGTCACGCACCTTCAGCCGGTCGAACAGCATCTCCCAGGCCGTGATCATGGTCAGGGGCAGGGCGGCGGCTTCAGTGAAAGACAGGCTCTTCGGCTTCGGCCCGACGATCCGCTCGTCGACGAGATGGAACTCCATATTGGCGCCGGGGCGGTTCAGCGCGCCCGCATAGAAGACGGCGTCGCCCGGCCGGAAGGCCGTGACCTCGGGGCCCACGGCCTTGACGATGCCGGCCGCGTCCCAGCCGAGGATGCGGGCCTCTCCCTCCGGCGGGCGGGCGTTGCGCCGCACCTTCGTGTCGACCGGATTGACCGAGATCGCCTTGACCTCGACCAGCAGGTCGCGGCCGGCCGCGACGGGCTCGGGCAGATCGAGGGGGATGAGGCTGGTTTCGGCGCTGATGTCCTGGGGTTCGCGATAGCCGATGGCGCGCATGGGGGAGGTCTCCTGCATTGCAATGCAGGCGAGATGATCCCTATTCTCGGATGCCGCAAGAACGCACAATTTCCGCCGATAGTGCCGAAAAGGATACCGTGATGCCGCCTCGTTTTCAGGAGCCCTATTGTTCCGCAGGCTGCCCGGTCGAGGCCGCGTTGGGGCTGATCGGCGGCAAATGGAAGGGAATCCTGCTCTATCACCTGATGAGCGGGACGCTGCGCTTCAACGAGATCCGCAAGCGCGTCCCCGGCGTGACCCAGCGCATGCTCACCACACAACTGCGTGAGCTGGAGGCCGACGGGCTGATCCTGCGCGTCGTCTATCCGCAGGTGCCACCGCGGGTCGAATACTCGCTCTCGGACAGGGGGCGAACGCTGCAGCCGGTCATCATGGCGCTGAAGGCGTGGGGCGAACGCCACGCCACGCAGCGGGAGCCGCAGGCCGCCTGAGCGCCTCCGTCAGTAAGGCAGCCCGACATAGTTCTCCGCCAGCGCCGCCATCGCGTGCTCGGACGAGACCAGATAGTCGAGTTCGGCCTGCTGCATGCGCTGCTCGAACGGGCTCTGCTCCGGAAAGAGATGCATCAGCGAGGTCAGCCACCAGGAGAAACGCTCCGCCTTCCACACCCGCGCCAGCGCCTTCTGCGAATAGGCGTCGATGCCGGCCTCGGAATGGTCGAGGAAGAGCTCGCGCAGCGCCTCGAACAGGTAATGCACGTCGCTGGCGGCGAGGTTGAGGCCCTTGGCGCCGGTGGGCGGCACGATGTGCGCAGCGTCGCCGGCCAGGAACAGCCGGCCGAAGCGCATCGGCTCGGCCACGAAGCTGCGCAGCGGCGCGATGCTCTTTTCGATCGACGGGCCGGTGACGAGGTTGGCCGCCACGTCGGCCGGCAGCCGGCGCGCCAGTTCGGCCCAGAAGGCATCGTCGCTCCAGCGCGAGGCCTGGTCGTCGAGCGAGCACTGCACGTAGTAGCGGCTGCGGGTTGCCGACCGCATGCTGCACAGCGCGAAGCCGCGTTCGCTGTGCGCGTAGATCAGCTCATGCGCCACCGGCGGCACGTCGGCCAGCACGCCCAGCCAGCCGAAGGGGTAGACCTTCTCGTGCGTCTGCAGCGCATCGGCCGGCACGCTGGCGCGGCACACGCCGTGGTAGCCATCGCAGCCGGCGATGAAGTCGCACTGCAGCGTGTGGGCCTCGCCGTTCAGCGTGTAGGTGACCCGGGGCTGGCTGCCGCCGAAATCGTGCACCGCCACGTCCTGCGCCTCGTACACGGTGCTCAGGCCGGCGGCGGCTCGGGCGTCCATCAGGTCGCGGGTGACTTCGGTCTGGCCGTACACCACGACATGCTTGTTGGTCAGCGCCTTCAGGTCGATGCGGTGCATCTCTGCGCCGAAGGACAGGTTCACGCCGTCGTGCGGCAGGCCTTCGGCATGCAGGCGCTCGCTCACGCCCGCCTCGTCCAGCAGGTCCACCGTCACCTGTTCCAGCACGCCGGCGCGGATGCGGCCGAGCACGTAGTCGGCGCTGCGCTGCTCGATGATCACGGCGTCCACGCCCTTGCGCGCCAGCAGTGCGCCGAGCAGAAGACCGGAGGGGCCGGCGCCGATGATGGCGACCTGGGTGCGGGTGGTGGGCATGGGACGGGCTTTCGTCGCGGTGGGATGATGAAGGGCGCTACAGCAGCTGCCGCAGCGTGGCCTGCGACTGCTTGAGCGGCGGCAGGCAGTGCTCGACCAGCTGGTCCATGGTCATGCGCTGCGCATGCACGCTGAAGTTCAGTGCCGCGATGGTGTCGCCGCGGTAGTTCTTCAGCGGCACGGCGATGGTGCGCAGGCCGAGTTCCAGTTCCTGGTCCACGCACGCATAACCCTGCGCCCGCGCATGCGCGATCTCGATGCGCAGCCGCTCGGGCAGGGTCACGGTGTGGGGGGTGTAGGCGCGCAGGCTCTGGCGGTAGATCCAGGCGTCCACCTCGGCCTGCGGCAGCGCGGCCAGCAGCACGCGGCCGTTGGAGGTGCAGTGCGCCGGCACCCGGGTGCCGGGCTGCAGCGTGGCCGAGATGACGCGCCCCGCGCTGGTGGCGGCGATGCAGATCACGTCGTCGCCGTCCAGCGTGCCGGCCGACGAGGCTTCCTTCATCGCATAGGCCAGCTTGTGCAGCTCGGGCTGCACGATGCGCGGCAGCCGGGCCGAATGCATGTAGCTCTGCGCCAGCCGCAGCACCTTGGGCGTGAGGGCGAACAGCCGGCGGTCCTGGCTGACGAAGCCCAGGTGGGCCAGCGTGATGAGGTAGCGGCGCGCTGCGGCGCGGGTAAGGCCGGTGCGCTGGGCCACTTCGGCGATGGTCAGGCGCGGGCGGTCCTGGTCGAAGGCTTCGATGACCTGCAGGCCTTTTTCCAGCCCGGCGACCAGGTCACGCGCCGCCGGTCCGGGCGGCGCTTCCGGCCGCGGCGCGTTGCGCCCGGTGGCCGGATCGTCGGTGTGGAAGTCGTCGTCGCTCATGGGAGTCTCTTGTGCGCTATTCGCCCGAGAGGCCGGCCGCTGCAGGGATGGACGCAATGTAGGCAGGCCATCCGCGCGTTGCCAGAGGGTTCGGCTGAGGGTTGGGCGTATGCCGCACAACTCAGCAGCCGGGCACCAGCCTCACGGGTGATGAAGACGAAAAAAAGCCGACCCCGTGGGCCGGCTGCGAACGTGTCGGGCGGTGTTTACACCCGCTCGAGGATGACTGCGATGCCCTGGCCGACGCCGATGCACATGGTGCACAGCGCGTAGCGGCCACCGCTCTTGTGCAACTGGTTCACCGCGGTGGTGGCCAGGCGGGCGCCGCTGGCGCCCAGCGGGTGGCCCAGCGCGATGGCGCCGCCGTTGGGGTTCACACGCGGGTCGTCGTCCTGCAGGCCCAGGTCGCGCAGCACCGCCAGGCCCTGCGCGGCGAACGCCTCGTTCAGCTCGATCACGTCGATCTGGTCCAGCGTCAGCCCAGTCAGGGCCAGCACCTTGCGGGTGGCCGGCGCCGGGCCCATGCCCATGATGCGCGGCGGCACGCCGGCCGTGGCCATGCCCACCACGCGGGCGCGCGGCGTCAGCCCGTGGCGGGCGGCGGCGGCTTCGCTGGCCAGCAGCAGCGCGGCAGCGCCGTCGTTCACGCCGGACGCATTGCCGGCGGTCACCGTGCCGTCGGGGCGCACCACGCCGCGCAGCTTGGCCAGCGATTCCAGCGAGGTCTCGCGCGGGTGCTCGTCCTTGGTCACCACCACCGCCTCGCCCTTTTTCTGCGGGATGGTGACGGGCACGATCTCGGCGTCGAAGAAGCCGCTCTTTTGCGCGGCCACGGCCTTGAGCTGGCTGGCCAGGGCCATGCGGTCCTGCGCCTCACGCTCGATCTTGTAGTCGGTGGCCACGTTCTCGGCGGTTTCGGGCATCGAGTCGACGCCGTACTGCTCCTTCATCAGCTTGTTGATGAAGCGCCAGCCGATGGTGGTGTCGTACACCGCATTGGCGCGCGAGAAGGCGCTTTCGGCCTTGGGCATCACGAAGGGCGCGCGGCTCATGCTTTCCACGCCACCGGCGATCATCAGCCCGGCTTCGCCGGACTTGATGGCGCGCGCGGCGCTGCCCACGGCATCCAGGCCCGAGCCGCACAGCCGATTGATGGTGGCACCCGGCAGCTCCAGCGGCAGGCCGGCCAGCAGCGCGCTCATGCGGGCCACGTTGCGGTTGTCTTCGCCGGCCTGGTTGGCGCAGCCGTACAGCACGTCGGTCACCTGCGCCCAGTCGACCTTGGGGTTGCGGGCCATCAGGGCCCGCAGCGGCACCGCGCCCAGGTCGTCGGCGCGTACCGACGACAGCGCGCCGCCGTAGCGGCCGAAGGGGGTGCGAACGGCGTCGCAGATGAAGGCGTCTTGGGCACTCATGCAAAAGTCTCCTGGGATGTCTGTGAAGCGGTGGGCCGGTCAGTCCAGCGTGACGTTGGCCTTCTTGACCACGTCGGCAAAGCGCTGCGATTCGGTGCCGATGAACTGGTTGAACTGCTCGCGCGTCTGCGGGAAGAGTTCGTAGCCGAAGGTGTCGTAGCGCTGCTTGATGTCGGGCTCGGACAGCGCCTTTTCGATGTCGCGGCGGATTTTCTCGGCGCGCTCGGGCGGCAGCCCCTTGGGCGCGGCGATGGTGGTCCAGCCGATCACCTCGAAGTTGGCCGGGCCGCCCGATTCGCCCACGGTGGGCACGTCGGGGAAGTAGGGCACCCGCTTGGGCGCCGCCACCGCGATGTAGCGCAGCTTGCCCGCGCGCTGCAGCGCGCCCGAGCTGGCGCTGGTGCCCAGCGCGAAGGACAGCTCGCCGGTGGCCACGGCCGTGTACAGCAGCGAGGTTTCCTTGTAGATGACGTGTTCCATCTCGGTGCCGGTCACCGTCTCGAACAGCTCCGAGCCCAGGTGGACCGGGTTGCCCACCGACCACGAGCCGTAGTTCAGCTTGCCCGGGTTGGCCTTGGCGTCCTTGATGATGTCGGCCACGGTCTTGTACTTGCTGTCGGTGGCCACCGCGAAGAAGAAGTTGGTCTTGAACAGCGGCAGCAGCGGATCGAAGTCCTTCTGCGGGTCGTAGGGCAGCTTCTTGAACAGGTGCGGGTAGGCCGACAGGTGCACGTTGTCCAGCTGGATCAGGTCGTAGCCCTGCTTGTCGCCGCGCTTGAAGGTGTCGATGGCGATGAAGCCGTTGCCGCCCGGCTTGTTTTCCACCACCACCGGCTTGCCCCACATCTTCTGCAGCTTCTCGGCCACCATGCGGGTCACGGTCTCGGGCCCCGAGCCGGCCGGGAAGGGCGTGAGGATGCGCACCGGCTTGTTCGGAAAGTCGTCGGCGGCCAGCGCGGGGGCGGCCAGCAAGCTGCCGGCGGCCGCGGTGGCCAGCAGGGTGAACACGCGGCGCGAGATCGGGGTGGTCATGGCTTGTTGTCTCCGGTCGGGAAAATGGTCTTGTGGTCGTCGGGGGGGTGGATCGGTCAGGCTGCTGCGCGCAGCAGCGGCACGCCGGTGACCTTCTGCAGCTCGTCGAAGCTCAGGCCCTCGGCCATGTCAACCACCGCCACACCCTGCGGCGTGATGTCCAGCACCGCCAGGTCGGTGTATATCCGGCTCACGCAGCCGATGCCGGTCAGGGGGTAGGTGCAGGCGGGCACGATCTTGCTGTCACCGGCCTTGGTGGTGTGCTCCATCATCACGTAGGTCTTCTTGGCGCCGATGGCCAGGTCCATCGCGCCGCCCACGGCCGGAATCGCGTCCTTGGCGCCGGTGTGCCAGTTGGCCAGGTCGCCGCCGGCCGACACCTGGAAGGCGCCCAGCACGCACACGTCGAGGTGGCCGCCGCGCATCATCGCGAAGCTGTCGGCGTGGTGGAAGAAGCAGCCGCCCGGCAGCAGCGTCACCGGCTGCTTGCCGGCGTTGATGAGGTCGTAATCCTCTTCGCCCGCGGCGGGCGCCGGGCCCATGCCGATCACACCGTTCTCGCTGTGCAGCACCACCTCGCGCCCTTCGGGCAGGTGGTTGGCCACGGCGGTGGGCAGGCCGATGCCCAGGTTGACGACGGCGCCGTCGGGAATGTCCTGGGCCACGCGGCGCGCCATCTGGTCGCGGGTCCACTTCTTGGGCTGTTCGGCGGGCATGGGAAGTCTCCTTGCGGTCGTGTTCATTCGGGCTTGATGCCGGCTTGCCGGATCACGCGGCCCCACTTGTCGGATTCGGTCTGCATCAGCGCCTGGAAGTCGGCGGCGCTGCCAGCCAGCGGTTCTGCGCCTTCGGCCTTGAAGGCCTCGCGCAGCGCCGGCGATTCGGTGGCCTTGGCCACGGCCTGGCTCAGCGTCCTGAGCACCGCGTCGGGCGTGCCGCGCGGCGCCACCAGGCCATAGGCCAGTGAGCTTTCATAGCCTTTGAGGCCGCCTTCGGCCACGGTGGGTACGTCGGGCAGCCGCGGGCTGCGGCGCGCGCCGGTGATGCCGATGGCGCGCAGCTTGCCAGCGTCGATGTGCGGCAGCGCCGAGGGGATGACGCTGAACATCAGGTCGACCTGGCCGCCCAGCACGTCGGTGAGCGCCGGCGCGGTGCCTTTGTATGGCACATGCAGCAGCTGGATGCCGGCCACTTCTTCCAGCAGCTCGCCGGCCAGGTGGCCGCCGGTGCCGTTGCCGCTGGAGGCAAATGCCAGCTTGCCCGGCGCCGCCTTGGCGCGGGCCAGCAGATCGGCCAGCGTGCGGATGGGGCTGACCGCCGGCACCACCAGCACCAGCGGCGCACTGGCCAGCGGCGCCACCGGCACGAAGGCATTGCGTGCGTCGTAGGGCAGCTTGGGGTAGAGCACCGGGTTGATGGCCAGCGTGCCGGTGTGGCCCAGCAGCAGCGTGCTGCCGTCGGCGGGCGACTTGGCCGCCGCATCGGTGCCCACCGTGCCGCCGGCGCCGGGCCGGTTGTCCACCAGCACCTGCACGCCCAGCAGCGTGGTCAGCTGCGTAGCCAGCTGGCGGGCGAAGACGTCGTTGCCGCCACCGGGCGCGAAGGGCACGATGATCCTGACGGGCTTGCCGGCCGGCAGCTGGGCCAGCGCGCGCAGCGGCGCGCCGAGCGTGGCCAGGCCGGCGGCGCCGGCCATGAAGAGGCGACGCCGCATCACGCGGCCTGCTTGAAGCCGCCGCCGGTGGTGGCCACGCGCGCCACCTGCACCAC
>CAKZXL010000173.1 GCA_937883885.1 uncultured Aquincola sp. | reverse complement strand
TATTTACCGAGACAGGCGTTAGTCATGGCTTTCATTGGACGTTCATGACTGAGCGCGGGACGAGTGGCTTGATCGTCACTTTTACCCCCGAAGCGGCCGGGCCAGTGATCGACTTTGCGTCAATCTTTGGCAAAGTCGAGCCTCCAAAGGTTTCGATCGACACAATCCAGTGCGCAACGCCAGAACTCAGGAACAAGGTCCACGATTACGTCGATCGGCATGCGGCTAAAACGCCACATCTGTTCCGCTTGCGCAAGATGCTCGACGACATGCCTGACGGGGAGTTCTTCCTGCTCCTGCCAACGCCGCCGTCCTCAACGGCTGAGCAATTTCGCTATGAGCAGGTACTGCACCAGCTCAATCATCCGCAAGAGCAACCTCTAGATGAACACTTGCAGGTCTTCGGGCGCTTGCTTGAGAAATATGACTTGTGCATGCCTCGAACCGACAAACATTTCAACATCGGCAATGCCAAGAAGGCAGACAGAACTTGTCGATTTTGTGGCAACTCAAGGAAGACTGGAGCACAATTCAATAAGGAGGCCCATGCCATTCCAGCCGCACTGGGCAACAAGTACCTCAAGCTCGCTGACGAATGTGACGATTGCAATCAGTATTTCGGAGACAAGATCGAGCCCACCCTTGTCGAGCTTCTCAATATCCAGCGGGTGTTTCTCGGCATTGAAGCTCGCGGGTCATTGCCTACTGTTAAATTCCCAGGGGGCAGGCTGTTCCGTGATGGCAACAACGACAAGATGATGGTCGTTGTATCCGAGAAAATCTCTGAGGATGCTTCCGGCGTACTGACTGCGCAACTAGGAACGGGAAAACCCATAGTCCCACAGAGTTTCTACCGCGCTCTGAGCAAGATCGCCCTATCTGTTATTCCAGAACAAGAACTTCCTGCACTGGCGAAAACGATCCGTTGGGTACGCTATGGCGAATCTTCCGAAGCTCCTTTGCCGAAGATAGCCGCTGCAGTGGTAATGCTCCCTCCCGACCCATCGGCCCAGATCACTTTGTACATCCGCAAGGAGCCTCATTCGAAGATGCCCCATGTCTTGTGTGAATTCCGACTGGGGTGCTACATGTACGTCTATGCCCTGCCTTTCTCCGAGAGAGATGATGGAAACCTTTTGGGATTCTTCGAGGAAGAGGAATTCAAGCAAACTTTTCGGCACTACGCATCGGTGCCCTCGTGGAGTCAACAGGACTACAGCGGAAACCAGGAAATCCAGGTGCTCCAAAGTATTAGACTGCAACCGAGCAACGCGCCTATTGATGGGCAACCATCCTGATCGCTGATTGCCTAAGCTGCTCTCGTGTCATTCCCTCACTTTGAGAGCCGCTTGAAGTTTCGATCCCCCGCCATGAACGCCTCCAGCATGTGCGGGATCAGCGTCGTGGCATCAACCGCCTCGCCATACGCCTGCGCATGCAGTGCGGCGTAGCGGTCGAGATCGGCTTTCAAGCTGGCCGGGCAGGCGAAGGTCAGCTTCACGCTCTCGATCTTGGGCAGCGGCCCCAGCCGTAGTTTCCTGGTTGTGCTCATCGTGAAGTCCCCTTGATGAAGAACAGCGGCTGATAGGGCCGCAGCACCAGATCACGGTTCACGATGATGCGCACCGGCAAGCCGGGGCGGCTGGTCAGCGTGGGCTGGATGTTGAGGTTGCGCCGGGTCACTTCCTGGCCGACCTGGTTCACGGTGTCCTGCAGGCTGTCGCGCCCGGCGATGATGACGCGATCACCGTCCTGGCGGTTCTCGGGTGCGGCCAGTTCGGCACCGACGCCCAGCAGCGTGGTCAGCACGGCACCGGCAAAGATCCGATCCCAATGCCAGTCCACATCGTCTTCCAGACCCGCATAACCTGCCGGGTCGGTGCCGATCAGGTTGTCGAGCGTGAGCGAAGACGTATCCGGCAGGATGATGCGGTTCCACACCACCTGCACGCGGCTCTGGCCATAGCTGACCTGGCTGTTGTACTTGCCCAAGATGCGCGAACCCTGCGGGATCAGCAGGAACTTGCCAGTGGCCGTGTCGTAGATCGGTTCCGTCACCGTGGCGATCACATCGCCCGGCAGGTCGGACTTGATGCCCGTGACCAGTGCCCCAGCAATGACCGTTCCAACCATCACTTGATACGGCGAGGTGGGTATTTGCAGGTTGCCGGAGTTACGGGTTTCCGTAGAACCGCCTGTCAGGAACGCCTCTTTCTGGTCTTGCCGGTTCTGCACGGCAGTCGGATCAGCAGGCTGGGCCGCCGTCGAGGCCGGGCCAGCGGCCAGGGGATCGAAAGCGGCATTGGCAGCGAAGCCCGGTGCGGCGGCGACCTGCGACTGCGCCACGGGCGCAGCCTGCGGGGAGCCAGTGCGAAAGAACACCGATGAAGCTGCCGCCGCTTCTTCTTCCTTGCGCAGCGCATCGTTGGGGTCGTAGCCGGGCGCGGCATAGGTGGCGGCGACCGGCTGCTGCGAGTTCACGATGGCTGGCCCCAGGTCGCCAGGCAAAGGAGGCCCCAGTTCCGGCACGTCGGGCGGCAGCGGTGGCAGCTTGGAATAGTCCGTTGGCAGCGCATCCAGTCCCTCCGACTTGGACACGCGATCCACGTTGTACAGCTCGGTGGATTCACCCGCGCCGCGTTGCTGCGGCTGCAGCGACCAGATCAGTGCGCCCATCACGCCAACCGACAAGCAGCCGGCGAGGATCGCCAGCGTGCGCCGGTTCAGGCGCGTGACCGGGCGCGGTTGGGCGCGCAGCGCCACCGCCTCGGGAGCCACCTTGTCCGCCTGAGGCGTGGCAAGGTCGGGAATGTCATCCTGGCTCATACTCAGTTCCTCCCGGCAATGCCATCCGTGCGCTCGATGCGCACCACGTCGCCCTTGTCGGCGCCCAGGCGAAGTTCGGCCGCACCGAACAGGCGATCCACGATGTAGTACGGCGAGCGGAAGCGATAGTTCACCAGTTGCCCATCCCCCTGCGCACCGATGACGAACAGTGGGGGCAGTTCGCCCTGGGCGATGCCTGCCGGGAACTGGATATAGACCTTCTCTCCATCATCGAAGGCGCGCAGCGGCTTCCACGGTGGATTGCTGCCGCTGATTGCATAGCGAAATCGGATGTTCTCCAACGACAGGCCCGCATCGACCGGCGCGGCCGCGTTGGCGGCTTGCGCCTGGCGCTGCAAGGCCAGCATCCGATCCTTGGGATAGTCCCAGGACACCGACGCCATCCATGCCTTGTCGGTCGAGGTCAGTTCCAGCAGGTACGTCCTGCGGCTGGTCGTGATGACCAGATTGGTCTTCAAGCCGGAACGAATAGGCTTGACCAG
This sequence comes from uncultured Aquincola sp., assembly GCA_937883885.1. The sequence continues at coordinate 2,658 of CAKZXL010000173.1, read as the reverse complement.
CACATTGACGCGCAAATCGGCCCCGCTGCCGCTGGAGGTGTCACCCACGATCCAGCGCACCGTGTCGCCCGCAGCGACCGTCACCAGTTCCTCGCCGGGTTGGAGCGCGATCACCGTCACGCGACCCACCGACGCATAGACCTGGTACAGCGCGCCATCGGTGAAGGGCCAGACCTGAATCGCATTGACGTAGCCCTCGCGGGTCGGCGCGATCCGTGCCTCGGCATTGGCGCGGGAGACGCGCACCTTCTCGTCAGCAGGCTCCAGTGCCGCCGGGGCCGCATCCACGTCCGGCAGCGGCTTCAACTGCGCGGGCAATGCCAACGGTTCGGGCACGGCCACCACTTCGATGGGTTTGGGCGGCTCGGGCAATGGCTGCGCTTGCACCGGTTCATCGAGCGAGATCACCGGCGGCGGCTTGCCCTGCGTGGCGCAGCCCGCAAACAGGACAGTCGATGCCAGCAAGATCACCGGCAATGCGGCTTTACGGAAATGTGCATTCATGGTTTGGCTCCTTCAGAAGAATCCAGTTCACGGCTCCACGACAGGCCATTGACGTAGATGCCCAGCGGGTTGCGGCGCAGGCGTTCTTCGGTGCGCGGGGTCTGCTGCACGATGGACACCACCGCCGTCCATCGCTCCAGCCCGGCAGCCGCGCCATTGACGTAGCGGCGTTCCGTCCAGCGCACGTTGAACGACGCCTCACTGGCGCGAACCACACTGGTGATCTGCACCGTCACCGACTCCTTGCCGATACGGGCAAACGGGTCATTCACCCGCGCATAGTCGTTGAGCACCGCCGCGCCCCGATCGGTGGTGTAGTCGTAGGCATCGAGCCAGTTCTGGCGCACGACGATGGGGTCGATGGACAGCGAGCGCACCAGCGTCACGAAGCGCGCGATGTGGTGCGCCGTCTGCGCATCGGTGGGTCGGTACGGCGTGGCCGCTTCGCCCACGGTGCGCACTTGGCCGGACTGATCGACCTCGATGACATAGGGCGTGACGATGGATTGTGCTGAGCGCCACACCAGGCCACCGGCCATCAGCAGCGCGAGCACCAGGCAGCCAAAGGCCATCAGCCGCCAGTTCTTGGCCTGCACGCGGGCCGAGCCGATGCGCTCGTCCCACACCTGGGCAGCGGCTTGATACGGAGTGGCAGGCTGCGGCGTATCGGCATAGCGCACCTGCGGTCGTTTGAATCGCATGGAGTTCTCCTTGAAAGTCAGCTATCGGGTCATTCATCGGGGCGCAGGCTCGGGCCTTGGCCCGAACCGCCGCCGTCGCCACCGCGCAGCGTGTGCGCGGCCGTGGTGGTGGCCTGGGTGAGTTGTTGGCGACGTTGCAGGCGCTTGGCCCAGCCGGGTTGTTCCTGCTTCTGCGCGTTGGCATCGCCAGCGGCGGTTTGCCCGGAACCGGCAGTGCTACCGCCTGCGCCGCCATCGGCGCCAGAGCCTTGCCAGCCTGCTTTGAATGGCGCGGCCGCCTTGGCTGCCGCCGCTTTGATGCCTGCACCAGCGCGCTGACCAGCGGTCTGTGCGCCGCCCTTGGCGACATTGCCCAGCCCTGCCATCGCGCCTTTGGCTCCGCCGCCCGCAGCGGCGGAACCGGCCTGAAAGGCCGACTTCGCGCTGCCAGCCGCCGAGGTTGCGGCCCGCGCGCCAGCCCCGGCGAGCTTGGCGGCAGCCGGTGCCATGCGCGCCCCGGCCATCACCGCACCGCCCACGCCGGTGGCCGCAGCACCTACGGCAACCGCCGCGCCTGCGGCACCAATCGCAGCACCGGCCATCGCGCCTGCGCCAAGCTGCGGTGCGCCGGAGACCAGCCCGGTGGCGATACCCGGCCCGAAGATTCCCAGCGCCAGCAGCGTGAGCGAGGCCAGCATGATGACCACCGCATGGTCGATGGACGGCTCGGCCGGATGTACCTGGAACTCGGCAAACAGGCCCGAGCCAATGCCGACGATAACGGCCAGCACCAGCACCTTGATGCCCGAGGACACTACGTTGCCCAGCACCTTTTCGGCGAGAAAGCTGGTCTTGTTCCACAGCGCGAACGGCACCAGTACGAAGCCCGCGAGCGTGGTCAGCTTGAACTCGATCAAGGTGATGAAAAGCTGGATCGCCAGCACGAAGAAACACAGGATCACCACCGCCCAGGCCAGGAACATGACCACGATGGGCGTCATGTTCACGAACACCTCGGGGAAGCCCGCCATGTCACTGATCTGCTCAAGGATCGGCGCTGCCGCGTCGATGCCGGTCTTGGCCAGGCGTCCCGGTTGCAGGAATTCGCCCATGCTCATCGTCGAGCCGCTGGCCGTCAGGCCCAGGCCCGCGAACGAGCGGAAGACGATGCTGGCCAGCCAGTTGAAGTTATTGATGATGTAGGCGAAGGCACCGACGTACAGCACCTTGCGCAGCAGCTTGGCGATCACTTCATCGCCCTGGCCGGTGGCATGGCTCATCGCCCAGTACAGCCCGGCGATGGTCATGTCGATGACGATCAGCGTGGCGGTGAGGAACGCGACTTCGCCCTGCAGCAGCCCAAAACCCGAGTCGATGTAGCGCGAGAAGGTGTCGAGGAAGCGGTCGATGACCGTCACGTCGTTCATGGCAGCCCCTGTCAGTTGCCGTAGAAATCCACGCGCTGCGGCGTGTA
>CAKZXL010000172.1 GCA_937883885.1 uncultured Aquincola sp. | reverse complement strand
TCCAGACCATCACCCCTCGGTACAAGCATTTCTGGCATCCCCATCCTCACTTCTGATGAGGGGTGTACCACTTCAAACGCTTTGGGACAAGGCGGGGCATGCCGGGATGGCCCCGACGCCACACGCGGGCGACCGCTCAGGCCAGACCGTGCCAGCCGCCGCCCGAGCCGACCACCGCCTCCACGAACCCCACCCCACGCGCGCCCTCCTCCACCCGCGGATAGTCCGTCAGCAGCGGGTCGGCCGTCGCGCCACCCTGCCGCGCGCGGATGTCCGCGGCCAAGCCGCGGTACACGTTGGCAAAGGCCTCGATGAAGGCCTCCGGGTGGCCGGCCGGCAGCCGGCAGGCGGCCTTGGCGGCTTCGCTGAGCCACGGTGCGTTGCGCGTCAGCACGCGCTTCGGGCCGTCGGCCGGCGCGTGGATCAGCAGGTTGGGTTCTTCCTGCCGCCAGTCCAGATAGCCCTCGCTGCCGAACACCCGCAGCCGGATGTCGTTCTCGCAGCCGGCCTCGATCTGCGAGCACAGCAGCACACCCTTGGCGCCGCCCTTGAAGCGCAGCAGGATGCTGGCGTCGTCGTCCAGCTGGCGGCCGGGCACAAAGGTGCTCAGGTCGGCGCACAGGCTCTCGATCTGCAGGCCGGTGACGGTGGCGATCAGGTGCTCGGCATGGGTGCCGATGTCGCCCACCGCGCCGGCGGCGCCGCTGCGCGCGGGGTCGGTGCGCCAGTCGGCCTGCTTGCTCTGAACCTGTCTAGACAACCAGCCCTGGTGGTATTCCATCACCACCTTGCGGATGCTGCCGATCGCGCCGCGCCGCACCAGCTCGCGCGCCTCGCGCACCATCGGGTAGCCGCTGTAGTTGTAGGTGACGCCGAACACGGTGCCGGCCTGCTGCACCGCCTGCACCAGCTGGCGCGCCTGTTCGCTGGTGTGCACCAGTGGCTTGTCGCACACCACATGAAAGCCGGCCTGAACGAAGGCCATGGCCACCGGAAAGTGCAGGTGGTTGGGCGTGACGATGCTCACCGCGTCCACCCGCTCTTCGGGCGGGCGGCGCAGTTCGTCGGCCAGCAACTCTTGCCAGCTGCCGTGGTTGCGGTCGTCGGCCAGGCCCAGGTCGCGTCCGGAGGCGCGTGAACGCTCGGGCGTGCTGCTCAGCGCGCCGGCCACGAAGTCCCATTGGTCGTCCAGCGCCATCGCATGGCGGTGCACCGCGCCGATGAAGGCGTCGCGACCGCCGCCGACCATGGCCACGCGCAGCCGCCTCATGCCGCGGCCCCTGGCGTGCCGTCGCTGCGGCCGAAGACGTCGTCGAAGGCGCCGCCAGCCGGCGGAAAGTCGAGCCGGCGGGTGAAGGCAGCGCTTTCGGTGGCGCCATGCACACGGTCCATGCGGCTGTCTTCCCACTCGATGGACAGCGGGCCGCGGTAGCCGATGTCGTTGAGCGCGACGAAGATCGACTCGAAGTCGATCATGCCGCGGCCCACGCTGCGAAAGTCCCAGGTGCGGCGTGCATCGCCAAAGCTGGTGTGCCCGCCGAAGGTGCCCACGGTGCCATCGCCCTTGCCCCACCACACATCCTTCATGTGCACGTTGTGGATGCGCTCGGGGAAGGTGCGCAGGAACTTGACGTAGTCCACGCCCTGGTAGCCGAAGTGGCTGGGGTCGAAGTTGAAGCCGAAGCGCCGGTGCTGGTGTACGGCCTGCAAGGCCCGCTGCGCGGTGGCGATGTCGAACGCGATTTCGGTGGGGTGCACCTCCAGCGCGAAGTTGACGTCGCACTCGTCGAAGGCCTGCAGGATGGGCGCGAAGCGGCGGCCGAAGTCTTCATAGCCCGCATCCCAGAAAGCCTGGGTGGTGGGCGGAAAGGCATAGATCGCATGCCAGATCGACGAGCCGGTGAAGCCCGTCACCGTCTTCACGCCGAAGGCCTTCGCCGCGCAGGCGGTGTCGGCCATCTCCAGCGCGGCACGCTGGCGCACGCCTTCGGGCTCGCCATCGCCCCACACATGCGCAGGCAGGATCTTCTGGTGGCGGGCGTCGATCAGGTCGCACACCGCCTGGCCCACCAGGTGGTTGCCGATGGCCCAGCATTGCAGGCCATGCGCCTGCAGCAGCGCACGCTGCTGCTGCACGTAGCCCGGCTCCTTCAGCGCGCGCTGCACGTTGAAGTGGTCGCCGCCGCAGGCCAGTTCCAGGCCGTCGTAGCCCATGCGTTTGGCCAGCGGGGCCAGTTCGGCCAGCGGCAGGTCCACCCACTGGCCGGTGAAAAGAGTGACGGGGCGTGCCATGGCGGCCTCAGAACGGCGAGTTGGGGAAGTAGAAATCCTTGGCGTTGTCCTTGGTGATCAACACCGACGGGATGATGGTGGTGGGCGGCAGCTTGTCGCCCTTCAGGCGCGCCTCGGCCGTGAGCTTGATGGCGTCGTAGATGAACTTGGGCGAGTACGACACGTTGGCCTGGATGCGCGGGTCCTTGCCGTCCATCAGCGTCTTGACCATGCCCTTGGCGCCGGCACCGCCGAACACCAGCTTGATATCGGTGCGCTTGGCCTGGTCGATGGCCTTAAGCACGCCCACAGCCATGTCGTCGTCGGCCGCCCACACCGCGTCGATCTGCTTGAAGCGCGTCAGGTAGTCCTGCATCACCTTGAAGGCGTCGTCGCGGTTCCAGTTGGCGTACTTGGCGTCCAGCAGCTTGATGTCGGGGTAGCCCTTCATCACCGCGTTGAAGGCGTCCATGCGCTCGTTGTCCAGCGTGGTGGCAATGCCGCGCAGCGCCACCACGTTGCCCTTGCCGCCCAGCGCCTTGGCGATGTACTCGGCCGGCACCTTGCCGAAAGCGGTGTTGTCGCCGGCTACGTAGGCGTCTTGAGCGCTGGTGTCGGTCAGGCCGCGGTCCACCACGGTGACGTACACGCCCTTGCCCTTGACCTGCTGCACCGGCTTGGTCAGCGCCGCCGACTCGAACGGGAAGATGACCAGCGCGTTGATCTTGTTGGCGGTCACCAGGTCCTGCAGCTGGTTGGCCTGCTCGCCCGCGTTGGCGGCGGTCTTGATCGTCACCTTCAGGTTCTTGTGGGTCTTTTCCAGCTCCTTCTTGGCCTCGTTGGCCCACCAGACGATGCCGCCGGTGAAGCCGTGCGTGGCCGCCGGAATGGCCACGCCCAGGTTGACGGTGCCGGCCGGCGCCTGGGCGCGGGCGGTGGGGGCCAGGGCCAGCAGCGCGGCGCTTGCAGCGGCGGCCAGCAGCGCGGTGCGGCGGGTGGTGTTGGGGGTCATGTCTCGTCTCCTTGGGTTGGCGGGAACAAGGCCCTTGCACGGGGCCGGAAAAAAGCGTTCAGCGGCGGCGCCTTTGCAGGAAGGCCACCACGATGATCACGAAGCCCTGCACCGCGGCATTCAGGTACACGCTGATGATGCTGGTGAGGTTGAGGATGTTGCTGATGACCGACAGCAGGATGGCACCCACCACGGTGCCGGTGATGCTGCCCGCGCCGCCCTTGAGCGCGGTGCCGCCCACGATCACCGCGGCAATGGCTTCCAGCTCCCAGAGCAAGCCGGTGGTGGGCGAGGCACTGCCCAGCCGCGGCACGTACAGCAGCGTGGCCATGCCCACGCACACGCCCAGCAGCACGTAGGTGAGCACCTTGATGCGGTCCACGTCCACCGCGGCATAACGGGCCACCTGCTCGTTGCTGCCGATGGCCTGCACATAGCGGCCATAGGCCGTGCGGTTGAGGATGAGGCCGCCCAGCGCCGCCACCGCGACGAAGACCCACACCGGCACCGGCACGCCCACCAGCGCGGCGTAGTACACCGGGCTGTAGGCATCGCTCAGCGTGTTGTCCAGCGTGATGGCGCCGCCGTTGGAAAAGTAGGTGAGGTAGGCGCGGAAGATACCCAGCGTGCCCAGCGTGACGATGAAGGGCTCGATGCGGCCGCGGGTGATCAGCAGCCCGTGCGCCAGCCCGAACAGCGCGCCCAGCAGCAGCGCAAAGCCCATGCCCAGCGCCACCACCAGCACCGGCTGCAGGCCCTGCTCGCCCAGCGCATTCATCAGCAGGATCACGCTGCCGGCGATCAGCGCCGCCATCGAGCCCACCGACAGATCGATGCCGCCGCTGATGATGACGAAGCACATGCCCACCGCGATGATGCCGATGAAGGCCGTGCGGGTGAGCACGTTCATCAGGTTGTCGAAGCTGGCGAAGTCGCTGTTGAGCAGCGTGCCCGCCACCAGCAGCAGCACCAAGCCCAGCACCGGGCCGAGGCCATGCAGGCGGCCGGCGCCGCCGCGGTGGCCCTGCGCTGGGGCGGGCGTCTTGTCAGTGCTCACGGGTTCCGGTGGCATGGGCGATCAACTCCTCTTCGGTCAGGCCGCTGCCCTGCACCACCGCCATCAGGCGGCCCGCACGCATCACGGCCACGCGGTGGCACAAGCCCACCAGCTCCATCAACTCGGACGACACCACCACCACGCCGCGGCCCTGCCGGGCCAGCTGCTGCACCTGGCCGTAGATGTCGCGCTTGGCGCCCACGTCCACGCCACGGGTGGGCTCGTCCAGCACGATCACGCGCGGGTCGGGGTGCAGCACCTTGGCCAGCGCCAGCTTCTGCTGGTTGCCGCCCGACAGCGACGAGGCCGGGATGTCCAGCGTGCCGGTGCGGATGCCGAAGTCCTTCACCGCCTGCTGCATGGCCGCGCGCTCGGCCGCCGGCTGCAGCCAGGGCCGGGCATAACGCGCCAGCGCCATCAGCGTCAGGTTTTCCTTCAGGCCGAAGTCCACGTGCAGGCCCTTGCCCTTGCGGTCTTCGCTGAGGTAGGTCAGGCCCAGGCGGGCGGCCTCGCGCGGGCTGCGGATGCGCACCGGCCGGCCGGCCAGTTCCAGCTGCTGCACCGTGTGGGGCCGCAGGCCCAGCAAGGCCTCGAACAGCTCGGTGCGGCCGGCGCCCACCAGACCGGCAAAGCCCAGGATCTCGCCGGGCCGCACGTCGAAGCCGATGTCCTGCGCCCAGCCCGGCACCGTCAATCCCTGCACCCGCAGCAGCGGCGGCACGTCCAGCGGCGGTGGCGGGTCCTTGGGCGGGTACAGGTCGGCCAGCTCGCGGCCCACCATCAGGTTGGCCATCTCGCGGCGCGTCAGGCTGGCGGTGGGCGCGCGGGTGACGAAGCGGCCGTCGCGCATCACCACCACTTCGTCGGTCACGCGCTCCACCTCGTCCAGCTTGTGGCTGATGTAGAGGATGGTCACGCCCTCGGCCTTCAGCCGCGCGATCAGGTTGAACAAGGCTTCGGTTTCGCCGGGCGTCAGCGTGGCGGTGGGCTCGTCCATCACCAGCAGGCGGGCGCGGCGGGCCAGGGCCTTGGCGATTTCCACCAGCTGCTTTTCGGCCACGATGAGCCTGCGCACCGGCGTGTCGGGGCTCACGGCTAGGCCCACCTGGGCCAGCGCCTGCGCGGCCTCGGCCCGCATGGCCGCATCGTCCAGCAGCCAGCCGCGTTTTTTCTCGTGGCCCAGGAAGATGTTCTGCGCGATCGTCAGGTCTTCGGCCAGGTTGAATTCCTGGTGGATGAGCACGATGCCGGCCGCCTCTGCCTCGCGTGAGCCGGCAAAGGCCACTGGCTGGCCGCCGATGCGCAGCGTGCCGCCGCTGGGCTGCTCATGGCCCGCGAGGATCTTCATCAGCGTGCTCTTGCCGGCGCCGTTTTCGCCCAGCAGGCCCACCACCGTGCCGGGCTGCACCTCGAAGCTCACGCCATGCAGCACCTGCACCGGGCCAAAGCGCTTGGTGATGCCCTCGAACTGCACCTGCAGGCTCATGCGGCCACCCCTTTCAGCATCGCCTGCTGCAGCGCCAAGGCACCCGCGCCCACCACGCCGGCCTCGTCGCCCAGCGGCGTGTACTGGATCTCCAGGTGCCGGGTGCTCAGCGCCAGACTGCGGTGGTAGATGCTCTGCCGCACGCTGGCCAGAAACAGCGGCCCGGTGCGGGTGACGCCACCGCCGATGAACACATGGCTGGGGTTGAAGAAGTTGACGACCGAAGCCAGCATCTGTCCGATGAGGGCACCGGCCCGCTGCACGATGGCATTGGCGGCTGCATCGCCCGCGCGGCTGGCCTGGGCCACGTCGGCGGGGGTCAGCTGGCCACGTTCTTCCAGCAGCTGCGCCAGCATCGGGCTCTTGCCGGCCTGCGCCGCCTCGGTGGCCATGCGGGTGATGGCGGGGCCGGCGGCCATCGCTTCCACGCAGCCCAGGTTGCCGCAATGGCAGCGCGGGCCCTGCGGGTCGACGCAGATGTGGCCCACGTCGCCGGCCGAGCCGTTGACGCCGCGGTACACCTGGCCCTGGCACACGATGCCGCAGCCGATGCCGGTGCCCACCTTGATGACGACGAAGTTCTTCAGGCTGCGCTGCAGCCGCCACAGCTCGCCCAGCGCCATCAGGTTGACGTCGTTGTCCACGAACACCGGCGCCGCATAGTCGGCGCGCAGGTCGTCGCGGATCGAAAAGCCGTCCCACTCGGGCATCAACGGCGGCGCCACCAGCTGCGCATGGTCGAAGTCCACCGGCCCCGGCACACCCAGCCCGATGGCCAGCACCTGGCGCGGCGTGGCGCCACAGCGGGCCAGCAGCTCGCGCAGCAAGGCCCGCACGCGGCTGAGCACCAGGCCCGGGCCGCGGCGCACGTCCATCGCCTCGGCATGGCGCTCCAGGATGCGCAGGTCGGGCGTGAGCACGGCCACGTCCAGCCCGGTGGCGCCCAGGTCCACCGCCAGCACCACACCCAGGCTGCGCGCCAGTCGCAGGGTCTCGGCACGGCGGCCGCCGGTGCTGGCCTGCGGGCCGGCCTGTTCCAGCAGGCCCTGGTCCATCAAGGAGGCCACGGCGGCATTGGCCCGGGTGCGGGACAGCTCGGCCCGTTGGGCCACGGCCTCGCGCGGCAGGCCGGTGCTCCACATCACGGCGTCCAGCACGGCCTTTTCGCCGCCTGACAGCGCGGCCCAAGGGTTCAGCACAACCCGCCCATCTGGTCTTGTCTCCTGTACGGCATGGCCGCTTTCTGCGGCGGCGCGGGGCGATCCTAGGCGGCCTACTTTCGCCTATCAACAACAAACTTCAAACCGTTGCGGGCGGAAGTCAGCCCGCGCGGCAAGGGCTTGGCATCTCACCCACAATCGGCCGCCCATCCCCAACCAGCACAGGAGTACGCATGAGCAGCCAGTGGATCGACATCACCGCCCAGGACGGCGGCCAGTACGGCGCCTACCTGGCACTGCCGCCGGCCGGCACGGGCCCGGGGCTGGTGCTGTTCCAGGAGATCTTCGGCGTCAATGAACACATCCGCGCGGTGGCCGACCAGTACGCGCTCGACGGCTTCGTGGTGCTGGCGCCCGACGTGTTCTGGCGCGATGCGCCGCGCGTCGAACTGGGATACACCGGCGACGACTTCGACCGCGCCATCGCGCTGATGAAGGCCGCCCAGCCCGAGCAGCTGGCCGCCGACATCAAGACCACCGTGGCCACGCTGCGCGCCCGCCCCGAGGTGGACGCGGCCGGTGGCAAGGTGGGCGCCATCGGCTACTGCATGGGCGGCCGCCTGGCCTACATCGCTGCGGCTGACCCCGGCGTGGAAGCCGCCGTGGCCTATTACGGCGGCGGCATCCACGACCAGCTGCAGCGCAGCGGCAGCATCAGCTGCCCCATGCTGTTCCACTACGCCGAACAGGACCACGCCATTCCGCTGGACAAGGTGGAAGAGGTGCGCAAGGCCTTTGCCGGCAAGCCGGCCGAGCTGCACGTCTACCCCGGTGCCACCCATGGCTTCAACTGCTGGATGCGGGGCTCCTACCACCCGGCATCGGCCGCGCTGGCGCATGGGCGCTCGCTGCAGTTCCTGGCCAAGCACCTCTTCTGACCCGGCCACGCCCGTGGCCAAACGCAGCCTGCTCGGCGCCTGGACCCGTCTGCTCAACCGCAGCGGCCAGGCCTTGACGCGGGCGGCGGTCAAGCAGCACAAGGCGCTGCTGAAGTCGGCCGGAAAGGCCGCGGCCAAGACCACCGCCAAGCCTGCCGCGGCCCGCAAGAAGGCCACGGCCAAGGCGGCCCCCAGGTCCGCCGCACCCCGGCGCCCGGCCACCCGCGCCGGCCGCATCGTGCAGCCGGCGCTCCAGGCCCTGGCCGAGCAGCAGCGCTTCCCCCGCGCCTCCGGCGACTGGCTGCCCGGCCTGGCGGTGGGCCCGGCGGGCGCACGGCGCTTCACGCTGTACCGGCCGGCCGCCTTGCGCGGCGGGCTGCTGGCACGGCTGCCGCCCGCGCCGCTGGTGGTGATGCTGCATGGCTGCGCGCAGAACGGCCGCGACCTGGCCTTCAGCAGCCGCATGCATCGGCTGGCCGACCGGCACGGCTTTTTCGTGCTGTACCCCGAGCAGGACACGCTGGCCCACCCCCAGGGCTGCTGGCGCTGGTACGACGTGCGCGCCGGCCATGCCCAGGCCGAGGCGCAGACGCTGCAGCTGATGGTCGACCAGGTGTGCCTGCGCCACCCGGTGGACCGCCGCCGCGTGGCCGTGGCAGGCTTGTCGGCCGGCGCCGGCATGGCCGCGCTGATGGCCACGCGCGAGCCGCTGCGTTATGCCGCGGTGGTGATGCATTCCGGCGTGGCGCCGGGCAGCGGCCGGTCCACCGCCACCGGCCTGCAGGCCATGCGCGGCCATGGCCGCGTGGCGCTGCCCGAAGGCCCGGTGCCACCGCCGCTGCTGGTGCTGCACGGGACGGCGGACCGACTGGTTGACCCCGTCAACGGACGGAATTCCGTCCAGGCCTGGGCGCAGGCCCATGGCGCGCGCACCGGCACGGCGCGCCAGGTGCAGCGCGGTGCCCGCCATGCGATGACGGTGACCGACCACCGCGGCCCGGGCCGGCGCCTGGTGGCCCGGCTGTGCGAGATCGACGGGCTGGGCCATGCATGGAGCGGCGGCGCCGCCGACCAGGCCCACAGCGACCCGCAGGGGCCCGACGCCACGGCCCTGGCCTGGGCCTTCCTGCAAGCTTGCTTTCGGCAAGCATCGGGTACTACGTAGGACGTTCCTGCATGGTTCTTGCTGATACTCGCTGCCTCGGTTGTGGGCCACAGTGACCCGCCCCGCCGAAGTGCATATCAGGAGAACCCAGTTTGTCTACTTCCCTTCGCCGCGTGTTGATCCTCACGCCGCTGGCGGCCGCCAGCGCCTTCGCCCTCTCGGGCTGCTTCTTCAGTGACTCCGACGGGCCCGACACCGGTTGCGAACTGCTCAGCGACAGCGGCGGCACCGTGGTGGTGGGCTCAGGCCTGCCCGGCGACCCGGCCGCCCCCGAGCCCGCCAGCGGCTACCGCGTGGGCAAGAAAGTTGTCTATGCAAGCAAGTACATGGTGGCCACGGCCAATCCGCTGGCCAGCAAGGCCGGCTGCGAGGTGCTCAAGAGCGGCGGCAGCGCGGTAGACGCCGCCGTGGCCGTGCAGGCCGTGCTGGGCCTGGTGGAGCCGCAGTCCAGCGGCATCGGCGGCGGCGCCTTCATGCTGCACTTCGACGCCAAGACCAAGGCCGTGACCGCGTACGACGGCCGCGAGACCGCGCCGGCCACCGCCACCGAGAACTACCTGCGCTGGGTCGATGACACCAACCGCACCACCCCGGTGCCCAGCGCCCGCGCCAGCGGCCGCTCCATCGGCGTGCCCGGCGCCGTCAAGATGCTGGGCCTGGCCCACAGCGAGCACGGCAAGAAGCCCTGGAAGGACCTGTTCCAGCCCGGCATCGACCTGGCCACCAACGGTTTTGCCATCAGCGGCCGCATGGCCGATGCCATCGCCGGCGCGGCCACCAACTTCCTGCGCGACGCCGACGCCACCGCCGCCTACCTCAATGCCGATGGCTCGCCCAAGGCACTGGGCACCACCTTCAAGCTGCCGGCCTACGCCGCCACCTTGACCACGCTAGCCAACAACGGCGCCGATGCGCTGTACACCGGCCCGCTGGCCCAGGCCATCGTCAGCAAGGCCGGCCAGACCGTGGGTGCCAACGGTGCGCCGCTGACCCCCAGCCTGCTCACGCTCAGCGACCTGTCGAGCTACCAGGCCAAGAAGCGCGAAGCCATCTGCACCACCTACCGCAGCACCTACATGGTCTGCGGCATGCCGCCCCCGTCGTCGGGCGGCCTGGCGGTGGCGCAGATCCTGGGCATCGTCGAGAACTTCGACCTGGCCCAGTACAAGCCCACGGCCATCGACCTGGAAGGCGGCAAGCCCACGGTGATGGGCGTGCACCTGGTGGCCGAAGCCGGCCGCCTGGCCTATGCCGACCGCAACAAGTACGTGGCCGACACCGACTTCGTGGCCCTGCCCGGCGGCTCGCCCGCTGCGATGCTGGACAAGAACTACCTGAAGAGCCGCTCGCAGCTCATCAGCATGACGCGCAGCATGGGCACGGCGCAGCCGGGCAACTTCGGCACCGCCACGCCCACCGGCACCAGCAATGCGCCTGAAGCCGGCACCACGCACATGACCATCGTGGACAAGGACGGCAACGTCGTGACGATGACCACCACGGTGGAATCGGGCTTCGGCTCCTTCCACATGACCAACGGCTTCATCCTGAACAACCAGCTGACCGACTTCGACGCGGCACCGACGGACGCCACCGGCGCACTGATCGCCAACCGCGTGCAGCCGGGCAAGCGCCCGCGCAGCTCGATGGCGCCGACGCTGGTGTTCAAGCTGGATGCCGCAGGCAAGGCCGGCGACTTCGCGATGGCCACCGGCTCGCCGGGCGGCGCCACCATCATCCAGTACGTGGCCAAGACCGTGGTCGGCGCGCTGGACTGGGGCCTGGATGCGCAGCAGGCCACCTCGCTGGTGGACTTCGGGGCGGCCAACAGCGCCACCACCAACGTGGGCGGCGAGCACCCGAACATCAACGCGGCCAACAACGGCGCCAACGACCCGCTGGTCACCGGCCTGCGCGCGCTGGGTCACACCGTGAGCGTGAGCGCCCAGAGCAGCGGCATCGGCACCATCATGCGCAGCACGGTCAACGGCCGCAGCGTGCTGGCCGGCGGCGCCGACCCGCGCCGCGAAGGCCTGGTGCTGGGCGACATCGTCAAGCCCTGAGCCTGACCGGCCCCGCGCGCTGCAGCGTCAGCGCGCGGAGGCTGCGCCGGCCGCTGGCACCACCGCGGCGCTGGCGGCTGGCGTGGCCGCCACTGCCGAAGCCGGCCGCGCGGCCGGCACCGCGCTGGCGGTACCCGGCCACCAGCGCTCCAGCCAACCCAGGCGCCAGGCCCCCACGCCCAGCGCCACCACCAGGGCCAGCGTGCCCAGCGTCCAGCCCCAGCCATGCCGCTCGGCAAAGGGGTCGGGCCGGCGCACCGTGCCGGGCGGCAGGTGCGCCGTCTGCGACAGCGATGCCCCCAGCCGCACATTGAGCTGCATGCGGCCGTTGATGGCCCAGCCGCTGGCGTCCAGGATGGGCCCCAGGCTGCGTTGGCGCAGCTTCAGCCACGCGATCAGCATGCTGGGCCCCGAGATGGACAGCACGATGCCGGCCAGCGCCACCGGGATCCACCAGCCCAGGTCGACGAACTTGGTGAACACGCCCACCAGCACCGCGCTGATGCTGCCCAGCGCCACGCCCAGGGCAGCGACGGTGCCCACGTCGATGCGGCCCTTGCCGGCCGCCGCCGCATCGGCCGGCGCCGCGGCCACGCCGGCCACCGGCGGCGACTTGTCGGCGGTGGCGATGCGGCCGGCCCAGCCGCCCAGCTTGCCCTGCGCCGCGGTGTCGCTGGCGGCGGCGCGCTTGGCCACCTGCTCTTCGATCATGCGCAGGAACTTCTTGTACGGCGACAAAAAGGCCTGGCGGATGCTGATCGGGTTCTCGATCACTTTGACGATGCGCGCGTCCCAGTCCTGGCCTTCGCGGTCGTAGAACAGGCCATTGCGGCCGACGAAGAGGAAGTCCACGTCGCCGGCGGTGAAGGCGGCGGCGATGGTCATCTTCTGCGTGCCGCGGGTGCATTCGCAATAGGCCAGGTAGGCCTTGGCCAGGCCGGCGATCACCGCATGCTTGGCCGCGTCGGCCACGTTCACCGTCAGGTCGCAGCTGCGGCCATCGAGGAACAGCCGGCCGGCCTGGAACACCGCGCCTTCGCGGCGGTAGAAGGCCGCGAAGCTGACGAAGTTGCGCAGCAGCACCAGCAGGTCGCGCTGCAGGCGCAGCAGCTTTTCGAGGTCGTTCACATGGCCGTGCAGCGGCGCGGCGGCCTTGTCGTCGGCCATCAACTGCAGCAGCCGGGCGCGCATGGCCGGCAGGTCGTGGCCCACCAGGGCCTGCAGGTCGGCCGACGACAGGCCGGCCAGCGGACCGGCCGGGCGCGCGGCCAGCCATTGCCGGCACGGCGCCACACGGGCCTTCAGGCGCTGCCAGCCGGCTTCGTCCAGCTCGGCGGCGTCGCTGCCCAGCAAGGGCTGCACGGCTTCGGTCCGCAGGCGCTGCAGCGCAGCCTGCCAGGCAGGGTTGGCGCCTTCGCCCAGTGGCAGCGGCCGGTGCGCACCCACCGGCGCCAGCGGCAGCGCCTGCAGCGGGTCGGTGGCCAATGAAAGGCGCACCGCGGCCAGCTTGCGCAGCTCTTCCACCGGAGGGGCATTCAGCGCTTCGGCGGCGGCGGGGTCGTAGCTGGCCAGCCGGCAGCGGGCGAAGTAGTCCTCCACCTTGTCGTGCACCGCGTCCACCGCCTGGGCGGCGGGGCGCATGGTGCCGCAGTCGGCCTCGCCGCGGGCGTGCCAGTCCAGCAGCGCCTGCACCGCGTCGAAGAAGGCGGTGGCGCGGGTCTCGTCCACGCCCATCGCGCCGCTGGCGTCGGCCACGCCGCCCTGGGCCTGCAGCACCTGCTCGATCACCGCCTTCAGCGCCGCGCCGTCGCCCGCGGTGGCGGGCGTGACGATGCCGTCGCCGTTGAAGCGCTCGGCCGCCAGGTGCTTCTGGCGCTCGGCGATCTCGTCCAGGCCGATGTCGGGCGCCTCGGCATGGCCATGGCGTTCCAGCGTGCGGCGGGCCTCGGCCCGCATCGCCGGGCCTTCACCGGCTTCGGCCAGCGCGTCCAGCGCCAGGCGGTCGCCGCCACGGATCAGCTGCTCGGGGTCTTTCAGCCGCTCGCAGGCCCAGCGGCAGGCGGCCAGCAGCTCGGGCGCGCGGATGCGGCCGTCGTGGTCGGTGTCGATCAGGTCGAGCGTGCGGGTGTCGAAGTGAATGCCCCGGGTGGGGCAGGCCAGCCCCACCCACAGCTTCTGATCCAGCTCATGCAGGTGGGCGATGTCGGCGCCGCTGGCGATGACGACCTGGTCGACACCCCCCGCGCGAAAGAACTGCCAGGCGTGGGCCATGAACAAATGCGCCCACTGAAAAGGGCCGAAAAACAAGGGCGCGCGAGTATCGCCTCAGCCACCTGGCCCGCGCTGTCAGTCCTGTCCGACAACCCAGGGTTTTCCCTGGATTGTTTCAAGGCGAGCCGCTGGCAGGCCGACAAGAAGGGCTGCGTTCCAGGCCGGCCGCGTCGCGCCGCCCGTGTGCATCAGAGAAGGACCCCATGCGCACCAACCTGCCCGTTTCCCAGCGCGAGTACCGCTTTGCCGATGGCGTGACCATCGTCTCGACCACCGACCTGGACAGCCGCATCACCTACTGCAACCCCGCCTTCATCGAGGTGAGCGGCTTCACGCAGGAAGAATTGCTGGGCCAGCCACACAACATGGTGCGCCACCCCGACATGCCGCCCGAGGCCTTCCGCGACATGTGGGACACGCTGCGCGCCGGCCACCCGTGGATGGGCCTGGTGAAAAACCGCCGCAAGAACGGCGACCACTACTGGGTGGTGGCCAACGTCACGCCGCTGATGCAGGACGGCGCGGCCGTGGGCTACCTCTCGGTGCGCACGCAGGCCAGCGCCCAGCAGGTGCAGCAGGCCGAGGCGTTGTACGCCCGCATGCGCGCCGAAGCCGCCGCCGGCCCGCTGCGCACCCGGCTGCGGCGTGGCGAGCTGGTGCCCACGCCGGCGCAAAAGGCGCGGCTGCTGGCCCAGCGTGCGCTGCGGCTGGCCGCCGCCGCAGCTTCGGCCGGTGCGGTGGCCGGCATGGGTGCCTGGCTGGCAGGCCCGGTGGGTGCCGGCGTGGGCGCGGCCGTGGCCGGCGCCGCCATCTCGGCCCAGGCCCGCCGGGCGCTGATGCAGCGCGCCGACACGCTGGTGGCGGCGGCCAACCGGCTGGCGGCCGGCGACCTCTCGGTGCGCATCGACAGCAGCCGCTACGGCGCTTTCGGCGCACTGGCGCGGGCGCTGAACCAGGTGATGGTGAACATGCAGGCCATCGTCAGCGACGTGCGCAGCCAGGTCACCGGCGTGAGCAATGCCAGCTGCGAGATTGCCAACGGCAACAACGACCTGGCCGCCCGCACCGAGCAGACGGCCGCCAACCTGCAGCAGACCGCGGCCTCGATGGACCAGATGTCCAGCACCGTGCGCCACAACGCGGCCACCGCCGAAGAAGCCACCACGCTGGCCACCAGCGCCTCCGAGGCGGCCGAACGCGGCGGCCTGGCCATGGGCGAGGTGACGCACACCATGGGCGCCATCGCCGAGTCGTCGCACCGCATCGCCGACATCATCGGCGTCATCGACTCCATCGCTTTCCAGACCAACATCCTGGCGCTCAATGCCGCGGTGGAAGCCGCGCGTGCGGGTGAACAGGGCCGCGGCTTCGCGGTGGTGGCCGGTGAGGTGCGCATGCTGGCCCAGCGCAGCGCCCAGGCCGCGCGCGAGATCAAGACGCTGATCGACGATTCGGTGAAAAAGGTGAACGACGGCACCCGCCTGGTGGGCGCCGCCGGCCAGACGGTGCACGACATCGTGCGCCAGGTGCAGCACGTGAGCCAGCTGATCAACGCCATCGGCGACACCACGCGTGAGCAGACCGGCGGCATCGACCAGATCGGCCGCGCGGTGACCCAGCTCGACGAGATGACCCAGCAGAACGCCGCGCTGGTGGAGCAAAGCGCCGCCGCCGCCGAAACCTTGCGCGGCCAGGCCCGCGCGCTGGGCGAGGCGGTGGGCATCCTGCGCCTGGGTTGCAGCCGCTGACACAGCGGCACGCCGGGCGGGCCACCGTTCCGGGGTAGGCTCTGCAGCCTTGCCGACCCGCGGCGCCCGCCGCCCGCCGATGCTGCAGATCCACTTTGCCAACCGCCTTGAAACGCTGACGCTGCAGCTGCTGGCCCGCCTGCGGTCCGACGGCGAAACCGATCCGCTGGCGCCGGCGCAGGTCATCGTGCCCAGCGCCGCGATGCGCCGCCACCTGACGCTGCGCGCCGCCGATGCCCAGGGCGTGTGCGCCAATGTCGAGTTCACCTTCCTGGCGCAATGGCTGTGGCAGCAGATCGGCCGCGTGCTGCAAGGCGTGCTGCCCGAGTCGCCGTTTTCACCCGACGTGATGGCCTGGCGGGTGTATGCCGCCTTCGGCGATCAGGAGTTCGTGGCGGCCCATCCGCGCCTGGCCGCCTACCTGGCCGAGGCCGACCCGGTGATGCGCCTGGACCTGGCCCGCCGCAGCGCCGGCCTGCTGGAGCAGTACATCACCTACCGCGCCGACTGGCTGGCCCGCTGGGAAGCCGGCGAGCCGGCCGACCTGGGCGCAGTGGACGACAGCGCCCGTGCCGACGAAGCCTGGCAGGCCGCGCTGTGGCGCCGCATCGTGGCCGAGCTGGCCTTGAAGCAGGACCCGGCGCAGCAGCTCATCAGCGTGCTCGAAGGCCCTGACGGCCCGGCGCTGGCCGCCGCGGCCGGCCTGCCTGCCAGCGCCCATGTGTTCGCGCTGCCGGCCATGCCGCCGCAGTACATCCGGCTGCTGCAGGCGCTGGGGCGCTGCATGCAGCTGCAGGTGTATGTGCTCAACCCCTGCCGGGAATACTGGTTCGAGGTGATCGACCGCCGCCGCCTGGCCCACCTGGCCGCCCGCGGCCAGGAAGCGCTGCACGAAGAAGGCAACCACCTGCTGGCCGCCTGGGGCCGGCAGACGCAGGCGCAGATCGACCTGCTGGTGGAAGCCGCCGGCGAGCAGATGGTGGACGACGCGATGTTCAACCCGGCCATCGGCGGCACGCTGCTGGCCGAACTGCAGAACGCGGTGCTCGACCTGGTGGAGCTGCCACCCGCCAGCGTGGCGGCCGACCGCAGCATCGAGGTGCACCGCTGCCACTCGCTCACCCGCCAGCTGGAAGTGCTGCAAGACCAGCTGCTGGCCATGTTCACCGACCCGTCGCTGCCCGGCCTGCATCCGTCCGACGTGCTGGTGGTCACGCCCGACCTGGACGCCGCGGCGCCCTTGATCGATGCGGTGTTCGGCACCGCACCGCCCGAGCGGCAGCTGCCCTTTGCCATCACCGGCCGGCCGCGCAGCCGCATCAACCGCTGCGCGCGGGCGATGCTGGAGCTGCTGGCGCTGGTGGGCTCGCGCCTGCCGGCCAGCGGCCTGCACGGCCTGCTGCAGCAGCCGGTGGTGGCGCGCCGCTTCGGCCTGGACGCGGCGGCGCTGGACCAGGTGCAGCAAGACATGGCCGAAGCCGGCGTGCGCTGGGCGCTGGACGCGGCCCACCGCGGCAGCTTCGGCGTGCCGGCCCAGGCCCAGCACACGCTGGACGACGGCCTGGCGCGGCTGTTCCTGGGTTATGCGCTGCCTACCCAGACCCACCAGCCCTTTGCCGGCCGCCTGCCCGCGGGCGACGTGGAAGGCGCCAGCGCCGACACCCTGGGCGCCTTCTGGCGTTATGCCCAGGCGCTGGGCCAGCTGCACCGGCGCTGTCGGCAGCCGCACACGCCGGCCGGCTGGCAGGCGGTGCTGCAGCAGGCGATGGACGACTTCATCGCGCCCGAAGCCGATGAGCTGGAAGACCTGCGCGAGCTGCGCCAGGCGGTGCAATCGGTGGTGGCGGCGATGACGCTGGGCGGCTTGGCCGAGCCCGGCGCTGCGCCCCTGCCGCTGGCGGTGCTGCGCCATGCGCTGGAACAGGCACTGGACGACCCCGCCCGCGGCGGCGTGCCGGGCGGCGGCATCACCTTCTCGTCGATGAGCAGCCTGCGCGGCCTGCCCTACCGGGTGATCTGCGCCATCGGGCTGGACGACGGCGCCTTTCCGAGCACGCCGCGCGAATCGGAATTCGACCTGATGGCGCTGCGCCCCCGCCGCGGCGACCGCCAGCGCCGCTTCGACGAACGCAACCTGTTCCTCGACCTGCTGCTGGCCGCGCGCGACCGGCTGCTGCTGGCCTACACCGGCCGCAGCGTGCGCGACAACAGCGAGCTGCCGCCTTCGGTGCTGGTGGCCGAGCTGCTGGACACGCTGGCGCCCGCGGTGAAAGAAGGCCGCCAGGCGCTGCTGGTGGCCCATGCGCTGCAGCCGTTTTCGCCCGAGAACTTCCACCCCGACGGCGACGCGCGCCAACGCAGCTTCCACCGCGAATACGCCGAGGCCCTGGCCCGGCAGGCCGCCCAGCCGGCGGCGCCGGCAGGCACCTGGGCCGAGCAGCCGCTGCCTGAGGACGATGCGGACGACGACGCCGCCCCCGCCCTGCCCGCCGCGCCGCTGTTCGCCCGCCCGCTGCCACCCCCGGGCGACGAATGGCGGCAGGTGTCCATCGGCCAGCTCACCGAGTTCTTCCGCCACCCCAGCCGCGCGCTGCTGCGCCGCCGGCTGGGCCTCGACCTGCCCCGCGCTGCCGACGAACTGCAGGACGACGAACCCTTCGTGGCCGACCGCACCGGCCGCCAGGCCCTGGCCGAGCGCCTGCTACCGCTGCTGCTGGACCCGACCACCGCCGACACGCTGGACGACGCGCGCCTGCAGGCCCTGGCCGCTGCCGGCACCGAATACCCGACCGGTGCCCTGGGCGAACAACAGCGCAACGCCGAGCTGGCCCGGCTGCAGCAGTTCGCGGCCCAGGTGCGTGAAGCGCTGCAGGTGCCGCCGCTGCCCGCGCTGCACGGCCAGCTGCCGCTGGACCTGGCAGGCGAAGCCTGGCAGCTCAGCGGCAGCTGGGCCGACCTGCGACCCGAGGGCCTGGTGCGCTGGCGCTACGACGACACCCGGCCGGTGGACTACCTGCAGGCCTGGCTGCCCCACCTGCTGCTGAACGTGGCGCGGCCGGGCAGCGCCAGCCGCTTCATCTCGCGAGACGGCAGCTTCACGCTGCGGCCGGTGGCCGATGCGCCGCGCCACCTGCACACCCTGCTGAACTTGTATAGACAAGGCCTGCAGCAGCCGCTGCACTTCTTCGCCAAGACCTCGTGGGCGCAGGCCACCGGCGCGCCACGCAGCCAGGTGGAAGCCACCTGGCGCACCGGCCCGCGCCGCCCTTATGCCGAAGAAGCCGACGCCGCCCACCGACTGGCGTTGCGCGGCCTGCCCGACCCGCTGGACGACACCTTCGAGCAAGTGGCCGAAGCCGTGTACCGACCCCTGCTCGACCACCTGGACGACGCCCGCCTATGACTCCGCTGGACGTGTTCCGCTGCCCGTTGGGCGGCATCAACCTGATCGAGGCCTCGGCCGGCACCGGCAAGACCTGGAACATCTGCGGCCTGTACCTGCGGCTGCTGCTGGAACGCGACCTGCCGGTGCAGCACATCCTGGTGGTCACCTTCACCAATGCCGCCACCGCCGAGCTGCGCGAGCGCATCCGCAGCCGGCTGGCCGAGGTGCTGGCCTGGCTGCGTGGGCCGCAGCCCGCCGAAGGTGCCGATCCCTTCATCACCGGCCTGCTGACCGCGCTGCGCGACGACGCCGGCCTGGACGACGCCACCATGGCGCAGCGGCTGCACCTGGCGCTGCAGACCTTCGACGAAGCGGCCATCTTCACCATCCACGGCTTTTGCCAGCGGGCGCTGGCCGATGCGCCCTTCAGCGCGCAGATGCCGCTGTCGCTGGAGCTGATGGCCGACGACACCGAGCTGCTGCATCAGGTGGCCGCCGACCTGTGGCGCCGCCATGTGGCCGGGCCCGGCCTGTCGCCGCTGCTGGCGGCCGAGCTGGCCGGCGCGGGTGATACGCCCGCCACCTGGGCAGCCCTGATCAAGCGCCGGCTGGCCAAGCCCTTGTCGGCGGTGCTGTGGCCCGAAGGGCTGGACGATGCGCCCGACGCACAAAGCCTGGCCGCGCCGCTGCAGGCCGCGCACGACGCTGCCCGC
>CAKZXL010000171.1 GCA_937883885.1 uncultured Aquincola sp. | reverse complement strand
GAGTTCACCGTCATCAACGAGTACCTCGTGCGTGACCTGAAGAAGCTCGGCCTGTGGGACGACGTGATGGTGATGGACCTCAAGCACTTCGATGGTTCGCTGCGCCGCATCGACCGCGTGCCTGAAGACTTGAAGCAGCTGTACGCCACCGCCTTCGAGGTCGAGACGCAATGGCTGGTCGAAGCTGCTGCACGCCGCCAGAAGTGGATCGACCAGGCGCAGAGCCTGAACATCTACATGGCCGGTGCTTCGGGCAAGAAGCTCGACGAGACCTACAAGCTCGCGTGGATCCGTGGCCTCAAGACGACCTACTACCTGCGCACCATGGGCGCCACCCATGCAGAGAAGTCGACGGTCAAGGCCGGTGCGATGAACGCCGTGAGCTCGGGCTCGCAAGCCGGCAGCGGTGGCATGTCCGCCATCGATGCAGCGGCTGCGCAGGCACGTGCCCAAGCGGCTTCAGAGCCGGCCACCGACATCAAGTTCTGCGCCATCGACGACCCGGGCTGCGAAGCCTGTCAGTGAGGGTGTGAGCGATGCGATGTTGTCGATGCGAAGCGGCAACATCGACATCGCATTGATGTCAATAAGTGCTTGGTGTTTGAACACAACACTCCGATAATTTCAACACCTGAGGATGTACATACATGCTGGTCTGGGAAGACGACAAGCCGCTCGAAGCCAAGGCTCCTGAAAGAGCTGCACAACCTGTTGACGCGATGGTCCAAGCACCCCGCGCAGCGATGGCCTCGTCGGCTCTGCAAACCGCCGCGTTCACGCCTTCAGCCCCCGTTGCATCCAAGGCTGCTGCCCCTGTCGCAGGCACATCGATTGCCGCCGCTGCTGCACACAGCACGCGCCGCGTCAACGTGGCCGACAAGCGCATCATCAATGGCCAGACGGATGTCAACCAGCTCGTCCCGTTCAAGTACAAGTGGGCTTGGGAGAAGTACCTCGCCACCTGTGCCAATCACTGGATGCCGCAAGAGGTGAACATGTCGCGCGACATCGCGACCTGGAAGGACCCCAACGGCCTGACGGACGACGAGCGCCGCATCATCAAGCGCAACCTCGGCTTCTTCGTCACGGCTGATTCGCTGGCGGCCAACAACATCGTGCTGGGCACCTACCGCCACATCACGGCGCCCGAGTGCCGGCAGTTCCTGCTGCGCCAGGCCTTCGAAGAAGCGATCCACACCCACGCGTACCAGTACATCGTCGAGTCGCTGGGCCTGGACGAGAGCGAGATCTTCAACGCCTACAACGAGGTGCCGTCGATCCGCGACAAGGACGAGTTCCTGATCCCGTACATCGACGCGATCATGGACCCCAACTTCCAGACCGGCACGCCCGAGAACGACCAGACGCTGCTCAAGAGCCTGATCGTCTTCGCCTGCCTGATGGAAGGCCTGTTCTTCTACGTCGGCTTCACGCAGATCCTGGCGCTGGGTCGGCAGAACAAGATGACGGGCGCGGCCGAGCAGTACCAGTACATCCTGCGCGACGAGTCGATGCACTGCAACTTCGGCATCGACCTGATCAACCAGCTCAAGAACGAGAACCCGCACCTGTGGACGGCGGAGTTCAAGGCCGAGATCACGGCGCTGTTCCTCAAGGCCGTCGACCTCGAATACCGCTATGCCGAAGACACCATGCCGCGCGGCGTGCTGGGTCTGAACGCGTCCATGTTCAAGGGCTACCTGCGCTACATCGCCAACCGGCGCGCGGTGCAGATCGGCCTCGACCCGCTCTTCCCGAACGAGGAAAACCCGTTCCCCTGGATGAGCGAGATGATCGACCTGAAGAAGGAGCGCAACTTTTTCGAAACCCGCGTCATCGAGTACCAATCCGGTGGCGCATTGAGCTGGGACTGAACGCGCGCTTCGATCCCCCGATCGGCAGCAGACAGTTCCCTGGTGTGAAGAGATCAAGATCCGCGGCACGAGAAGCACGGCCATAGAAGCCGGGCTCCCGGACCGCCACCCCGTTCACCGTACCGAGGCAGCCGGCGCAAGCCGGAAGACCGCGGACGGTGGGCCACCTTGCTGTACTCGAGCAGCAGGGTGCTGTTTGCAACTTGATCAAGGAGATTGAAATGGCAACTGCGAAGAAGGCCGCACCGGCCAAGAAGGCGGCACCGGCGAAGAAGGCCGCGGCCCCCGCGAAGAAGGCGGCCCCGGCCAAGAAGGCCGCCGCTCCGGCGAAGAAGGCTGCACCGGCCAAGAAGGCGGCTGCACCGGCGAAGAAGGCTGCGGCCAAGAAGGCGGCACCGGCCAAGAAGGCGGCGCCCGCGAAGAAGGCCGCTCCGGCGAAGAAGGCAGCACCGGCCAAGAAGGCGGCGGCTCCGGCGAAGAAGGCTGCTGCACCGGCCAAGAAGGCTGCGGCGCCCGCCAAGAAGGCCGCTGCCCCGGCTAAGAAGGCTGCTGCCAAGAAGGCCGCTGCGCCGGCCAAGAAGGCTGCCGCTGCGCCCGCCAAGAAGGCGGCTGGCAAGAAGGCTGCGAAGAAGGCGCCGACCCCCAGTGCCCCTGCTGCCCCTGCGGCAAAGACGGCCCTGAGCCCGGCTGCGGCCTGGCCCTTCCCGACCGGCAACAAGCCCTGATCGTGCGCAGCTGAGACCACCGCCAGGTGGTCCTGCTGCAGCGATGTGAAGCCCGGCCCAGCGCCGGGCTTTTCTTTGCCCGATCAGCGCCCGATCAGGCGTCCGCGATCGCCGGGTCGATCTGGTGGTTCTGGCCGCCGCGGCTGCCGATCTTGAGGGCACCCAGGCGGTTGCCCAGCGCGGCGCAGCGGGGCAGGTCCCAGCCGCGTTCCAGGCCGTACAGCAGGCCGCCCCGGAAGGCGTCGCCGCAGCCGGTGGGGTCGAGCACGTCGCTGGCCTTGACGCCCGCCACCAGCGTGCGCTGGCCGTCCTGCCACACCTCGCAGCCCTGGTCGGCCAGGGTCACGATCACGCCCTTCAGATGCGAGCGTGACAGCGCCTCGATGTCTGTGCCCATGCGTTCGCACAGCATGCGGGCTTCATAGTCGTTGACCGTCACCCAGGTGGCCTGCTCCACGAAGCGACGCAGCTCGGCGCCGTCGAACATCGGCAGGCCCTGGCCCGGGTCGAACACGAAGGGGATGCCCGCCGCATACATCTGCTGCGCATGCAGCAGCATCGCGTCGCGGCCATCGGGCGCGATGATGCCCACCTTCAGGTCTTCACGCGCGGGCACCTCGGTCAGGTGCGCCATGCTCATCGCGCCCGGATGGAAGGCCCAGATCTGGTTGTTGTCGGCATCGGTGATGCACATGCCTTGCGCGGTGTAGCTGTCGGCCACGGTGCGCACGCAGGAGGTGTCGATGCCCAGGCCCTGCAGGCGCGCCACGTAGTCGGCGCCGTCGCTGCCTACGGTGGCCATGACCACCGCATTGCCGCCCAGCGCCTGCAGCGTGTAGCCGATGTTGCCGGCGCAGCCGCCGAACTCGCGGCGCAGCGTGGGCACCAGGAAGGACACGTTCAGGATGTGCACCTGCTCGGGCAGGATCTGCTGCGCAAAGCGGCCCGGGAAGTTGGTGATCGTGTCGAACGCGAGCGATCCGCAGATGAGGGCGGCCATGGGTGGCTCCTGAAGAAGGGAACGAAAAGGATCAGGGGTAGAAGATCTCGGCGCTGTAGCCGGTGATCTTGCGGTCGCCGCCCGCCAGCACGCCCTGCAGCGGCAGCGTGGCGCCCGGGGCGATGGTGCTGCCCCTGGCGCCCAGGCCGGCGGCGCTGAGCACCTTGCGCGAGACCACCTGGCCCTGCGCATCGGTCAGCGTCAGCTCCAGCGAAGGCAGCATCACCGGCACCCGGTCGTTGTTGCGCAGCGTGGCGGTGAACTCGTACTGGTCGGTGCTGCCTTCCAGCTTCACCAGGCCGCTGCTGTCCACGGCCAGGCTGTCCACCCGGCGCATCGGCTCCACCTCGCAGCCGGCCACGGCACACAGGCCGCGCAGCACGGGCGCCGACTCAGGCCAGCGGGCGGCCAGCACGTCGCGCCAGCGCAGGGCCACCTGGGCCAGCAGCAGCAGGGCCAGCAGTACGCAGACCACCGCCAGGGCGGTGCGCACGCCCGGCCGCTGCCAGGCCGTGGCAGGGGCGGCCCGGCGTGCCGCCTTGCCGGCCACCGGCGGTGTGCGGCGCATGAATTCGGGCACGGCAGCGGGCGCTGCCATCGCCGCTGCGGCGGGGGCAGCAGCGGGCCGGGCCGGCGCCGACAGGTCGGGCGGCGATTCACGCATGGGCAGTGGCGAGGAGCGGCCATACAGCCGCGGCTCGTCGTCGTCCAGATCGTCGTCCAGCGGGGCCTGTGTGGGCTCGAAGCGCGGGCGCTCCGGCTCGCGGGCTGCCGGCGCATCGGCCGGCGGTCGAGCGTCGCGGTAGGTGCTGCCAAAGCCGGCGGCATACGCAGCGTCGTCAGGCTCGTGCAGCAGCGGCCGGTGGTCCAGCCGGGCCGAAGCGGGCTGGTCTTCGTCCGGCAGGTCGGAGGGTTCGAACGGCGGTGGTTCCAGCGGGCCCAGCGGGTGGCTGCTGCGGGCGGCCATCGGCGGCGCCGCGGGTTCGTGCGGCGGCGAGATCGTGGCGCCAGCGGGGCCCTGCGGGCCTTCAGCTTCCGCACCACCGGGCCAGGGCGGGGGCGCCTCCTGCTCCAGGTCGAACAGCGATTCCAGCGCGTTGAACACCGCTTCGCAGCGGCCGCAGCGCACCCAGCCCTCGGACACCTTCAGCTGGTCTTCGACCACGCGGAACACGGTGCCGCACTGCGCGCAGCGGGTGGCCAGGCTCATGACGTGAAGCGCGCCGTCATCAACACCCAACCGTCTTCACGGTCGTGCACCGCCAGCTGGCACCAGGGCGCGTACGCAGCCGTGAGCTCGTCGGCCTGGCGTTCGAGGATGCCGGCCAGCACAAGGTCGCCGCCGGGCGCCACATGGCCGCACAGCAGCGGCGCCAGCAGCTTCAGCGGCGTGGCCAGGATGTTGGCCAGCACCAGCGGATAGGCGCCGCTGGCCAGCTCGGGCAGGCCGGCGTTGAGCTGAACGCCGTTGGCCTGGGCGTTGGCCTGGGTGGAGGTGACGGCCGCCGGGTCGATGTCGACCGCGTCGATGGCGTGGCCGCCATGCAGCGCGGCGCCGATGGCCAGGATGCCCGAGCCGCAGCCGTAGTCCAGCACGCGCTGCCAGCCGGCACGGCGCTCGGCCGGCTGCGTGGCGATCCAGCGCAGGCACATGCGGGTGGTGGGGTGGGTGCCGGTGCCGAAGGCCAGGCCCGGGTCGAGCCGGATGACCTGCTGTGCGGCGGCCGGCGGCTCATGCCAGGTGGGCACGATCCAGAAGCTGGGCGTGATCTCGACCGGCGCGAACTGCGATTGCGTCAGGCGCACCCAATCCTGCTCGGGCACCGGCTGCAGGCCCTGCATCGCTACGTCGGCGGCCCAGTCCTGGGCCAGCAACAGCGTGGCGGCTTCGGTGGCAGCCGCTTCTTCCGGGAACAGCGCGCGCAGCGTGGAGCGCTGCCATCCCGCCTTGGGCGCTGGCATGCCGGGCTCGCCGAACAGCGCCTGCTCGGCCTCGCTGTCGGCATCGGCGTCTTCCACCGACACCGACAAGGCGTCCAGCTCCAGCATCAGCGCATCGGACACCGTCTCGACCAGCGATTCGGGGGCGCGCAGGATCAGTTCAAACATAGAGGCCTCCGCAGCCGCCGCCGAGCCGCCTCAAGGCGGCTGCGCGCCCCCTCGGGGGGCAGCGAAGCGGCGAAGCCGTGAGCTTGGGGGCTGACACACCGCCGCCAAGCCGCCTCAAGGCGGCTGCGCGCCCCCTCGGGGGGCAGCGAAGCGGCGAAGCCGTGAGCTTGGGGGTCGACATCACCGCTTGTGTTGCGCAAGCCAGCCTTCCAGGTAGTGGATGCTGGTGCCACCCTCGATGAACTTGGCATCGACCATCAGCTCGCGGTGCAGCGGGATGTTGGTCTGGATGCCTTCGACCACCGTCTCGTCCAGCGCGGTGCGCATGCGGGCCAGGGCCTGCTCGCGGGTGTCGCCGTGCACGATGATCTTGCCGATCATCGAGTCGTAGTTCGGCGGCACGAAGTAGTTGCTGTAGATGTGCGAATCGACCCGCACGCCCGGGCCGCCCGGCGGGTGCCACATGCTGATGCGGCCCGGCGACGGCACGAAGGTGTAGGGATTCTCGGCATTCACCCGCACTTCGATGGCGTGGCCGCGCTGCTGGATCTGGCGCTGCGCGAACGGCAGCTTCTCGCCGGCGGCCACGCGGATCTGCATCTGCACGATGTCGATGCCGCTGACCATCTCGGTCACCGGATGCTCCACCTGCACGCGGGTGTTCATCTCGATGAAGTAGAACTCGCCGTTTTCGTACAGGAACTCGAAGGTGCCCGCCCCGCGGTAGCCGATCTTCTTGCAGGCGGCGGCGCAGCGGTCGCCGATGCGCTCGATCACGCGGCGCGGAATGCCCGGCGCCGGCGCTTCTTCGATGATCTTCTGGTGGCGGCGCTGCATGGAGCAGTCGCGCTCGCCCAGCCACACCGCATTGCGGTGCGAGTCGGCCATCACCTGGATCTCGATGTGGCGCGGGTTCTGGAGGAACTTCTCCATGTACACCGCCGGGTTGCCGAAGGCAGCGCCGGCTTCGGCCTTGGTGGTCTGCACCGCATGCAGCAGCGCTGCTTCGGTGTGCACCACACGCATGCCGCGGCCACCGCCGCCGCCCGCAGCCTTGATGATCACCGGGTAGCCCACGGCGCGGGCGATCTTGATGATCTCCTTGGGGTCGTCGGGCAGCGCGCCTTCGGAGCCGGGCACGCAGGGCACGCCGCTCTTGATCATCGCCTGCTTGGCCGACACCTTGTCGCCCATGATGCGGATCGACTCGGGCGTGGGGCCGATGAAGACGAAGCCGCTTTTTTCCACCCGCTCGGCGAAGTCGGCGTTCTCGGACAGGAAGCCGTAGCCGGGGTGGATGGCCTCGGCGTCGGTGACCTCCGCGGTGGAGATGATGGCCGGCATGTTGAGGTAGCTCTGCGCCGAGGGCGCGGGGCCGATGCACACGGCTTCATCGGCCAGCTTCACGTACTTGGCGTCGCGGTCGGCTTCGGAGTAGACGACGACCGACTTCACGCCCATCTCGCGGCAGGCGCGCTGGATGCGCAGGGCGATCTCGCCGCGGTTGGCGATCAGCAGTTTCTTGAACACGCGGCCGACCTCACTCGATGATGAACAGCGGCTGGCCGAACTCGACAGCCTGGCCGTTGTCCACCAGGATCTTGGTGACCGTGCCGCTCTTGTCGGCCTCGATCTCGTTCATGATCTTCATCGCTTCGATGATGCACAGCGGCTCGCCTTCCTTGACCGACTGGCCCACCTCGGCCAGCGGCTTGGCGCCCGGGCTGGAAGCGGCGTAGAAGGTGCCGACCATCGGCGACTTGACCACATGCCCGGCGGGCTCGGCCGGTGCCTCTGCCACCGGCGTGGCGGTGGGGGCCGGTGCGGGCGCCAGGGGGGCGGCCATCTGCTGCAGGGCGGGCGCTGCGGCCGGCAGGTAGGCCTGGGGCGCTGCCTGCGGGTCGGCCTTGACGATGCGCACCTTGCCATCGGCTTCGGTGATCTCGAGCTCGGAGATGTTCGATTCCGACACGAGGTCGATGAGCGTTTTGAGCTTGCGCAGATCCATTGTTCGTTCTCCTGCGCACGAGACCGGGGCCAGGCCCGGCATCACGCGCGATCAGTCCAGTTTTTTGGCGAAACGGCTGGCATCGGCCGCCCGTTCGTCCACCCTGTGTCGCTGCGGAACAACGTCGCCGCAAATAATGGCGAGCAGGGTTGCGGGGAGCGAACTCTACGCGGTTTATCCGCCGTTACCCGGTGTTGACAAAAAATAGAAGGGTGTTAGGGCTTTACAAGCCGCAATGCCCGATCAAGCGGCAGATCGGGCCCAGCCAGCCAGCTCTTCATAGCTGGTTTCACCCAGCTTGCGCTGCAGCGGCCGGCCATCGGCCCCGAAGACCACCGTGAAGGGCAGGGCGCCCACGCTGTTGCCCAGCCGCTTGGACAGGTCGGTGCCTTCCAGGCCCGCCAGCCCGATGTGAAAGCCCAGCGGCTGCTTGCGCAGGAACTCGCGCACCGGCGTCGGCCCGTCCACCGCCAGGCCCACCACCTGCCAGCCCTGCGGCTTGAACTCGGTGTGAAAGCGGTCGATCTGCGGCAGCTCCTTGACGCAGGGCGGGCACCAGGTTGCCCAGAAGTTCAGCACCAGGGGCTTGCCGCGCAGGCTGGCCATCTGCAGTTCGCCGCCTTCGGGCCGCGCGAAGCTGAGCGACCACAGCGCCGCCACCGCCTCGTCGTCCGCCGCGCCGGGGTGAAGCCGCCACCAAGCCAGGCCCGCGCCGGCCGCTGCGGCGGCCAGGCCCACGCCGGCAAAAAGAGTACTGCGTCGGTTCATCGCTCGATTGTCTCCGCGCCGCCTTTGTCCTCGTCGGCCTGGGCCATCAGCCGGCGAAGCGCGCCCAGGTCGCCGCACAGCGTGCGGCCGGTGCCATCGGGCTTGAGGGCGCCGCGCAGGTCGTCCAGGTCGCGCACCGCCAGGAACAGCGTCACGTGCTCTTGCAGTTCGGGGCTCCAGCTGGCCAGCGACAGCAGGTCGACCGGCTCGCCGCGCGGCGAGGGCAGGCTGCTCACGTCGTAGTCGACACCCTGGTTGATGAGTGCGATCTCGGCCGACTTGGCATCGTCGCAGTACAGGTCGATGTGCAGCGCCGACAGCCGGGTGGCGGTGCCGCGCCAGGCCGCGCCCGACAGGTGCGGCCGGAACTCGGCCAGGCGCTCCAGCCAGCGCAGGGCCAGGCTGCGCAGCGCGGCCAGTTCGGCCGGCTGGGTGTCGGCGCAGAACACGGCGATGTATTCGCGCACCGCCTCTTCCACCGCTTCGTTGCTCGGCAGGTCGCCGGGGCGCGACCGCCCCAGCGAACGGGCCGCCTTGCGCTTGGCGGGGCCGTACTCCATGCCTTCTTCCACCACCAGGCGGGCGGCGGTGGCGGCGATGTCGGCGGTCATGGATTCACTCATGCGGCAGCTTTCTCAAGGCAGTTCCACGGCCGGCATGCGGGCCGCCACCGTGCCGGCACGGCCGACGATGTAAGGCGAGGCGGGCCGCCGTTCGAAGCGCTTGGGCGCCGGCAGCATCACCGCCAGCCGGGCCGCCTGCGACGTGCCGAGCTGCGCCGCGTCCACCCGGAAGTAGTGGCGCGCCGCGGCCTGGGCGCCGAACAGGCCTTCGCCCCATTCCACGTTGTTCAGGTAGATCTCGAGGATGCGCTGCTTGCTCAGCAGACCTTCGAGCATGTAGGTGATCACCAGTTCCTGGCCCTTGCGCAGCGTGGTGCGCTCCGACGAAAGAAACAGGTTCTTGGCCAGCTGCTGGGTGATGGTGGAGCCGCCGACGATGCGCGGCTGCGCCGGCGTGGGCGTGGCCTTGGCGCTTTTGCCCTGGCGCTGGGCCAGCTGCTGGTTGAGCTTGGCGGCCCGCGCTTCGGCCTGCAGGTTGCGGTCCCAGGCCTTCTCGATCGCTTCCCAGTCCACGCCGCCGTGGTCCACGAAGCTGGCGTCTTCGCTGGCGATGACGGCGCGCTTGAGTTGTGGCGAGATGCGCTCATACGGCACCCACTGCTGCGCCCAGGCCGCCTGGCCGTCGGCCGCCAGCAGCCGCCGCGCCTCGCTGCGCTGGAAGGCGGTGGACTGCGGATCGACCACCGCCATCAAGCCCACGCGCAGCCCGAAGTACAGCTGCAGCGCCACGGCGCACAGCAGCACCAGCGCGATGAGGCGGCCGGCCTGCTTCATGCCTGCTGCCGGGCCTTGGCGGCCAGCGCCTCGCGCAGCGCGGCGCGCACCGGCTCGGTCTGCGGGCGCACGCCGCGCCAGATGAAAAACGCCTCGGCCGCCTGCTCCACCAGCATGCCCAGGCCGTCGTGCGCCTGGGCGCCATGGGCACGTGCCCAGGCCAGGAAGGGCTCGACCGCCGGGCCGTACATCAGGTCGATGGCCAGCGTGCCCGGCCGCAGCACCGAGGCCGGCGCCGGGATCTCGGCGCCCTGCAGGCTGCTGGCGCTGCTGTTGAGCACGATGTCGAAAGCGCCCTCAGGATCTTGCAGGCCGCAGGCCTGCAGCGCCACGCCGTGCTGCGCCGCCAGCGCCGCATGCCGCTCGGCCAGCGCCTGCGCCTTGGCCGGCGTGCGGTTGGCCACCACCACCTCGCGCGGGCGACCTTCGATCAGCGGGCCGAGTGCGCCGGCCGCGGCGCCGCCGGCGCCGATCAGCAGCACGCGGCTGCCGGCCAGCGCGGCACCGGTGTGGGCGATGTCGCGCACCAGGCCAATGCCGTCGGTGTTGTCGGCCACCCAGCCGTCGGGCCGCAGGTCCAGCACGTTGGCGGCGCCGGCCAGCGCGGCGCGTTCGCTCACGCGGGCGGCAGCGGCCACCGCTTCCAGCTTGAAGGGCACGGTGATGTTGCAGCCCTTGCCGCCCTGGCGCACGAAGTCGGCCACGGTGGCAGCAAAGCCGTCGAAGGGGCTGAGCACGCGGGTGTAGGTCAGGGCCTGGCCGGTCTGCTGCGCGAAGGCGGCATGGATGAAGGGCGACTGGCTGTGCTGGATCGGGTTGCCGATGACGGCATAAAGATCAGTGGTCATTTCCTGGGGGCAGCGGAGGCAGAGAGCGTGGTTTCCAGCCCGTCGTCGCGGGTGAAGCGAAAGCGCGAGGTGACGACGATCTGGTCGGCCTCGCTGAGCATGGCCGCATTGAAGCGGCCGAAAGGCGCGGCGGCCTGCACGATGGCGACGGCACGCTGATCGAGGTGGCGGTTGCCCGAGGACTTCAGCACCTCGGCTTCCACCACGCGGCCCAGCGCGTCCACGGTCACGTTCATCGTCAGCTCGCCATAGAGCTTGCGGCCCTGGAAGCGCGGAAAGTCCTGCGTGCCGCGTTCTTCGATGCGGCGGCGCAGCCGGTCGTAGTAGGTGGCGTAGGTCACCTCGCGCGTGGCAGGGCTGACATAGCGGCGCCGCGGCTCGGCGTTCTGCTGGTTGATGCGGGTCTCGATCTCGGCCAGCAGCCTCAGCATCTGGCGGCGCTTGTCTTCCTGGGCATCGCCGTCGGCGGTGCCGGTGTCGCGCTGGGGGTCGGGCGGCGGCAGCATGGCCAGCTCGCGCCGCACCTGGGCCAGCAGTTGCTGCTGCTGGCTTTGCATCTGCTCGATGCGGCGCTGGTGGCTGTCGGTGTCCTGCCCGCTGCGCACTTCCAGCGTGGGCGGCAGCGGCGAGGTGGCGCGGCCCTGCGCCGCTTCACCGCCGCCGGCCAATGTGGCCTGGGCCAGCGCCTGCGCCTGGCGCGGCGGCTCGTTGCCGCGGGCGTTGACCAGGATCACCTCCAGCGGCGATTCGCCCATGCGCTGCAGCTCGAAGCGCGGCGCCGCTACCTGCACACCCAGCAACGCCGCATGCACGCCGACCGAGGCGGCCAGCGCCCATTGCAGCGTGCCCCAGCGGCGCAGCATGGTGGGTCAGGCCGCCGCCGGGGCGGCACCCTCCTGCGTTTGGCCGGCTTCGGCTGAATCGCCGGCATCGGCCATGTCGATGGCCAGCGACAGCGGCGCAGCTTCCTGCACCTCGTCGTCCACCTCGGCTTCGCTTTCGCCGGCCACTTCGGCCACCGCATCGTCCAGGCGGGTGACCAGCTGCGCATGCAGGTCCAGCGTCAGCAGGTCCATGCCGGTGATGCGCACCCGCACATGGGCGCCGCGCGGCAGCTGCTCGCAGCCCGAGGCGCGGAACACCAGCGGCAGCGTGTCGGCGCGCACCAGGCCGTCCTTCATCACCGCGGCGTCCAGCTCGGTCACGCCGTTCTGCTCCAGCCAGCGCAGCGTCCAGTAGCGCTCGATGCCGTGCTGGAAGTCGTTGTACGCGCCGTAGGCAGCGTCGAAGGCCGAGATGACGGAGAACAGCTGCGCATCTTTCGGCTTGAACGGCGCGGCCAGTGCGGCCGTGCGGCCATGGCGGGCGCAGGCGATGATCTGCCATTGGTTGACCAGGTCAACGTACCGGCGCAGCGGCGAGGTGGCCCAGGTGTACTGCGCCACGCCCATGCCGGCATGCGGCAGCGCCTTGGTGCCCATGCGCACCTTGATGCCCGGCGCCAGGCTGGCCTGGCTGCGGTAGATGCCGGGCAGGCCGCATTCGGCCAGCCAGCCGCCCCAGGTGCTGTTGGCCAGGATCATCGCCTCGGCCACGATCAGGTCCAGCGGCGCGCCGCGGCGGCGGGTGCTGATGGTCACCCGCTCGTCGCCCTGCGGCTCGGCGGTGTGGCCCTCCAGGCGGAAGTTGTAGTCGGGGCGGTTGAAGTTCTCGGGCTTGCCACGCACCACCTCGCGCTGGGCCTTCAGGTGGCGCGCCAGGCGGAAGGCAAAGGCCAGCTCGGGCGCAAAGGCATAGCCGGCCGGCGCCTCGCCGGTCAGCGTGGCTTCGGTGACCACATCGTCCAGCTGGTCGTGGCGCAGGTTGGCGGCAATCGGCACCCGCTCCAGCTTGGTCTCGCTGGCGCGCACTTCCAGCGTGGCCTCGTCCATGGTCACGTACAGGCTCACGGCCGGGCAGTCCTGGCCTTCGGCCAGCGTGTAGCGCTGCACCACCTCGTCGGGCAGCATGGTCAGCTTCCAGCCCGGCATGTACACGGTGGACAGGCGCTCGCCCGCCACCTTGTCGATGGCGCTGCCCGGCGCAATGGCCAG
>CAKZXL010000170.1 GCA_937883885.1 uncultured Aquincola sp. | reverse complement strand
CCAGGCTGCCGTTGCCGGTGCACAGGTCCAGCACCTGGCGGGTGTTTTCGCCCAGCCAGGCGTCCAGCGTGCCGTCGGCCAGCGGCTCGGCGATCAAGGAGCGCGGCACGATCACGCGTTCGTCGACATGGAAGCTCACGCCCTGCAGCCAGGCTTCCTGCGTCAGGTAGGCGGCGGGGCTGCGGGTGCTGATGCGCTGCTCGATCAAGGCGTCGATGGCGGTCTGCTCGTCGGCGCTCAGCGGTCGCTCGGCCACCTCGTCCAGCGCATCCAGCGGCTGGCCCAGGCGCCACAGCACCAGCCAGGCGGCTTCGTCGAAGGCGTTGGTGGTGCCGTGGCCGTAGCTCACGCCGGCCGCGTCCAGCCGCGCCGCCGCGGCTTCGATGGCGGCGACGACCGTCAAGATGTCGTCACTCATGCCAGCACCTTTTCCAGCAGCCGGCGGTAGATGTTCTTCAGCCGTTCCACGTCGGCGGCGATCACGTGCTCGTCGATCTTGTGGATGCTGGCGTTGATGGGGCCGAACTCCATCACCTGCGGGCAGTGCTTGGCGATGAAGCGGCCGTCGGACGTGCCGCCGGTGGTGGACAGCTCGGTGGTGAGGCCGGTTTCGTCGTGGATGGCCGCGCCCAGCGCTTCGGTGAGCGTGCCCACCGGCGTGAGGAA
Source organism: uncultured Aquincola sp. (assembly GCA_937883885.1). The sequence goes on along the minus strand of CAKZXL010000170.1, from coordinate 6,484 downwards.
AGGCTCGCCGCCCAGCGTCCAGTCGATGCTGTATTCCAGCCCGTGCCTGTCCAGCACCGCCGCCACGCGGGCCTTGAGCGCCTCGGGCGTCGATTCGGTGCTGAAGCGGAAGTTGAAGTCGATCACCACCTCGCCCGGGATCACGTTGCTGGCCCCGGTGCCGCCGTGGATGTTGGACACCTGCCAGCTGGTGGGCGGGAAGTAGGCATTGCCGCTGTCCCACACCATCGCGGCCAGTTCGGCCAGCGCCGGCGCGGCCTGGTGGATGGGGTTGCGCGCCAGCTGCGGGTAGGCGATGTGGCCTTGCACGCCGATCACGCGCAGCTTGCCCGACAGCGAACCGCGGCGGCCGTTCTTGACCATGTCGCCCAGCGCGCTGACGCTGGTGGGCTCACCCACCACGCACATGTCCAGCTTGTCGCCGCGCTGGGCCAGCAGGTCGACCACCTTCACCGTGCCGTCGAGTGCCGGGCCTTCTTCGTCGCTGGTCAGCAGGAAGGCGATGGCGCCGGCATGCGCGGGCTGCGCGGCCACGAATTCTTCGGCCGCCACCACCATCGCGGCGATGCTGCTTTTCATGTCGGCCGCGCCGCGGCCATAGAGCTTGCCGTCACGGTGGGTGGGCGTGAAGGGGTCGCTGTGCCACTGGTCCAGCGGGCCGGTGGGCACCACGTCGGTGTGGCCGGCCAGCACCAGCGTGGGCCCGGGGCGGGCGCCGCTGCGCTTGGCCCACAGGTTGGTGACGCGGAAGTTCGCCGGCCCGCTGTCGATGGTTTCGCAGGCAAAGCCGATGGCCTGCAGCCGGCTGGCGATCAGCGCCTGGCAGCCCGCGTCTTCGGGCGTGGTGGAGTTGCGGGCGATCAGCGCTTCGGCCAGGTGCAGGGCGGCAGTCATCAGGAACGGGGCAGGGTGGGAAAGGTGGAGGGCGGCGGGGCGGTGCCGCCGAAGGGCGCGGCAGGCGCAGGCGCCAGCAAGGTGGCGCTGCCGGGCGCGGGCACGTCGATGGTGACTTCGGTGTACACGGCCACGTCGGACTCTTCGGCGCGCGCCACCGGCCGGGCGGCCTGCGCCGCCGCGTTCTGCAGCCGCCACAGCAGGTTGGTCGGCGAATCGGCGTTGGCCAGGGCTTCGTCGCGGGTGATGCTGCCCTGGCCCACCAGGCGCGCCAGGTCCTGCTCGAAGGTTTGTGAGCCTTCGGCCAGCGACTTTTCCATCGCCTCCTTCACGCCGTGCATGTCGCCTTTTTCGATCAGCTCGCTCACCAGCTGGGTGTTGAGCATCACCTCGACCGCCGGCACGCGGCCGCCGGAGGTGGCGCGCAGCAGCCGCTGCGACACCACCGCCCGCAGGCCGGCGGCCAGGTCGGCCAGCAGCGGGCCGCGCGACTCGGGCGTGTACATCGACAGGATGCGGCCCAGCGCGTGGTAGCTGTTGTTGGCGTGCAGCGTGGCCAGCACCAGGTGACCCGACAGCGAATACGACAGTGCCAGCGACATCGTCTCGCGGTCGCGGATCTCGCCGATCAGGATGCAGTCGGGCGCCTGCCGCAGCGCATTGCGCAGGGCCACATGCAGGCTTTGGGTGTCGCGGCCGATCTCGCGCTGGTTGATGATCGATTTCTTGTTGTTGAACAGAAACTCGATCGGGTCTTCGATGGTGAGGATGTGGCCGCTGAGCTGCTGGTTGCGCAGCTCCAGCATCGAGGCCAGTGTGGTGCTCTTGCCGCTGCCGGTGGCGCCCACCATCAGGATCAGGCCGCGCTTTTCCAGCACGATCTGCGACAGCGCATCGGGCACGCCCAGCGTGTCCAGCGGTGGAATGTGAAAAGGGATGCAGCGGAACACCGCCGCGACGGAGCCGCGCTGCTTGAAGGCCGACAGCCGGAAGCTGCCGACGCCCGGCACGCCCACCGCCACGTTGAGTTCGCTGGTGCTGTCCAGCTCGGCCAGCTGCTCTTCGTTCAGCATCTCGGCCAGCAGCTGGCGCGGCTGGGCCGGCGTCAGCGGCTGGTCGGACAGCTGCATCATCTGCCCGTTGACCTTGATGAGGATCGGCGTCTTGGCCGAGATGTAGGCGTCGGAGGCCGATCGCTCGGCCATCAGACGCAGCACGCGCTCGAGGTTGCCGCCGCTCATCGGGGATGGGCGCTGGCGATCAGGCGCGCAGCAGGTCGTTCAAGCTGGTCTTGGCGCGGGTCTGCGCGTCCACCTTCTTGACGATCACTGCGCAATACAGGCTGTACTTGCCATCGGCGCTGGGCAGGTTGCCGCTCACCACCACCGAGCCGGCCGGCACGCGGCCGTAGTGCACCTCGCCGGTGTCGCGGTCGTAGATCTTGGTGCTCTGGCCGATGTACACGCCCATCGAGATCACCGAGTTCTCTTCCACCACCACGCCCTCGACGATCTCGGAGCGGGCGCCGATGAAGCAGTTGTCCTCGATGATGGTGGGGTTGGCCTGCAGCGGCTCCAGCACGCCGCCGATGCCCACGCCGCCCGACAGGTGCACGTTCTTGCCGATCTGCGCGCAGCTGCCCACGGTGGCCCAGGTGTCCACCATCGTGCCTTCATCGACATAGGCGCCGATGTTCACGTAGCTGGGCATCAGGATCACGTTCTTGGCCAGGTAGCTGCCGCGGCGCGCCACGGCCGGCGGCACCACGCGCACGCCGGTGGCGCGCATCTCTTCTTCGCTCAGGTGCGCGAACTTGGTGGGCACCTTGTCGAAGAAGGCCAGCTCGCCGGCATGCATGGGCTTGTTGTCGTTCAGGCGGAAGCTCAGCAGCACGGCCTTCTTGACCCACTGGTTCACCGTCCATTGGCCCACCGATTGGCGCTCGGCCACGCGCAGGCGGCCGGTGTTCAGCTGGGCGATCACCTCCTCGACGGCCTCACGCACCTCGGGCGCGTTCAGCGCGGTGATGTCGGCGCGCGCTTCCCACGCGAGGTCGATGGTGGATTGCAGTTGTGCGGTCATGGGGGGTCTCACAAGGACTTGACGTAGGAGGCGATGCGTTGCGCCGCCTCGAGGCATTCGGCCACTTCGGCCACCAGGGCCAGGCGCACCCGCCCGGCACCGGGGTTGCTGCCATGCGCGCTGCGTGCGAGCAGGCTGCCCGGCAGCACCGCCACATTGTATTGAGCGAGCAGCCCGCGGGCGAAGGCCACGTCGTCGCCGTTGAAGGCGGCGGGCACGCCGGCCCACAGGTAGAAGCTGGCGTCGGGCAGGGCCACGTCCATCACCTGCTGCAGCACCGGCGTCACCTGGGCAAACTTGGTGCGGTACAGCTCGCGGTTGGCCACCACGTGGTCTTCGTCGTTCCAGGCGGCGATGCTGGCCGACTGCACCACCGGGCTCATCGCGCTGCCGTGGTAGGTGCGGTACAGCAGGAACTGCTTCATCACCTCGGCATCGCCGGCCACGAAGCCCGAGCGCATGCCCGGCACGTTGCTGCGCTTGCTCAGGCTGGTCAGCATCACCAGGCGGCGGAAGTCGTCGCGGCCCAGCGCCTTGGCGGCCTGCAGCCCGCCCAGCGGCGGCTCGTCGCGGAAGTAGATCTCGGAGTAACACTCGTCGCTGGCGATGACGAAGCCGTGCCGGTCCGACAGCTCGAACAGCGTGCGCCATTCGTCCAGCGGCATCACCGCGCCGGTGGGGTTGCCCGGCGAGCAGACGTACACCAGCTGCGTGCGGGCCCAGGTGGCCTCGTCGATCTGCGACCAGTCGGGCGCGAAGTTGCGCGCCGGGTCGCTGTTGGCAAAGGCCACCTCGGCGCCCGACAACAGCGCCGCGCCCTCGTAGATCTGATAGAACGGATTGGGGCACACCACCGTGGCGCCCGGCCGCGTGGGGTCGATCACCGATTGCGCCAGCGAGAACAGCGCCTCGCGCGAGCCATTGACCGGCAGCACCTGCGTGGCTGCATCCACGGTCACGCCATAACGGCGCTGCAGCCAGCCAGCTGCCGCCTCGCGCAGCAGGGGGTCGCCCGCGGTGGCCGGGTAGCTCGACAAGCCCTTGAGCGACGAGGTCAGCGCGTGCTCGATCAGCGCGGGCGTGGGGTGCCGCGGCTCGCCCAGGCCCAGGCTGATGGGGCGCAGCGCCGGGTTGGGCGTGATGTCGCGGGTGAGTTGCCGCAGCCGCTCGAACGGATACGGCTGCAGGCGGTGCAGCAGAGGATTCATCGGGCGATTATCGCGAAGGGCCCATCGCCCCATGGGTGCCGGTGGCGACGGAATGAAGTGCACCGGTGGAACGAATGAGGCGGCAGGCTGCGCCTACAGTCGCAGCTCCTTCGCAGCAGCAGGAAAGCCGCCATGAGCCTGTACCCCGGCTATACGTCGCACCTCTTGACCACCGCGCCCGGCGTGCAGATCGCCTGCCTCACCGGCGGTGACGGCCCGCCTTTGCTGTTGCTGCACGGCCATCCGCAAACCAAGGCCATCTGGCACAAGGTGGCGCCGGTGCTGGCGCGGCACTTCACGCTGGTGCTGCCCGACCTGCGCGGTTATGGCGACTCCTCCAAGCCCGCAGGCGATGCCGACCATGCGCTGTATGCCAAGCGCACCATGGCCGCCGACATGCTGTCGGTGATGCAGCAGCTGGGCCATGCACGCTTCCAGGTGCTGGCGCACGACCGCGGCGCCCGCGTGGCCCACCGGCTGGCTGCCGACCATGCGCAGGCGGTGCAGCGCCTGGTGGTGCTGGACATCGCGCCCACGCTGGCCATGTACGAACAGACCAACGAGGCCTTTGCCCGCGCCTACTGGCACTGGTTCTTCCTCATCCAGCCTTCGCCGCTGCCCGAACGCCTGATCGAGGCCGACCCGAGCGCCTACCTGCACGACGTGATGGGCCGCCGCAGCGCCGGCCTGTCGCCGTTTGCACCCGAGGCCTGGGCCGACTACGAACGCTGTATCGCGCTGCCCGGCGCCGCCCACGCGATGTGCGAGGACTACCGCGCCGCCGCCGGCATCGACCTGCAGCACGACCGCGCCGACCGTGAGGCCGGCCGCCGCCTGCCCATGCCGGTGCTGGCGCTGTGGGGCACGCAGGGCGTGGTGCAACGCTGTTTCAACCCGCTGGCCGAGTGGCAGCGGGTGGCCGACGACGTGCAGGGCAGTGCGCTGCCCTGCGGCCACTACATCGCCGAAGAGGCGCCCGAGCAGCTGCTGGACCGCGTGCTGCCCTTCCTGCAAAGCCCCCATCAAGGAGAGTGAACCCATGAGCAACACCCATCGCATCGCCGTCATCGCCGGCGACGGCATCGGCCAGGAAGTGATGCCCGAAGGCCTGCGCGTGCTGGACGCCGTGGCCACCCGCTTCAACCTGAAGTGGCAGTGGGATAGCTTTGACTGGAGCTGCGAGCGCTACCTGAAGGAGGGCGCGATGATGCCCGCCGACTGGAAGGCGCAGATCGGCGGCCACGACGCCATCTTCTTCGGCGCGGTGGGCTGGCCGGCCACGGTGCCCGACCATGTGTCGTTGTGGGGCTCGCTGCTGCTGTTCCGCCGTGAGTTCGACCAGTACGTGAACCTGCGGCCCGCGCGGCTGATGCCGGGCGTCAAGAGCCCGCTGGCCGGCCGCCAGGTGGGCGACATCGATTTCTACATCGTGCGCGAGAACACCGAGGGCGAGTACTCCAGCGTCGGCGGCAAGATGTTCGAAGGCACCGAGCGCGAGATCGTGCTGCAGGAAAGCGTGTTCAGCCGCCACGGCACCGAGCGCATCATGAAGTTCGCCTTCGAGCTGGCGATGAAGCGGCCCAAGCGCCACCTCACCTCGGCCACCAAGAGCAACGGCATCTCCATCTCGATGCCCTACTGGGACGAGCGCTTCGCCGAGCTGGCCAAGGCCTACCCCGAGGTGCGCACCGACAAGTTCCACATCGACATCCTGACCGCGCACTTCGTGCAGCACCCCGACTGGTTCGACGTGGTGGTGGCCAGCAACCTGTTCGGCGACATCCTGTCCGACCTGGGCCCGGCCTGCACCGGCACCATCGGCATCGCGCCTTCGGCCAACCTCAACCCCGAGCGCAAGTTCCCGTCGCTGTTCGAGCCGGTGCACGGCTCTGCGCCCGACATCTATGGCAAGGGCATCGCCAACCCGATCGGCCAGATCTGGGCCGGCTCGATGATGCTGGAGCACCTGGGCCACGCGGAAGCCGGCGCCGCGGTGCTCAAGGCCATCGAAGACGTGCTGCAGGACGGCCCCCGCACGCCCGACCTGGGTGGCAAGGCCACCACGGCCGACGTGGGCAAGGCGATTGCGGAGGCGGTCGCCAAAGGCTGAGGTCGAGCGGGGCGGCTACAACCGCCCCACGCACCCCGGCGCACCGCAGCGGCATTCCAGCTTGCCTTCATGGTGCGTCTCGCCGTAGTTCACCGTCACCTCGTCGCCCACGGCGATGGGTTGGATGGCGTAGAACTCGATGCGGCCGTCGCGGATGACCAGCCGCGCGTTGGGCTGGCACGAGTGGTTG
>CAKZXL010000169.1 GCA_937883885.1 uncultured Aquincola sp. | reverse complement strand
GGTGTCCTCCACCCCGGCGCGCACGTCGTAGAAGTTCTTCGAGTAGCTGGAGGCCGCCCAGGCGTAGCCCTTGTCCAGCAGGTAGCGGCGCATCAGCGGCGTGTCCACCGTCAGGTTGGCGCCGGTGCCGCGGTAGCCGTGGGCCCACATCACCAGCTGGCCGTTCCAGCCGGTCTGGGGCACCTCGATGCGGTAGGCCGCGCCGTTGAGCACGCCGGTCCAGCGGTCGGTGGCCACGTTGCTGCCGGCCAGGGCCGGGAAGGTGGTTTCCTGCGCCGGGGTGAAGCTGCGGGTGTCCTGCGTCCGGGCTTCTTCGGGCACCGGCACGTCGTCGTCGCTGCCGCCGCAACCGGACGCCAGCGCCGCAACGGCCAGCGACAACACGCCGAGCGCATGCGGGCGCCGGCTGGAATGGAACGTCATGCTTGTCTCCTTCGAGCGGCTGCTGGCCGCTGCTTGTGGGGGCGGACAGCCTACGCCGGGCGCCAGCGTCCGCGGCGTCGCCAAGGCGACGCAGACGCTGAGCGAAAACCATGAGTGGCCGCGGACCGGCACACTTGCGGCCATGGAACCGACCGAACGCCTGCTGGTGGCCTGCCTGTGCGCCGCCTGGTGCGGCACCTGCCGCGAGTACGAAGCCGCCTTTGCCGCCGCCCGCCAGGCCGACGGCGGCGCCACCGACTGGGCCTGGGTGGACATCGAGGACCACGACGAGGTGTTGGGCACCCTGGACGTGGAGAACTTCCCCACGCTGCTGATCGCCCGCGGCGACGCGGTGCTGTTCTACGGCACGGTGACGCCGCACCTGGGCACGCTGCAGCGGCTGCTGCAGAACGCCCGCGACGGCGACTTCAGCCCCAGCACCGACGCCGCGTTGGCCGGCCTGCCGGGCCGGGTGCGGGCGGTGGATGCATGAGCGGGCGCTGGGCTTCATCGAAAAACGCATAAGGGTCCGCGGAACGCTTCGTTCCCTGCATGGCGGGCGGTTTTTAGAGTGGCGGCAATCTCTCCACTCACGCCCCCGGGAAACGCATGAACCTTAAGAGGACCCTGCTCGTCGGCGCCGCGCTGGCGGGCGCCGCCTTCGGTGCGCTGGCCAAGGACTTCACGCTGCTGAACGTCAGCTACGACCCCACGCGCGAGCTGTACGTGGAATACAACGCCGCCTTTGCCAAGGCCTACAAGGCCAAGACGGGCGATACCGTCACGGTCAAGCAGTCGCACGGCGGCTCGGGCAAGCAGGCCCGCTCGGTGATCGACGGCATCGACGCCGACGTGGTGACGCTGGCGCTGGCCTACGACATCGACGAGATCTCGGCCAAGGCCAAGCTGCTGCCCAGCGACTGGCAAAAGCGCCTGCCGCACAACGCCTCGCCCTACACCTCCACCTACGTGTTCCTGGTGCGCAAGGGCAACCCCAAGGGCATCAAGGACTGGGGCGACCTGATCAAGCCCGGCGTGTCGGTGATCACCGCCAACCCCAAGACCTCGGGCGGCGCGCGCTGGGGTTATCTGGCCGCCTACGGCTGGGCGCTCAAGCAACCGGGCGGCAATGAGGCCAAGGCCAAGGAATTCATCGGCAAGGTGCTGACCAACGTGCCGGTGCTCGACTCCGGCGCCCGCGGCTCCACCGTCACCTTTGCCGAACGCGGCCTGGGCGACGTGCTGCTGGCCTGGGAGAACGAGGCCCACCTGTCGTTGAAGGAGTTCGGCCCCGACAAGTTCGACATCGTCTACCCACCCAACAGCATCCTGGCCGAGCCGCCAGTGGCGGTGGTGGACAAGGTGGTCGACAAGAAGGGCACCCGCGCGGTGGCCCAGGCCTACCTGGAATACCTCTACACGCCCGAAGGCCAGGAAATCGCGGCCAAGAACTTCTACCGCCCCACCGACCCCAAGGTGGCGGCCAAGTACGCCAGCAACTTCCCGGCGATCAAGCTGTTCACGGTGGACGAGGTGTTCGGCGGCTGGGCCAACGCCCAGAAGACGCACTTTGCCGACGGCGGCACCTTCGACCAGGTGTAAACGCGCAAGTAAGCCGGCGTTGGCCCGCACTGGCGGGCACGCCGATGGCCGAACTGGGCCGCCCCACCGGGCGGCTCATTTGTTTTTCGCATAAGCAAAGGCGAAAGCAATGGTTTGGCCGGCGGTAACCAGGTAATACATTCGCCCTTCGCATTTAAGAACGGTCCGTTATGAAAGCATCATCTTTGCGCTCACCGTCCCTGCTGCGCCGCAGCCTGCTGGCACTGGCCCTGGCGGGCAGCACCGGCCTGAGCTTTGCCGCCGGCCCCACGCTGCTGAACGTCAGCTACGACGTCGCGCGCGAGCTGTACAAAGAGATCAACCCTGCCTTCCAGAAGCAGTGGAAGCAGCAGACCGGCGAAGACCTGACGATCAACCAGAGCCATGGCGGCTCCAGCAAGCAGGCCCGCTCGGTGCTGGAAGGGCTGGAAGCCGACGTGGTGACGATGAACCAGAGCAGCGACATCGACGTGCTGGCCACGCGCGGCAAGCTGCTGCCCGAAGACTGGGCCAAGCGCCTGCCCAACAACTCGTCGCCCACCACTTCGGTCACGGTGATCCTGGTGCGCAAGGGCAACCCCAAGGGCATCAAGGACTGGGCCGACCTGGCCAAGCCCGACATCAGCGTGGTGATTCCCAACCCCAAGGTCACCGGCAACGGCCGCTACACCTACGTGGCGGCCTGGGGCTCGGTGCTCAAAGCCGGCGGCAACGCCGCGCAGGCGCGTGAACTGGTGCAGAAGATGTTTGCCAACGTGCCGGTGTTCGACGGCGGCGGCCGTGCGGCCACCACCACCTTCGCGCAGCGCAACATCGGTGATGCGCTGGCCACGTTCGAGAGCGAGATCAACCTGATCAAGGCCGAGTTCGGCGACAACTTCGACGTGGTCTACCCCAAGTCGACCATCCTGGCCGAGAACCCGGTGGCGGTGATCGACAAGGTGGTGGACAAGAAGGGCACCCGCAAGCAGGCCGAGGCCTACCTGAAGTTCCTGTACACCGACACGGCGCAAGAGATCGCGGCCAAGCACCAGCTGCGCCCGCGCTCGCCCGCGCTGCTGACCAAGTACGCCAAGGACTTTCCGGCGGTGACCACCTTCACCATCGACGACTACTTCGGCGGCTGGACCAAGGCGCAGAAGGAGCACTTCGACGACGGCGCCATCTACGACCAGCTGCTGGCGGCTGGCCGCAAAAAGTGATCTTCTCGCGCACCCTGCTCAAGCGGCACAGCGTGCTGCCCGGCTTTGACATCACGCTGGGCTTCACGCTGCTGTACCTGAGCCTCGTCGTCCTCATCCCGCTGTCGGCGGCTTTCCTCAAGACCTTCACCCTCACCTGGCCGGCCTTCTGGGAGGCGGTGGCCTCGCCGCGGGTGGTGGCCTCGTACCGGCTGACCTTCGGCGCCTCGTTCGCGGCGGCGCTGCTCAATGCCTTCTTCGGGCTGATCATCGCCTGGGTGCTGGTGCGCTACCAGTTCCCGGGCAAGCGCATCATCGACGCGCTGGTCGATCTGCCCTTTGCGCTGCCTACCGCGGTGGCCGGCATCGCGCTCACGGCCATCTACGCGGCCAACGGCTGGATCGGCCAGTACCTGGCACCGCTGGGCATCAAGGTCTCGTTCACGCCGCTCGGCGTGTTCGTGGCGCTGGTGTTCATCGGCCTGCCCTTCGTGGTGCGCACGCTGCAGCCAGTGCTCGAAGACCTGCACAAGGAAGTGGAAGAAGCCGCCGCCACGCTGGGCGCCAGCCGGGCGCAGACCTTCCGCCGCGTGATCTTCCCGATCCTGATGCCGGCGCTACTGACTGGCTTTGCGCTGGCTTTCGCGCGGGCGTTGGGCGAGTACGGCTCGGTGATCTTCATCGCCGGCAACATGCCGATGATCTCGGAGATCACGCCGCTGCTCATCATCACCAAGCTGGAGCAGTACGACTATGCCGGCGCCACCGCCATCGCGGTGGTGATGCTGGTGATCTCGTTCGTGATGCTGCTGCTGATCAACCTGCTGCAGGCCTGGGCGCGTCGCCGCCAGGGCGGAAACTAGATGACTGCATCAACCATACCGCCGCGCAGCGCGCTGGCGGCCACGGCCGAGCCGGCCTGGGTGCGGCGCACGCTGATCGGCGTGGCGCTGGCCTTCCTGGCCTTCTTCCTGTTCGTGCCGCTGGTGGCGGTGTTCTATGAGGCGCTGAAAAAAGGCGCCGACGTGTACCTGGCCGCGCTGACCGAGGCCGACGCGCTGTCGGCGATCAAGCTCACGCTGATCGCCGCGGCCATCTCGGTGCCGCTGAATCTGGTGTTCGGCGTGGCCGCAGCCTGGGCCATCGCCAAGTTCGACTTCCGCGGCAAGAACGTGCTGCTGACGCTGATCGACCTGCCGTTCTCGGTCAGCCCCGTCATCGTGGGCCTGATCTACATGCTGGTGTTCGGCCTGCAGGGCTGGTTCGGCGAGACGCTGCGCGACCACGACATCAAGATCGTGTTTGCGCTGCCGGGCATCGTGCTGGCCACGGTGTTCGTCACCTTCCCGTTCGTGGCGCGTGAGCTGATTCCGCTGATGCAGGCCCAGGGCCAGGAGCAGGAAGAAGCCGCGCGGGTGCTGGGCGCCAACGGCTGGCAGATCTTCTGGCGGGTGACGCTGCCCAACGTGAAGTGGGCGCTGCTGTACGGGGTGATCCTGTGCAACGCGCGGGCGATGGGCGAGTTCGGTGCGGTGTCGGTGGTGTCGGGCCACATCCGCGGCCAGACCAACACCATGCCGCTGCACATCGAGATCCTCTACAACGAGTACCAGTTCGCGGCCGCCTTTGCGGTGGCCTCGCTGCTGGCCGGCCTGGCGCTGGTGACGCTGGTGCTGAAGCTGCTGGTCGAGCGCAAGGTGCGCGCCGAGAAGGCGCTCGCAGGAAACGAAGCATGAGCATTGAGATCCGCAACCTGAACAAGGCCTTCGGCAAGACGGTCGTCTGCGACAACCTGAACCTCGACATCCCGTCGGGCGAGCTGGTGGCGCTGCTGGGGCCTTCGGGCTCGGGCAAGACCTCGCTGCTGCGCATCATCGCGGGGCTGGAGCGGCCCGATTCGGGCACCGTGCTGTTCGGCGGCAAGGACGCCACCTTCGACGACGTGCGCGACCGCAACGTGGGCTTCGTGTTCCAGCACTATGCGCTGTTCGCGCACATGTCCATCTTCGAGAACGTGGCCTTCGGGCTGCGGGTGCGGCCCAAGGCCACGCGGCCGAGCGAGGCCGAGATCCGCAGCAAGGTGAACGCGCTGCTCAAGCTGGTGCAGCTGGACTGGATCGCCGACCGCTACCCGCACCAGCTGTCGGGCGGCCAGCGGCAGCGCATTGCGCTGGCGCGGGCGCTGGCAGTGGAGCCGCAGGTGCTGCTGCTGGACGAGCCCTTCGGCGCGCTGGACGCCAAGGTGCGCAAGGAGCTGCGCCGCTGGCTGCGCCGGCTGCACGACGAGATGCACGTGACCAGCGTCTTCGTTACCCACGACCAGGACGAGGCCATGGAAGTGGCCGACCGGGTGGTGGTGATGAACCAGGGCCGCATCGAACAGGAAGGCACGCCCGACCAGGTGTACGACCACCCGGCCACGCCCTTCGTGCTGCAGTTCCTGGGCGACGTGAACCTGTTCCACGGCCGCCTGGGCCATGGCCCCGGCGGCGCCGAAGGGCCGGTGAGCTACGTGCGTCCGCATGAGCTGGACATCGTGTCCCAGCCCGATGCGGACACCTGGCCGGTGACGCTGTCGCAGGCGCTGACGGTGGGGCCGCTCACGCGCGTGGAATTCAAGCGCAACGACGACGGCAGTTACGTGGACGTGGAGCTGCCGCGCGAGGCCTGGCATGTGCTGCGCGACAAGCTGCAGCTCCAACCCGGCAGCGCGGCCCACCTGCGGCCTCGGCGGGTGACGCGCTTCGACGACCACAACGCGCCGATCGACCCCGCCGCGGCCATCTGACGATCAGGCCCGCTTGCGGCGGCGGGCGATGCCGGCCACCAGGCCCAGACCGCCCAGCATCAGCGCATAGGTGCCGGGCTCGGGCACGGCGGCGGTCAGCGGCGTCTGCGTCAGGCCCACGGTGCCGGCGCTGCTGAAGGTCAGACCCACCACGAAGGCGGTCGGGTCGTCCGGGTTCAGCGCCGCGTCGGTTTCGATACCGCGCAGGCTGAAGCGGGTGGTGCCCGATGCGAAGGTGTACTCCTGGCCCGCATGCAGGTCGGTGCCGCTGTCCACGAACTGGGTGCCGTTCCACAGCCACAGGTCGTAGCTGCCATCGCCGATGGCGTCGCGGATG
>CAKZXL010000168.1 GCA_937883885.1 uncultured Aquincola sp. | reverse complement strand
GTCTTGCGCAGGGCCAGCGACATCTGCAGGGCCGGGGCGCCGCGCCCCAGGCGCAGCACGCGCACCGGGTAGGCCATGGTGATGGCGGGGTCGGACAGCTGCACGATGGAGATGCCCAGCCCGGCGCTGACCATGGCCACGATGGCGGGCACGTTGTCCAGCTCGATCGAGGGCCGGCGCTCACGCACGTGGGCATTGACGTAGCGCACCGCCATCGCGCCGGTGACGGTGCCGCGGTCGTAGCGGATCCAGTCGTACTGGCGGAAGAGGGCGCCTACCGACGGCTCGGGTGATTGCGGCGGGGCCACCAGCAGCAGTTCGCGCCGTTCCAGCGGATGCCAGCGCAGGCCGGCGCTGCCGCCCTTGTCGGGCTGGGCCACCACCGCGGCGTCCAGGCTGCCGGCCTTGACCATCTCGGTCAGCCCGGCGCTGCGGCCCCGCAGCGGCCGCAGGTCCAGCCGCGGGTAGCGCTGCTGCAGGATCTTCATCACGCCGGGCAGCAGCACCGGCTGCATCGATTCGATGATGCCCAGGCGCACCGTGCCTTCCACGCTCACCGATACCTGCCGGCGCAGCACCGCCAGCCGCTGCAGCCCTTCCTGCATGCTGGCGGCCACCTCGCGCGCGGCGGGCGTGGGCCGCACCTGCAGGCCCGAGCGGTCGAACAGCGTCTGGCCCAGATAACGCTCGAGCTGCTTCATCTGCATGCTCACGGCACTGGGCGTGAGGTTCATCTCCAGCGCTGCCGCCGCGAAAGAGCCGCCGCGCAGCACCGCATCCAGCGTGTGAAAGGCCGCGATCTTCATCAAGAATCCTTCAGTAGGAGTCAAATTTTCGTCGCTTTTTATTGATCTGGCTCAACCCTAGACTGCGTCTTCATCGGTAGCCGTTGTGCCGCTGCCCAGGAGACGAGATGACCGTGCAAGTACCCACCGCCGCGGCCTGGCGCGCCGCCGAAGCCGCTGCCGACACCAGTTGGACGCTGCGCCTGACGCCCGAGGAGGCCGAAGGCTTCGACCAGGCGCTGCGCCATGCCCGCGATGCCGACAAGCCCTGGCTGGCGATGGGCCCGCAGGACTTTCCGCTGCCGGCGGCCTCGCGCGCGGCCTTGCAGCGTGCGGCGGCACTCACCCAGGGCCGCTGGGGCATGTGTCTGGTCAAGGGCCTGCCCACCGGCCGCTGGAACGAGCATGAAGCCCGGCTGGCCTGCTGGGGCATCGGCCTGCACATGGGCGTGGCGCGCACCCAGAACCGCGCCAGCGACTTCATCGCCGACGTGCGCAACGAAGGCGGCGAGTACAAGGGTGCCAACGGCCGCGGCTACAACACCAATGCAGGCCTGGACTTCCATTGCGATTCGGGCGACGTGGTGGGCCTGCTGTGCCGGCGTGCGGCCAAGCGCGGCGGCGAAAGCAAGGTGGTCAGCTCGCTGGCGGTGATCGAGGAAGTGCAGCGCCGCCGGCCCGACCTGATACCGGTGCTGCAGGGCGACTGGTTCCACAGCTACCAGGGCGCCCAGCACCCCGATGCGCCGCCCTTCTACCGCTGCCCCATCGTCGGCAGCGCCGAAGGCCATGTGGCCATGCGCGCCAACCGCAAGAACGTGATGGCGGCGCAGCGCGACTTTGCCGCCGTGCCGCGCCTGAGCGAGCTGCAACTGCAGGCGCTGGACCTGCTGGACGAGTTGATGAAAGACCCGGCGCTGTGCTTTTCGATGTGGCTGGAGCCGGGCGACCTGCAACTGCTGAACAACTACGTGACGCTGCATTCGCGCACCGACTTCGAAGACCATGAAGAGCCCGACCTGAAGCGCCACCTGTACCGTCTGTGGCTGGCGCTGCCGCAGTCGCAGCCGCTGCCGGCCGACTGGGCCGAGTACTTCGGCGACGTGCGGGCCGGCGCGGTGCGGGGCGGCCTCTACGGCAGTCAGATGACGCGCGAGTTTCTGGACTTCGAGCAGCGCCAGGCCGCTGCGATGGGCATGCCGTGCCAGGTGCGCCCGCTGGTGCGGCCGGCCTGAGCCCGGCGCAACGGCTTACAACATCAAGCAGGAGACAAGCATGCAACGACGCCACTTCCTGGCTGCGGCCGGTGTTTCAGGCTGGGCCCTGGCGGGCCGCGCGCTGGCGGCGGGTGAGCCCGCAGGTCGCATCCTCGTCGGTGCCACGCCTGGTGGCGGCACCGACCTGGTGGCCCGCTCCTTGGCCACCGAGCTGGGTCCGCGGCTGCAGCGGCAGTTCATCGTCGAGAACCGGCCGGGCGCCGCCGGCAACATCGCCGCCGGTGCGGTGGCCAAGGCCGACCCGGACCTGGGCAGCCTGCTGGTCTGCTACACCAGCCATGCGATCAATGCCTCGCTGTTCCCGAAGCTGCCCTTCGATCCGCTGAAGGACTTCACGGCCATCAGCCTGGTGGCGCG